>JALQYE010000100.1 GCA_023254245.1 Emticicia sp.
CTTCGAGTGGCACTTTGAAAGCAGGATGCCCACCAACCGAAAAAAGCATATCTTTTTCACCCGAATTGGTTACATGATACGTTACACTTAACAGGTTAGCGTAGAGTTCATAGACCAATCGAAATTCAAACTCGAACGGATAAACTTTGAGCGTTTCTTCGTTGGAACGAAGTAAAAAGCTAATGCCATCGTCCCAGTGGTCTTCTACTTCAAATTCATAATCACGAGCAAAGCCATGACGTGGCAAATGATAGGTTTTCCCTTCAAAAGTGTAAGAATTATCTTTCAAACCACCCACAATCGGGAAAAGTACGGGCGAAGATTTCCCCCAAAAAGCTGAGTCGGCTCCCCACATATATTCCAACTCGTGGTCTTTATGATAAATGCTAAATAACTCTGCCCCTTTTGGGTCGATTCCTACTTCTAAATATTCGTTTTCGATGTAATACATTTGTGCAATACGCTTTACGCTGTATGCGTTAAGCAGTTAAAAGCATATTACTGCTTATAGCATACAGCAATTTATCCAAATAATTCACTAAATACCTCTTCCAACTTACTGGCGGCGAAAATGTCGATTTTATATTGTTTTATATCTAACCCTTTCAAGTTATATTTTGAAACAAAGATTTTCTTGAACCCTAATTTTTCGGCTTCCGAAATTCGGTTTTCGATGCGATTGACGGCACGCACTTCGCCACCCAAACCAACTTCTGCCGCAAAACAACACGAACTTGGCACGCTAATATCTTCGTAAGAGGAAACGATTGAAACACAAATGGCCAAATCAATGGCGGGGTCTTCTACTTTTAGGCCACCTGCAATATTCAAGAAAACATCTTGTGTACCGAGCCTAAAACCGCCACGTTTTTCAAGAACTGCCAAAAGCATTTGTGTGCGTCGGCTGTCGAAACCGTTACTCGTACGTTGTGGAGTTCCGTAGGTTGCTATACTTACGAGCGACTGAATTTCAATCAAAAGCGGGCGATTCCCTTCGAGCATGGCGGCAATCGTAATACCACTTAGGTCTTCTTCTCGCTGTGAAATTAAAATTTCTGACGGATTACTTACTTGACGTAGGCCAGTGCCTTGCATTTCGTAAATACCAAGTTCGGAAGTGCTACCGAAACGATTTTTGGTAGTCCGCAAGATTCGGTAAGTCATGTGGCGGTCGCCCTCAAACTGCAAAACGGTATCAACCATGTGTTCGAGCACTTTTGGGCCAGCTAAACCTCCATCTTTGGTGATATGCCCAATCATAATCACGGGCGTATCCGATTCTTTCGAGAACTTCATCAACTCGGCCGTACATTCTTTCACTTGTGAAACACTTCCTGCACCCGATTCAATCAATGGCGAGGCCAAGGTCTGAATAGAATCAATAATTACAATATCGGGTTCAGTCAGCTCGATTTGGCGAAAGATATTATCAGTCGAGGTTTCATTCAAGATATAACACTTATCGTTTACGTATTGCATTCTTTCGGCACGCATTTTTATCTGCTGCTCGCTTTCTTCACCCGAAACATACAAAATCGTATAATCTTTGAGGCTTAAAGCTATTTGCAGCATGAGTGTAGATTTACCGATACCTGGTTCGCCACCAATCAACACCAACGAGCCAGGTACGATTCCTCCACCCAAAACCCGATTTAATTCGTCGTCTTCGGTAATGATTCTGTAACGCTCTTGGGTAGTGATTTCGGTGAGTGTTTTGGGCTTATTTGTGGTGCGTGGTGTGCCCGATGAAGTAAATTTCCAGTTTCCTTTTTCGGGTTCTTCTTTGGCCAATACTTCTTCTACCATTGTGTTCCATTCGCCACACGAAGTACACCGACCGAGGTATTTTGGTGAACTAAATCCACAACTTTGGCAGAAATATGCCGTTTTGATTTTTGCCATTTATTTACTTTTCAAGTGAGCAATTTTGAAATCGGACCGCCGACGCGGTTGCTCTACAAATTTGTTAATCTTTCGTTAATAAAATACGAATTTGCGAATAATCTACGTTATTTCCACAAAACCGTCTGAGATAAAAATTTCCACTTTAAGGTGGCACGATTTTTTACCTAATTAATCTAAAACATTACACGTATTTCATTTATGCACGTATCTCTATTTTTTTCTACGTTTACTAATTACTTAACAAAAATTGACATGAAAAAAATCACGGTTATTACTCTTTTCCTATTAACTGGCCTATTCACTAATACTTTCGCTCAAAAGAGTTTTCAATTAGGTGTCAAAGGTGGAGTTACTTTCAACCAAGTTTATACCGATGCTGGTTCGCTTGGTAAAAACATTTCGCAAAGCTACGATACAAAAACGGGTTATGTAGCAGGTATTTGGACTCGTTTTGGCAACAGAGTTTTTCTTCAACCCGAACTTTTGTTGGCACAGAAAGGCGGCACGATTGATATTCAAAATGTAGGAAAAGTAAAATTTTCATACAGTAATCTTGATGTACCAGTTCTGGTTGGATTCAAGTTTTTAAAGATTTTTAGAGTAAATGCTGGACCAGTGGCTACCTTTAAACTTTCAGAAGACCAAAAACTAAAAGATGCCCTAAAAGACCTAACATCGAATGATGAAGCCCTCAAAAATGCTTCGTTTGGCTATCAGTTAGGCGTTGGAGTAAAAATATTAGGTATCAATCTCGACTTGAGGAAAGTAGGTAGCTTGTCGGAGGTTTCAGCGTTGAATATGAGCAATAACCAGTTTAAAGATAAAGGCTGGCAATTTACAGTCGGATTTAAGATTATTTAATTGTTGAGTCCTTTTTGATAATGAAGAGTCTCTCCATCGGAGAGGCTTTTCTTTTTCATAGAGCATTAGTTTTCGATATATTTGTTTCAAAATCTATTCGCATGAAAAAATATTTATGTTTTTTATTCTTCGTTGGTTCAATTAGCTACACAGATGCTCAATCAAATTTGCTCGAAACGAAAGTAAAACAGCTTACTCCGAATACTGTTTGGGTTAAGAAACAAGCGACTACACTCAAATTCCCGACGTTTCATCCGCAAGGAATGGTAAAAATTAATGATTTCTTCTTCATGAGTTCGGTTGAGGTGACAAAAGCACCGAAAAATGGCGATACAGGCGAAGGAATCGGGCATCTTTTTAAGTTCGATTCGACGGGCACACTTATTTCAAAAATAACTTTGGGCGAAGGCAGTATTTATCATCCTGGTGGAATTGATTTTGATGGGAAGTACATTTGGGTTCCAGTAGCCGAATATCGCCCCAATAGTAAGTCAATCATCTATAAAATTGATGCTCAAACCTTGAAAATAGAAGAAGTAATACGATTTAATGAGCATATCGGAGCGATTGTACATGATACCGAAAGCCATAAATTATTGGGTGCGAGTTGGGGTTCGAGAAATTTTTATGAGTGGAAACTGAATACAAATGGTAAAAACACAACAACAAAATCGGCAGAAGAATTACGCATAAAAAATGCTTCATTTTATATTGATTATCAAGATTGCCATTATCTCGGCAACAATCAAATGCTTTGCTCGGGGTTTCAGAAATATACGCAACCTAACGGAAACGTTGTTCGTTTAGGAGGTTTTGAGATTATAAATTTAGTCGATAAACGTCCAGTTTTTCAAGTACCAATCAAACTATGGTCGCCGAGTGGTTTGGCAATAACGAATAATCCTTTTTGGGTAGAATTGAGCAGTAAAGGGCTAACTGCCTATTTTGTACCAGATGATGATAGTGCTTCTACCCTATTTATTTATGAAACTGAATTAAAGTAGCTTTTGGATTTTTCTTGGAAAAATATTTACATTTGCCAAAATAACTCTGTTAAATCAACGTCAAAAATGACCTTACGAGAACTTTTTCAACACATCGGCGAAAATCCCAATTTCATACTTTTTTACTTCCTTATTATTCCAGTTGCGGCTGTTATTGCGGGAGTTTTGGGTAAAGGCGAAGGGCATCTATCGCCTTGGAAATACTTGTATGCTACGTTGATTTATTTGGTGAGCGTGCCTGGGATTTTTGCCGTGGCTCTGAATGCGTATTTCTTTTTGTTTCAAAGAGGTGATGTGATGCAGACCGATGTATATTTACAGATTTTGCCTATTATCGTGATGGTCGTAACTATTTTCTTGATTCGACGAAACGTAGATTTATCACTTATCCCAGGCTTTGATAAAATTTCGGGGCTTTGGTTTATGCTCTTTGCTACAATGTTTCTGATGTGGTTGCTCGAAAAAATTCATATCGTGGTTTTCTCGTACCTACCTTTTCAATATTTATTGGGCATTTTTGTCATTCTTTTTGCTTTGATTTATTTAGGTTGGCAGAAATTTGTGAGATAATTGAATGGATTAGTTTTCACCAAATTCAAATAATAAAAAAGCCTTGCTGATAATTCAGCAAGGCTTTTTTGTGTCATCGACTATTACAAAATCACTTATTCAAGAAATCAATCGTGCTAATGGCAAATAATGATTTACCTTCAGCTTTTGGGTTTTTAAATACAAAATAAAGATTTTGTTGCCCCGTAGCATTTAAGCTCACTTTCAATGGCATCATATTCGATTCCGCAACGACGGCCTCAGCCAATAAAGTACCCGTTGGCGAACCACTACGAACTTCAACTTTCCCGCCTACACTTTGTCCTTTTTGTGAGAATGCCCCGATTGTAAGTCCTTTTACACCCGTTAGGTCGATATTTTTAAAGCCCAAGTAGCTTCCATCCTCGCTCGCTACGGCCACTTCGCCGCCTAATGCTTCTACATTAAATTTACCGATTGCTTTCGCTTCATCATACGTATTAGCTTTTACTTTAGAGCTGCGTAGTGCTACTGATTCAGTATTAGTCAATGGTCCGATTACTTTACCCCCTTTGTCCGTATAAGTAGCTTGAATAATGTACGCACCCTCTTTTTTACCTTTATGTGCCGTAGCTTCGTAAGCAGCTTTGATTGGTTGCGACGCCTTTTTCTTATCATTTAAGGAAAGAATATAATCAACCATATCGCGTGCATCTGATAACGACACTTGCGGGTGAGCTGCCATTGCTTGTTCGCCCCAAACACCGCCACCACCTTTGATTACCTTCTCAGCCAACTGATTGATAGTAGTTTGTCCACGGCGGTATTTCTTCGCTACATCGATATAAGCTGGGCCGATAGATTTTTTATCAATTGAGTGGCAAGCCTTACAATCGCTCAAATCAATGAGGCGTTTTCCTGCCGCAAAATTCATATTTTCTTTGTGACCTTGCTCAATCATTGTCTTATCATAGCCTTCCAAATAATTGATATTCACAACAACGTCAGCTGCATCAATTCCTTTGGCAGTGGTACCGTCTTCTTTATCGGCTACACTTACTTCGTAATCAATTTTTTCGTCATCAAAGAAGAATGTTTTATTATTCTTTACCGCAATATTTACCTTTGGCTCTGCATTACCTACTTTCACCTTTACTTCTTGATTCACTTTGTTTCCAGCACCATCGCTTACGGTCAATACTACATTATATTCACCTGGTTTTGTGAACGTAATCTTTGGATTCGGCTGTGTACTGGCAGGGATTCCCTTTCCGAAATTCCAAGAATATTTCAAAGCATCTTTATCATAATCCATCGTTCCTGCCGACGAAAACGCAACAGTTAATGGTGCTGCACCCGCTTTTTTATCGGCTTTTGCTACAACCACTGGCTTACGATTACCTGCGTTATACTCAATTACTGAAAGCGTAGCTTCTTCGTTTTGAGCGAACCAGTTCATGCCATAATCCAAGACAAACAAACGACCGTCTTTCGAGAATGCCATATCCATTGGGTGATAGAATTTAGTATTTGGCATAAAACGCTCCATTCCTGTGTAGTTTCCATCTTTATCCATACTTACCAAATAAATCCAATCACGCATCCATTCGTAAGCAAAGAATTTTCCATCTAAATAGCTTGGCAATTTTTTAGGATTTTTATCATAATCTTCCGAATAATAAACAGGCCCAGCCATTGGATTACAACCACCTTTACCAAATTCTGGATAAAGCTTAGAATCGCCGTAGCCATAATAAATCCATGCTTTTTGTGCTTCTGGTAGTTCGGTCAAGCCAGTATTATGCGGCGAATCATTGATAGGCTTCAATGGATTGTACTTTTCGCCTGATTCTTTTGTCGCAAAATTGTAATGATTGTAGGCAAAGTTTGGTCCTGTAAAAATCGGCCAGCCGTAGAAACCAGGTTTACGTGCTTGGTTGAATTCTACGATACCTTCTGGGCCACGTTTGTCATTACCTTTACCCGCATCTGGGCCAACATCTCCCCAATATAGATAACCACTACGCTTATCTACCGCAATTCTGTATGGGTTACGCATACCCATCGCATAGATTTCTGGACGAGTTTTTTCTGTTCCTACTTTAAATAAATTTCCTTCTGGAATAGTATATGTACCATTTTGTTGTGGCGTAATTCTGAGGACTTTCCCACGTAAATCATTGGTACTACCCGACGAACGCAGGGCGTCCCAGCCATCACGACCATCACGGAAATCTATTGGAGCATAGCCATCTGATGCAAACGGATTGGTATCATCGCCCGTAGATAGATAAAGGTTACCTTTAGCATCCCAATCAATCGAGCCACCTGTGTGGCAACACTCATCACGCTTTACAGGAACTCTGAAAACTACTTTTTCAGACGAAAACACAACTGTATCCTTTTGATTGTCATAGTCAAATCTCGAAAGGAAATTATCTTTTGTTACTTCTCTGCTTTCGTTTGGTGTATAATAAAAATAAACCCAATTATTTTGTGCGAAATTAGGGTCAATACCAACCCCCATCAAACCATATTCAAATTTTGTATAAACAGGCATTTGTCCAGCAACCTTTACTTTGTTAGTAGCAGGATTCCAAACTTTGATAGCTCCCTTACGCTCAACAAAAATTACTTTTCCATTGGGCATCGTAGCCAATTCGGTTGGCTCGTCGAGGTTACTTGCCAAGATTGTGCGTTCATAACGATTTTCTTCGGGTGCTCTTTGGCTTTTTGCTTTTGAGTAATCTAATTTTTCAGCCATTGCCCATTTCAAACCTTGCCAAAAATGTTCGGTCATCAATGGTTCGCTAAAAGTTTCTGGCGTATGTCCGTAGTTTGAGTAAAAAGCCTTTCCACCGTCAAATTCATGGTACCACGCCATTGGGTGAAAATCGCCCATTTTACCCATTTCATAACTACCTTCATCAACTCTTACAATAAACTTCAAAATATCTTTTTTCAAAGATTTGAAGTCATAAAACTCATCTTTTCGCTCAAAAGTATCAGGAAAATGTGCCGAAGCAGGGAAAGTTTTATCGAGCGTAATCATCTTACCATTTTGCACGTTCGATACTCGTCCACCTGGATGGCTGGCAAAATATCCACCCATCAGTTCATTGTACCAAGGCCAGTTATATTCGGTATCAGATGCCGCATGAATGCCCACATAACCACCACCAGCTTGAATATAACGCTCAAAATCGGCTTGTTGGGCAGGATTTAGCACATCGCCCGTAGTGCTTAGCCACACAACAGCGTTATACTTTTTGAGGTTTTCTTCGTTGAATTTTGCTGCATCAGTCGTAGTGTCAATCGCAATACCTTGTTTTTTCCCAAGTTCAAGAAAATACTGATTCCCTTCTTTGATTGAATTATGGTGGAAACCTCTTGTTAGAGAAAATACCAATACTCTTTTTTGGGCTTGTACACCCAAAACACTCAATAAGAGTGCGTAAAGCAAAATAACTTTTTTCATTTGAAAAATGTAGGTTGGGGTTTAAATTTAAAAACCAATAATCGTAGTTTGTGATAAAGACTTCAGACTTATCAATCTTAGTGTTCCTTTTCGCAGAAACAAAGATATATAAAAACTATTTTTTAAATGTCATTTCGACACTAAAAAGTATTTTATGTAGATAAAGTATGATTTTTTATCGAAATTCACAATTAATGATATCTTTTTTACGTAATTGAAGATAATCAAACGATTGTCTAACAACTAATTGCTCAGCATTTGTGTTCGTAGTTTATGTCCATAAATTTGGGGGTGCTATTAAGGAATGAAATTTACATGTATAAGCATATTATTTTTTCTGATTACGATAAAAAATGCATATTCGCAGAGTGGTCAAACAAATAGTATCGACTATTCAACTGATACAAGCTCATTCAGAGCAAAAACTACTAAACAGGTCGACGTAAAAGATATTATCCAAGGAATTTTTGCTAAAAATACTTCCCAAAAAATCAAAAACAGAAGGCAACAAAATACCTCATTTGCTATTTTACCCTCGGTCAATTATTCGATTGTTACAGGTTTTTCGGCTGGAGCAAATACGGTCAATACTTTTAAGGTAAGTCAATTGGCCGATACAAGGCCTTCGAGCATTCGTACGTTTACAAACTATTCACAATACAAGCAACTTGTATCGATTTTGAATACAAATATTTGTACTAAAGCAAATAAAATCAACCTTTTGGGCGATATCCGATTCTATAAATTTCCAGCAAACACGTATGGCTTAGGTGGGAATACGACTTTTGATGATGCCAATTTGGTAGATTACAGACACATCAGATTCTATCAAGTAGCCTTACGAAAAGTATCCAAAAACTTTGATGTTGGCTTTGGCTATCATCTTGATTATCATTGGAAAATACACGAAATCAATGCCAAAGAGTTGGAAGAAACAGACTTACAGCAATATGGTTTAACTACTAAATCAACATCATCGGGGCTTTCGTTGAATATTCAGCACGACAGCCGAGATAATAATTCGAATACGACCAGTGGTAACTACGCTAATCTGCAATATCGCTATAACACAACCCTTTTAGGAAGTAATCAGAATTGGCAATCGGTAGTTCTGGATTGCAGAAAATACATCAGATTTCCGAGCAATTCCGATAACATACTCGCTCTTTGGAACTATGACTGGATTTCATTCGGTGGAAATGCCCCTTATTTCGACCTTCCAAGTATTGGTTGGGATGCTTACTATAATACTGGTCGAGGATATCCGATTGGGCGATTTAGAAGTAAAACATTACTCTATTTCGAAACAGAATACCGTTTTGCCATCACTCGAAATGGGCTTCTACGAGGTGTAGTATTCGGCAACGCACAGAGTTTAGCTAATTATCCAAATCGTGGAATGAGTAAAATCATACCTGGTGGTGGTGGTGGAATTCGGATAAAATGGAATAAACTCAACAACACCATCATCGCATTTGATTATGGTCTTGGTATCGGCGGTTCACAAGGTTTTGTGTTTAATATCAATGAGGTTTTTTAATTACTTCAGCACCTCTATCAATTCGGCAATCATTAGTGCGGTTGCTCCCCAAACAATTTGGTCTTGAATAACAAAACACGGGGTTTCGAGTTTTACGCCGCGAGTTTCAACTGTTCGTACTTGAACGATTGACGGGTCAAGAATTTCGGTGATTGATACTTCAAAAATTCCAGCAACTTCACGTTCATCGGGGTAAAAACCTGGGCGTGAAGCCATATAACCTACCACTGGCTGACAAAACATATTTGACGGTGGAATAAATAATTCAGTAAGATTTTTAATGATTTTTACGTCAGTAGCCTTTATTCCAATTTCTTCTTGAGCTTCACGCAAGGCCGTTGCCTGAATATCTTTATCTTTCAATTCCACCCTTCCCCCAGGGAAGGCCATTTGTCCACCATGAACACCATCATACTGCGGACGCAAAATCAATGGTAAAAAAATATCTTCTCCCTTCGGATAAAACATCATTAAAACCGCACTTCGGCGAGTGCTGGCATTGGGTTCTACCTTTACTTTAAGTCTGTATGGCGACATTTGCCGCATAATTTCTTCATGACCTGGTAAAGGTTTCTCGGAGAGACGTTTCTCGAGCGTATTTATAAAGTCAGCAAAATTCACGGTTTTAGATGTTGGTCAAGTGCTATGAAATTAGATATTCATGGCAAGATACAAAAAAAAAAACGAATGATGATTTAAGAATGACGAAATTGTATTTGGCAATTTTGTCTCAAAAAAAGAGAGGTAAACAAAAAAATCATCATCGATAACTTAACCATATATCCTAACCAGTTGTTCAGCACAACGCTCTCCGTCCATCGCTGCCGACACAATTCCACCCGCAAAACCAGCTCCTTCTCCACACGGAAATAAACGTTTTATTTGTAAATGCTCAAGCGATTCTTTATCACGAGGAATACGGACAGGCGAAGACGTGCGGCTTTCAATACCAATCAACTGAGCTTCGTTCGTAACATATCCTTTCATTTTTTTCCCAAACTCTTTTACACCCTCTTGGAGTGGTCGAGCAATAATATCAGGTAAAACCTCGGTCATATCCATCGACACCAAACCTGGTTGATAAGAAGTTGGTAAAAGTTCATTTGAGATTTTTCTATTTAAAAAATCATTCAATCGTTGAGCGGGAGCAAATTGTGAATCAGATATTTTTTTGGCATTAGCTGCTAATTTCCATGCTTTTTGCTCTACGTCTTTTTGTAATTGTAAACCAGCCAATGGCCCAAGATGCTTATATTTTTGCCAATCAATCTCGTTGATGGCTACCACAACCCCCGAATTGGCATATTTTGAATCTCGACGTGATGGCGACATTCCATTTACTACTAATTCTCCTTCGGCAGTAGCAGCAGGCACAATAAACCCACCTGGACACATACAAAAACTAAAAACTCCTCGCTGAATATTTTTATAGTAGGTCTGAGCCACCAAACTATACGAAGCCGCAGGAAGCAAGCCTCGTTCTTTTCGATGGTACTGGTGTGTATCTATCAAGCTTTGTTGGTGCTCAATTCTGACACCCATTGCAAAAGGTTTGGCTTCAATCTGAATATTTTTTTTATGCAATAGCTCAAAAATATCACGTGCCGAATGACCCGTAGCCAAAATTACTCCAAGTCCAGTTATTTCTTTGCCATCGGCCGTTATTACACCTTTCATTTCGCCATTGACCAGCACAAAATCAATCACTTTTGTAACAAAATTCACTTCGCCCCCTGCTTTCACTATGCTCTCACGTAAATCGGCAACTACATTCGGCAACTTATTAGTTCCGATGTGTGGGTGGGCATCAAACAAAATCTCACTCGTTGAGCCATGAGCCACCAAAATTTCCAAAATTCGACGAACATCCCCTCGTTTTTTTGAACGAGTATAAAGCTTACCGTCAGAGTACGTTCCAGCTCCACCTTCGCCAAAACAATAATTCGACTCGGGATTGACCACGTGGTCTTTGTTAATAGCCGCTAAATCTCTTCGGCGAGTACGCACATCTTTACCACGCTCAAGCACAATTGGTTTTATGCCCAGCTCAATCAAACGCAAAGCTGCAAACAAGCCAGCAGGCCCCGCTCCTACCACAATCGCTTTTGGCTTATTGGTAACATCTGAATATTCTTTTCGGAATTCCATTTCAGGCGGAGGAACCTCTCCCGAATAAACCTCTACTTCAAGATTGATTTTAACCTGACCTTTTCGGGCATCAATCGACTGACGAAGTTTCCGAATCGAAAATCCTTCATCTTTTGTGCTTAAATAGTTTTTTTGGATGTGCTGATGCAGAACAGCATCGTCGAGAGCAATTTCTGGCTCTAAGGTAAGACTCAAGGTTTGTTGCATTGGTTGAAAGGTTTTTATCCTCTAAATTTGGAACAAAGTTACACAATTAGTATCAAACTTATTTCACAGAAATTTGCCTAAATATATTTAGGCACAAACTTTGAAGTAAAATTTATTGTTTATCATACTAAAAAGATAGACTAATATTACAATTTTGAGGTTATCTTTGCAAGAATCAACTATTGGAGGCTCAAAAAACACACTGAATGTCCGCTTATTTCAAAAATATTGGCCGTGGAATAAAAACAACCATCAAAGGAATGAGCCTTACGCTCAGACACTTTTGGCAAGCTCGAAAGAGCCGAAAACCCTATGCCATGCAAGATTCGAGTTATTTCGATTTGCAAACGGGTATCGTCACGCTTCAATATCCTCATCAGAATTTGCCAGTGCCTGACAACGGCCGTTATCAACTCGACTGCGAAATTGATGACTGTATTGTCTGCGATAAGTGTGCAAAAGTATGCCCAGTTGATTGTATTGATATTGAACCCATCAAGTCTTCAGAGATTATCAGTTACGCTTCTGACGGTTCGCCTATTAGATTATATGCAGCAAAATTCGATATTGATATGGCGAAATGCTGCTTCTGCGGGCTATGTACAACGGTTTGCCCAACTGAGTGTTTAACAATGACCAATGATTATGATTTTAGTGTGGTTGATATTACGCAATTAAATTTTGAGTTCTCAAACCTAACTACCGAGCAAGCTGATAAAAAACGTAAGTTATACGAACAATTCTTAGAAGAAAAAGAGGCTCTGAAGAAAATTCCAACGACTTCTACAACTCCTACTCCGACCGAAAATACAGCAGAAGCACCAAAACCTAAAGCGGCTTTTAAACCAGCATTCAAGCCTGCTATAAAACCAGTTACAAAAGACTCAGACGAAGCAATAATAGAGAATAAAGTTGAAAACAAAGAGCCAGGAGCCAATACATTAGACCCAACAAAGCCAAAACCTGTCTTCAAGCCCGCTTTCAAAACTGCCGTAAAAGCAACAGAATCTACTGCTCCACAGGAGGTAAAAGTAGATAAAACAACGGATGAAACACCGAAACCAAAGCCTGTTTTCAAACCAAGTTTCAAGCCTGCTGCAAAACCAGCTGAAACAACTAACCAACAAGAAGTAAAAACAGAAGAAAATACAGAAGAAACACCGAAACCAAAACCTGTTTTCAAACCAAGTTTCAAACCTGCTACAAAACCAGCTGAAACAACTGACCAACAGGAAGTAAAAACAGAAGAAAATACAGAAGAAACACCGAAATCTAAGCCAGTTTTTAAGCCGACTTTCAAACCTGCTACAAAACCAGCTGAAACAATTAATAAACAGGAAGTAAAAATAGAAGACGCGACAGAAGCACCGAAACCAAAACCTATTTTTAAACCAAGTTTCAAACCTGCCGTAAAACCAGCTGAAACAGCAGATACACAGGAAATAAAAGCAGAAGAAGCAGCACCCGAAATGCCTAAACCTAAGCCTGTTTTTAGACCTACAATGAAAATAACACCTAAAAATAACGACTAAATTGTTTGACGAATTACTAAAAAACTTTGACTACACGCTTATCAAGCAAATTGCGTTTGCTGCTTTCGCAGTAATCACTGTTGGCGGTGCATTATACTTGCTTTTCACTAAAAATGTACTTTATGCAGCATTTAGTCTATTGCTCACATTATTGGGCATAGCAGGACTTTTTGTTTTCGCAGGAGCTGATTTTCTGGCCGTTAGCCAGATTATGATTTACGTAGGTGGAATTCTGATACTATTGATTTTCGGTATCATGCTGACCAACAATAAGAATTTCCAACGCACCAATTTACAGCCAAACAAAATTGAAGTTAAACATCATAATCGTTTTTGGGCGGTTTTAGTAGCTACACTTTTATTTTTAGGATTCCTGAAAATAATCTTTGAAGCCAACTTCCACATCATTGGCAAACCAATCCACAATAGTAGTAGCATTCAGCAGATTGGTATAAACCTCATGACTGACTATATTTTTGCCTTTGAGGTTATTGGCATTTTTTTATTGGCTGCTCTAATTGGGGCAGTATATATTGCAAAAAAAGAGAAAGCTTAATCAGATGATAGTAATACAAAATTATCTCATTATCAGTGCCTTGTTATTTTCAATAGGATTAGCTATTGCCGTGACTAAACGCAATGCTATTCTGATTCTGATGGGCATTGAATTGATGCTCAATGCCGTAAACTTAAATTTGGTTTCATTTAGTCAATACGACCCAAATCGCCTACAAGGGCAAATGTTTGTGCTTTTTATAATGGTTGTGGCAGCCGCCGAAATAACCGTAGCACTGGCCATTATCTTGAAATTA
Organism: Emticicia sp.; assembly: GCA_023254245.1. GTDB lineage: Bacteria > Bacteroidota > Bacteroidia > Cytophagales > Spirosomataceae > Emticicia. The sequence goes on from JALQYE010000100.1 coordinate 14,016, forward strand.
TATGAATATTTCAAGAACCTTGATTTAGACGAAATAAATTCCTTAAAAAAATAATAAAAGGCTTGACAAAGGTATTTTTTAGTCGTACTTTTGCAGTCCCAAAAGGGGAAAGAGTAAATACAATGGCTGCGTAGCTCAACTGAATAGAGCGTCTCACTACGGATGAGAAGGTTTGGGGTTTGAATCCCTACGCGGTCACTAAGTAAAAAGTAAAATAAGTAATTCGGCTGCGTAGCTCAACTGAATAGAGCGTCTCACTACGGATGAGAAGGTTTGGGGTTTGAATCCCTACGCGGTCACTAAGGCGAATCAAATGATTCGCTTTTTTTATTTTTGCCACTACTGATGTAAAAATCTGGGGCGGCAAAGTATTAGTTGTTCTTTCTATCTATTCCCCAATCAAGATTTCTCCTTAAACAAAATTTACCTCAAAAATAAATTCTAAGTATAATGCAATTTTTTCAGAAATATTTATAATTTTGAATAGCATTTTAATACCTAATTCCTCTTTAAACCTTACTTTATTTATGAAAAAGACCATTATTGCATCCGTTGTCGGAGGGCTACTCCTCTTCTTTTGGCAATTCTTATCATGGACAATCCTTGACACGCATCGACCGATGCAAAACTACACGCCTAAACAGCAAGAAATTTTAGATTATCTAAGTAAAAACCTGGAAGATGGCAGCTATTACCTACCAACTACCCCGAAGGGAGCATCGGCTGACGAACAACAAAAGCTAATGGAAGCTTCAATGGGCAAACCTTGGGCCGAAATACGCTATCACAAAGCTCTTGATGCCAATATGCCACTCAACATGATTCGAGGCCTTTTGGTTAATATTTTAGTGGTATTTTTGTTTTGCTCGTATTTACTAAAGGGTTCGCTTGATTTGAAAAACACATTGCTATCAGCCCTTATATTTGGACTCATTTCTTATTTGATAAGCGACTACACCAAACAAATTTGGTTTCAGACTAATACAATTCCTGATTTGATTGACGCTATAGTTGGTTGGGGAGTTGTTGGGGCTTGGCTGGGTTGGTGGTTAGCAAGAAAATAGTTCTTATCCAGCAAATAAAAAAGTCGTTGAATAGCTCCAACGACTTTTTTTATAACTCTTTGAGGAAATTTATCGGCTCAAATAAAGGTTTCTTTCTGAGTAAACTTTCAAGAAATAATCATCGGTTAAGTCATCAATAAAGTAGATTCCTTCACCAGTTGATTTCATTTCTGGGCCGAGTTCTTTATTAACATTCGGGAATTTATTGAATGAGAATACCGGTATCTTGATTGCGTAACCTTTTTTCACAGGTTTGAAATCAAAATCAGTCACTTTTTTCTCGCCTAACATTACTTTCGTAGCATAATTTACGTAAGGCTCTTGGTAAGCTTTGCAGATAAACGGAACCGTACGAGAAGCACGAGGGTTAGCCTCGATTACATACACTTTCTCATCTTTGATAGCAAATTGAATATTGATTAACCCAACTGTATTCAAACCTACGGCAATCTTACGCGTATAATCTTCAATTTGGGCAATTACATTTTCGCTCAAATCAAACGTTGGAAGCAAGGCGTAAGAG
>JALQYE010000101.1 GCA_023254245.1 Emticicia sp.
ATTTCCGTATCTTAATCGTTTCTTTTATTGGTTATGTACTTATTAAACAGCATCTATGAAAAAAATCCTATGCCTAACATTGCTTTTTGCGATTTCTCAAACGCTCAAAGCCCAAGAAACTGACTCTGAGCGTACGCAATATTTCCCTAAAACTGTCGAAAAAGTAAACGTCATTCCTCAAAAAAACAAAGTTTGGGTTTTCATAATGGCGGGGCAGTCAAACATGGCGGGCAGAGGGCAAGTAGCACCTTCGGATACGGTTCCTAACAAACGTATTTTAAGTCTAAACAAACAAGGTGAATTAATCTATGCAAAAGAGCCACTACATTTTTACGAACCTACTCGCACAGGCCTTGACTGTGGTGTTTCGTTTGCTAATCGATTATTGAAACAAATTCCCGAAGATGTCTCGGTTTTGCTCGTTCCAACGGCCGTAGGTGGTAGTGCTATTTCACAATGGCTCGGAGATTCTACTTATCGAGATGTGAAATTACTATCAAATTTTAAAGAAAAGGTCGCTATTGCCAAACAATATGGCAGTGTGAAAGGCATTTTGTGGCATCAAGGAGAAAGCGATGCCTCCGAAAAACGTATTCCTGTACACACACAAAATCTGAGTAAACTCTTTGAAATTTTCAGAAGTATAGTTGGTATTAAAAACCTACCAATTATTATTGGTGAATTAGGTTCTTACTCTAAAACCAACGATAATTGGCAGAAAATCAACCAAAAGTTAAGAGAATATGTGAGTATAGACCAATACTCAACCATTGTTCAAACGCAAGATTTAAAGCATAAAGGTGATGATATTCACTTCGATACAGCTGGCCAACGAACACTGGGCGAACGCTTTGCTTTGGCCTATTTATTGAGATTTTATAAATAAAAAGTAGCTACCAGACAACTGGTAGCTACTTTTTTATCTTTTCAAGAAGGATTACTTCCCTGCATTCTCAGTCATTTTCTGCATTTGTTGACGCTCATAGAAATTGATAAAATCTTCTAATTTATCAACTGGTATTCGTCGAGCGATAATTTTCTTATCTTTATCCAAAATATAATTGGTTGGTGTAGAATAAACATCAAAGTTTTTCCTAAAATAATACCTACCCTTTGAGTCCCAAAGATTTAATAATGGCTGTGTTTTATAGGCATGAACGAAGTTGTTCATCTTTTTCGTATCGTATGCTATACTTACATTGTAGATAGTTGCTTTATCTTTATTTTTACTATAAAACTCCATCAATTTAGGGGCAGACTCCTTGCAATGCCCACAATCTGGGTCGTAGAAATGCACAATCGTATATTTAGTTTTGCTTTGCATCGGGTTATATTCTTTACCCAATGAATCTGCTACAATCAGCGTAGGAAATACCAAACCTGTTTGTAAAGGCTTCAAAATATCAACTCTTTCCTTGAATTTCGCACGTTGCGTAGAATCTAACCAATCGGCATCTTTCAAATAATAATTTTCGGCTAAGTGAATAAATACGCCATCAAGACCAACGATTTCGTTGTTTTCGTATTTATTGGTTACCCACCACAACGCAAAACGGTACACTTCTTGGTTCTTCTTAGCAAGTTTTAAAACTTTATCAGCATCACGATTAACCGAATCGGTTGTTTGATATACTAAATCTTTGAAATAACGCTCCATACGGCTATGAAGAAATGGCGAACGAAGCAAACGGTCATCAGTAAAATCAAGATTATCGAAATAGTGACCTTTGTAATAATTAAATAGATAGGTAGAATCTGGACGGCCATTGGCTTTTTTAGGCAATACCGTTGGTAGTTCGGGGTCTAAATTGGCCTTAATTACCTTGGCAGCAAATGTACCCTCATTTTCTTTAACCGTTTTCTTCATATAGGTATCTACCTCTTTCTGAATTAATTCTATTTTCTTACGGTTCATTTCTTGCGAAGCAGGGTCGTTTTTCAATTTACCCATCGTACTGATGGCCTCGGCTTCTTTACTTTTATCTTGCAAGAATTTACGATATCCAAATAAAATTTCGTTTTCTTTCGAGCCTTTAAACTTCACCGAACCCACAAAATCAGTAGTATCACCTTCAATTTCCATGAATTGTTCTTTGCCATTAATAGCAAAATCATAGTATTTTGATGGAGAAAGTACAATCAGATAAATTCCACCTTTGAGTGGGTCTTTACCCTTAAAATTCAGCTCGCCATTCTCAACTTTGGCCGAATCAACTTTTATATATTGATTATAGCCAAAAAAATGAGCTAAATGGGCAGTTTTTCCTTCCGTAACTCCTTTCATACGCACTTTAATCGAATGACCATCTTGGGCAAATGTTTCGACCGAAAAAATGAATGAGATAATCAACAATAGACTTTTGAAATAGCGGAACGCCGCTCGGCTAATTCTCATATTAGTACAGGTTTTATGCATTTTATATAATTTTACAAAGATAAATACTTAATTGCGTGTTTTTTGTTAAAGGCTTGTTAATTTAGTTGTTAATCACAGGTACGAAAACTGTAAATCCTCAGTTTTTTTCTACAAGTAAACGAATCCTAATGTTTTATATTGCGTCTAAATTTCTCTCGTTCTTTGTTATGCCTATGGGCATTTTGTGCTTGATATTAATCTATGCAATCTCTACAAAAAATCGTACCAAATCTAAAAAAGCCGTCATTTTAGCCTTCATTTTTCTTTATTTAATTGGCAATTCTTTTTTGAGCAATGAGCTTTGCTTGTGGTGGGAAGTTCCACCTACTTCTATTGATAAAGTAAAGCCACATGACATCGGTATCGTACTAACAGGTGGTACTATCAATGAAGATAAGCTACCTATCGAAAATATTTTCTTAGGCGGCTCAGCTGACCGCATGGGGCAAGCCATTGAACTTTATAAGAAAGGTAAAATTAAAAAGATTCTGATAAGCGGAGGAGGAATTGATGTTTTGGGAAAAACCCAAAAATTAGAGATTGACGAAATGGCCAAATATATGATTATCAGTGGGGTGGCTAAAGAAGCTATTTTTCTTGAAAAAAAAGCTCAAAATACTCGAGAAAATGCTCTTAATTGTTCAAGTATATTAAATAAGAACTTTGCTAATCAAACTTATTTGCTCATCAGTTCAGGGTTTCATTTGCGTCGGGCGGGTAGATGTTTTGCAAAAGTAGGCCTAAAGGTAGATTGTTTTGGAGCAGACTACATTTCGCACGAACGAAATTTCTATTGGTATAATCTGATTTTACCCAGAGAAGGAAACTTAGGTTTAGTACACTTACTATTCAGAGAAATAATAGGTTATTGTACCTATAAAATGATGGGATGGGTTTGAAAGAGTTCTGAATTGTGAGTTCTGAGTTGACTAAAAACTTTGAAGAAATAGTCAATGAAACTCTAAGTTGTTATTTTAAACATAAATAGAGTAACTAAAACTCAGCACTCATAATTCAGAACTCAGAATTCTTTACATGCTCAATATATGCACCATTCTCAATAAATCGTCGTGAATTGGCTTTGGTTTCTTGATAGTATCAATAAACGGTGTGTAAACCATTTCATTGTTTACAACTCCTGCCATTACGTTTTTATAGCCTTTAATCAAACCTTCCACTGCACCAAGCCCTAAACGGCTCGCCAAGATACGGTCGTATGCAGTTGGAGTTCCTCCACGTTGGATATGTCCGAGTGTGGTTACACGAATATCCAGTTTATCTGCTACTTGATTTTTAATCTTTTCGGCAATATCAACGGCGTGTCCTTCTTCGTCTCCTTCGGCAACCACTACAATTGATGAAGATTTTGAACGTGACCAACCGTCTTTTAATGTACTTACTACTTTTTTGAGTGGTGTATGTGTTTCGGGAACCATCACAATTTCGGCCCCACCACCAATACCTGATTGGATAGCGATATAGCCAGAGTCACGACCCATAACTTCGATAAAAAATACACGGTCGTGTGAGTCGGCAGTATCTCTAATTTTATCAATCGCTTCGAGTGAAGTATTTACGGCAGTATCAAAACCAATAGTATAGTCAGTACCATACAGGTCATTATCAATAGTACCTGGGCAACCAACGGTCGGTATCTCGTATTCGTTATAAAAAACCTCTGCTCCAGTAAATGTTCCGTTTCCTCCGATGGCAACCAAACCTTCAATACCTGCATTCATTAGGTTTTCGTAGGCTTTCTTACGGCCTTCGGGAGTCATAAATTCTTTACTTCTGGCCGACTTTAGCATTGTACCACCACGCTGAACTATATTACTTACTGATTGCGAGTTCATCGGAAAAATATCTCCCGTAATCATTCCGTTATACCCTCTTCTGATACCATACACCTCTAAACCATGATATATTGCTCCTCTAACTGCGGCTCTGATGCAGGCATTCATACCAGGTGCATCACCTCCAGAAGTAAAAACTGCTATTCGTTTCATCTTAATATTTTCTTAAATTTGCTTAGTATTTCGCCTATTACCGTTCTACACTAACCCTCTACTACATTCGGCACAAAAGTAATTAGATTTCTTTACTTCTCCCAAACTTTCATTATTATTCATTAATAATATTGTTCTGTAAAAAGGGGTTTTATCAAAATTAAATTCTTTTTTATGATTATTTATAGAAATTATTGTATATTATTATTTTTTATTTAAACGAATTTCCTTTATTGTGGTTTTATCATACTTGCACGAACACAAACATAAGTATATATCTAAAATATAAAAAACAAAGTATAAAATCCATCAACATATAAGGCTCTACGAGCTAAACTTTCTGAGATTATTAAGCAATTTTTAAATTAAAAATCTCAAAACTTTCAAACAAAGTAATTTCTGTTCTTAAAGTTAATCAAACTATTGCAGCTTTCAATTCTATTTTTAAGCTTTTTGATAATTGCTCCTTCACAAAACAAACCAAAGAACTGACTATCAGAGTGTTATATAAATCTTTTACTTTCCAGCATTTTTTGGCACACTATTTGATAATAAGTCAAACAACACGGTGACCTTTTGTCACTTAACCCAAAGAGTAAGTTCGCTACTTACGATTAACTTTTAACGAAATGTCAGGAATAACTTTACCCTTCAAGAAACTCCGTCTTAGAGTCGGAGCGTTCATAATGCTGCTTTTGAGTGCTTTTAACTCAATGGCTCAGAACGAAAATGTTGGAATCGGAACTACAAAACCCGATAATTCAGCGTTATTGGACCTCACTTCTACATCAAAAGGATTGCTGATTCCTCGTATGACCTTGGCTCAAAGGGCAGGAATTAAGAGTCCAGCAACTGGTTTGGTGGTCTATCAGATTGACTTCTTCACGGGTTTTTATTTCTTTGATGGTGCCGTTTGGAAAGGCCTTTATGCCCGCAACGCCGATGGTGCCGCTCTACCACCTGAGCCTGCCCCAGCTACAACGGGAAGCGGCTGGAATCTTGGAGGAAATTCAGGCTTAAATGCTGACCTAAATTTTCTTGGTACGTTAGATACCACCTCATTAGTATTCAAAGTTAACAATTATCGTTCTGGTTTGATTGATTATCGTTTTGGTAATACTTACTTTGGTTACAGGGCTGGATATCGTAGCCATGGTTTCAACTCGATTGCAATCGGTGCTTATGCTCTACACGAGGCTAATTTAGGTCTCAATAATATTGCCATTGGTTATCAATCGTTGCTTAACAGTCAAACTGGTAGTGATAACGTTGCCGTTGGTGCAAATTCACTATATAATAACCTAACAGGCTCACAAAATGTGAGTATTGGTACACAAGCAGGCCAACGTTCGCTTGGTGATGGAAATATTTTTATTGGATATAAAGCTGGGGTCAATGAGGTTGGTAATAATAAATTATATATCGATAACAATTTTCAAGATGTCGCACTCATTTATGGTGATTTTGAAAAATCACGTGTAGGTATCAATACCCAAAAACCCGAAAGTGCCTTGTCTATTGACAGTAAAGTAGCCAATGTCAGTGGTTTGGAATTTAAAAACTTAAATAGCAGTTCTCCAGCTGGAAAATCAAATCAAAAAGTTTTATCGGTTGATAGTAAAGGACGTGTTATATTAGTGCAAGACTCTGTAGGTACAGGTTCGGGAGTGCCCCCAATAAGCTATTGGGCAGCTAAGGGTAGTTCTATTGAAAATAGCAATACTGGCGATGTAATCGTAAGCAATCTACGTTTTAAAACCCTAAGAACAATCTCTCCTGCGGTCAAATCAAATGGTAAAGTATTAACCGTTGATGACAATGGCTTACTTGTGCTGACTCGTGACTCGGTTGGGGCATCAATCCCATCTTATTGGGGACTTAACGGAAATATCTTGTCGAATTCTAATACGGGGAAATTAGTTTTAAATGGCTCTATTCAGCTAAATAATATCAAAGCATCAAATACAGCATTCCGTTCGTACGGAAAAGTATTGACAGTTGATGATAATGGTAATCTGATTTTAGTAAGAGACTCGTTGGTTACTGGTAGTACAATTCCAGTTAGTGCGTCGCCTTGGAATATCAATGACGATAACATCTCCAATAGCAATACTGGAGCAGTTTATATCAATAATAGCTTGATTTTATCGAAGCTAAGCGGCGATAATACAGTAACCGCATCGGCTCAAAAATTCTTGACTGTTGATAATACAGGTAATGTGATTTTAGCGAATGTGCAAGCAAACCCAATTACTACTCCTACTACATCTGATTGGACTTTAGATGCCAATAATTTAAGTAATAAAAACACGGGGGGAGTTTATATCAATAATGGACTTTGGGCAAAAAACGGTTTTCGCTTACAGTCAGGTATTTTAGAACTTAATAGTGCCGTAGAAAATAAAAGCGGTTTACAGTTTGCTCAGCTAAAAGCGTCAAACCCAGCAAGTAAAAACAACGGGAAGGTTCTTTCGGTTGATGATAATGGTAACGTAATTTTAGTAAAAGACTCGGTGGGTACAGCAGCACCTGCAGTTGTGGCATCACCGTGGGCCACTTCTGGCAATGCCATCATTAATAGTAATACGGGTAAAGTATTAATTAATAATGGTCTTACATTACCAATTACAAGCGAATCTGTAACCACACTTTCAACTCAAAAATTCTTGACGGTTGATAATGCTGGTAATGTAGTTTTAGGAAACGTAACCAACAGTACACCTTCACCATGGACAGTTAGTGGCAACGACATCGTTAACTCAAACCTTGGTAAAGCCTATATCAATAATGGATTATCGGTAAAAAGTGGTGTTACTATTGAATCGGGCAATTTAGTAACCAATGGCTCGGTAACTAACCGTAGTGGCTTGGTTTTAAATCAATTAAAGCTTTCGTTTCCTGCTTCAAAGCCATCAGGCAAAGTACTTTCGGTTGATGATAACGGTAACGTGATTTTAGTGAGAGATTCAGTGGGTATTGCAGGAACGGTAGTAAATACGCCCTCGTCATGGACAGTTACAGGAGATAATATAAGTAATGCAAATATTGGTACCGTATCAATCAATGCTCTTACTTTACCAAAATTAAGTAGTAATACTACACCTACGGTTACTACACAAAAAGTACTTTCGGTTGATGCCAATGGCAATGTAATTTTGGTCAATACACCATCAACAACAACGACAGGAACAACACCAGCTACTGAGCTTTGGAAAGCAAATACCAGTGGGGCCGTTTTCAATAACAATACACAAGGAGTAGTGATTACATCGAATACTGAAGGAGTAAGTGGCTTACAATTTAGCAAATTAAAGGCATCATCGGCCGCAGGAAATAGATATGGAAAAGTTTTGTCAGTTGATGATAATGGTAATGTCATTTTGGTCAATGATGGGGTAACTACTGGTGGGGGTAGTACTGCTGATGCTGGTTGGACAATCACTGACGGACGCTTACATAATTCAAACAATGGAAAGGTAGTCATCGGAACTGGAATTAACTCATACCCTGGAGACTTTGGATTATACGTAAAAGGTGGAATTCTGACCGAGAGAGTAAGAGTAGCAGTAGCTAATTCAGACCGTTGGGCTGACTATGTTTTCGAGACTGGCTATAAGTTAATGCCACTCAAAGATGTTGAAAAGCATATCAACTATTACCACCACTTGCCAAATGTTCCTTCGGCTGAAGAAATGACAAAAAGCGGTATGGATGTAATGGAAACCAGTGCTAAATTATTAGAAAAAATAGAAGAACTTACTCTCTATATGATTAAGGCTAATAAGCAAATTGAAGCTCTCGAAGCCAAAGTAAGCAGTCTTGAAAAAATACAAAAGTAATGTTTTTTTCTATCATTAGTTAAAAGAAGTTTCGAGCATAAAGTATTTCTTAATATGTTATTAGAAACTATATTTTTGGCACGAAATTATCTCGTAATTAATAATAGAAAGTCATTAACATAAATAATTTGAGCAATAAATACTTAGATAAGAAAATGTATCCGCTTAAAAGTTTTTATTTTAGAAAACGATTTATGGCATAAAGATTGCAAATTAGATATTAAAATAATACAAATACAAAGTAAGAGTAATATAACATTGATTTTTATGGGTTAGGGTTTATTTTAAACGCCACAGCACAGGATTGCGGTGGCGTTTTTGTTTTGTTTTAAAAACTCTCCTATCTTTACCTCATTCTACTTATTTTTTAGTTCGATGCAAAAATCTAAACCAATCTCTTATTCACGTACTACTATTACTGAGTTGATGATTCCGTCTTATGCCAATTTTGGTGGGAAAATTCACGGGGGTATCTTACTTTCACTCATGGATAAAGTTGCTTATGCCTGTGCCTCAAAACACGCGGGAGCGTATGTTGTAACGGTATCGGTTGATGGTGTAAATTTCTTACAACCTATTGAAGTTGGCGAGCTGCTTTCGCTGCACGCATCGGTCAATTATGTAGGACGTAGCTCAATGGTTATCGGAATAAGAGTGGTATCAGAAAATGTAAAAACTGGCGAGCAGAAACACACCAACACTTCGTATTTTACGATGGTAGCAAAAGATGATAGCGGTAAACCAACTGAAGTACCAATGCTCGAACTCGAAGACCAAGCAGACGTAAGACGCTGCCTTGAAGCCATCAAACGCAAACAATTAAAAGAAGCATACAAAGATGATTTTGACAATGAAAAATCAAGTATGCATATCGGAGAAAACCTTCATTTACTTGCTAATGAGCGAGTTATCATCAAATAGTTTTTTTTACAGATTACTCGTTAAACAACAAGTTTGAAACTTGTTCGACCCTCAAAATCATGACAAAAGTAACTACTATTTTCGCAGCACTTTTTCTGTTAAATTTCACTCTCTTCGCCCAAAATCTTGATATTGATATTCTGAAAAACATCAATCAAAACCGCAACCACAACCTTGATAAACCATTCAATACCATAAGCAAATCGGTTTATCCTCTGAGTGTTGCTTTGCCAATTAGTTTGCTTGGTACAGGCCTTATCAAAAAAGATAAAAATCTTCAACGTCAGGGCATCGCATCGTTGGCTTCGCTGGCAATTTCAATGGGAACTACTTATTCTCTCAAGAAAATCATCAATCGTGACCGCCCCTATATGACTTATCCAAACCTACAACCTTATTACATCGAAAATGACCCAGCTTTTCCTTCAGGACATACCACTGCGGCATTTACTACGGCTACTTCTTTGAGTTTAGCTTTCAAAAAATGGTATGTTGTAGTGCCTGCCTACACCTGGGCAGGGGCCGTGGCCTACTCACGCTTGCATTTGGGTGTGCATTACCCCAGCGATGTGCTGACGGGAGCTGCTATCGGAGCTGGTTCGGCTTGGCTATGCTACAAAGCCAATCGATGGTTACAGCGAAAAAAATAAACCATTTTGCCCATTCACAGTTAATTTAGTAAAGTCTAAATTATTCTATAAACTACGGCATTACATTGAAAAAATCTTGTATTATTATCGGTGCGGGCTTATCTGGACTAACTGCCGCACACGAATTAGTAAAAAACAACTGGGAAGTTACGATTCTCGATAAAGGAAGAGGTGTTGGTGGAAGAATGGCAACACGCCGTGCAGGTGAAGCCCGCTTCGACCATGGAGCTCAGTACTTTTCAACAAAAGCTTCTGATTTTCAAGCATTTGCACAGACCTTCATCCAGAAAAATATTGCTAAAGAGTGGCATCTTGAAGAGGGTGATAAAGCATTTTCGCATCCGAGAATCATAGGTATCAATGGTATGAGTAGTATTCCGAAGTTCTTGTCAGAAGGACTGAACATCAAAACTAACGAAAAAGTAATAGGTATTTCGGAAACCGAAAACGGTTGTAAAGTCTTCACAGAAGCAGGTAATTCTTACGAAGCCAATACCATCATTTGTACCGTACCTGCTCCACAAGCCATAGAGTTATTACAAAAAAGTGAAATATCGCTCAACGAAATCTCTATTTTAGCAAACATTCACTATCAACCTTGCATAGCCGTCATGGCAAGTTTGAATGCTCAAACTAATATTCCAAGCCCTGGGGGAATTTCGCTCGAAAACAGTAATATTTCGTGGATTGCCGATAATTTTCAAAAAGGCATTTCACCCGTTTTTTCGGTTACAATTCATGCGAATCCAACATTTAGTTTGGCTCACTTTGATGATGATTTGAACGAAGTTGGCAAACAATTACTCTCAGAGGTAACTCATTTGATACCTGCCGACTCCGTAGAAAGTTTGCAAGTGCATCGTTGGCGATACAGTTTAGCTTCCGAACGCCACACTGACAATTTTTTAGTGTCTGGTTCAACCAAATTTCCGTTTATTTTTGCAGGTGACGGCTTTGGTATCGGTAGTATAGAAGGAGCTTTTATTTCGGGAAAAAGTGCGGCTCAATGGCTTTTATAAATTAAAAGCCACAAGATATTCTCGACAACCGATGGAGAACTTAGTAAAAAACCAAATACTTGAATTGAAACACGAACCCCACAAAGGTGCTTGGACTTATCATATTCAAATTCCTAACACAAAGCATCTTGTCGGAAAATGGGGTTCGTTGAAAGTTTCGGGATTTATCGACGATTACAAAATTGAAAACATCAACTTATTTACGATTTCGGGACAAGATAAATTGATTTCAGTAAACGAAAAAATACGAAAAGCAATCAAAAAAAATGGTGGCGACACCGTGAGAGTAACACTCGATTTACTGGCACCTAAAAAACAACTTACCGAAAAAGAACTCATAGAAACCCTCAACGATTCGGGGGTTTTAAAAGCCTTCAAAAGTCTTTCAGCAGATGAACAAAAACACGTAATAACAAAGATTATTTCTATAAAATCGGACGATAAACAAACAAAGACAATATTACAACTCATAGAGCAATTAAGTGAGGCCCCTAATTAGGTAGCACTCGTAATCATCTGATTATCAGTAAATATTTTTATTTTCAAGTAACGTTTTATTAGAATTCTTTTCTTTATATTTGATTAAATTCTTTAAACACGTGAGCCATGCCTAATAGATTTCTCCCTCTGTTATTGCTCTTGTTTGCTGGGCAATGCTTCGCTAATGCTATCTTAATTCCGATGGATGATTCGCAAAGTAATCACCTGAAAGCCTACGGAATTGCTTACACGACCTTAAAAAATAACACCGAAATCGACTGGCTTCTGAATTATCGGGGAGGAAGTTTTTTGATAAACTATTCATCAAATACCCAAAAAGAATGCTTAATTCGTGGAGTTTCGTTTGAGATAATTTCGGATGCTGACGTACAATCGCTGAAGCAGCAAATCTCAAATCCTGATGTAAACATGGAAGTTATGCGGCTGCACAAAGCGGCACGTATTGCGGTTTATACACCTTCAAAAATCAGTCTTTCATCGTTTGAAGACACCGATGCGGTTTTGCTGGTTTTGAAATACGCCGAAATACCATTTGAGGTAGTTTATGATGAAGAAATTCTACGGGGCGACCTCAACAAATATGATTGGCTTCATTTACATCACGAAGATTTTACAGGTCAATTTGGGAGAAATATGCGTCGAATGAGCTACAAAGACATGAAAGCCCAAGAAGAAATTGCTCAACGACTAAAATACAATAAGATTTCTGCACTTAAGCTCGATGTAGCCAAAACCATTAAAGCCTATTGCATGGGTGGTGGGTTTTTATTTGCGATGTGTTCGGGGGCAGAAACGCTCGATATTGCACTTTCGGCCGAAGGCGTGGATATCGTAAGTAGCCGTTTCGATGGCGATAATGTTGATAATAACGCCCAAGAAAAACTTGATTTTAATAAAACTTTTGCCTTTGAGGATTTCACACTCTACCTCAACGATGGCGATGGATACGGCTATAATTCGATGTCGTTTTCTGATATAAACGCTTCATCGGGCAGGTTTGATGAAGAAATTAATAGCTACTTCAATCTCTTCGATTTTTCAGCCAAATGGGACTTCATTCCTGCTATGTTGGTACAAAATCACGAGCATTTGATTCGTGAATTTATGGGACAAACCACTGCTTTCAATAAAAAAACGGTCAAATCAAGTGTTTTGGTAATGGGCGAAAGTAAAGAATCAGACCGCTATATGTACGGTGAGCTGGGGCTTGGTCAGTGGGTTTTCTACGGTGGACACGACCCCGAAGGCCGCAGAGGTTTTCACAGAACACCCACTGACTTGAATCTTTTTCCGCATTCGCCTGGCTATAGGCTTATTTTGAATAATGTCCTTTTCCCTTCAGCTAAAAAGAAGAAAAGAAAGACTTAATTTTAGTTTATAGTGATAAGATTTCTTCCCAAACATTTTTCAAAACTGGGATTCCGTTGACAGTGTTTTTTTCTCTCGTATTCAAGACTCGTTCGCCTGGGAAAGTTATCTTTTTAGTCTCCGAAATCGGATTTGACTGATGATAATCTTCGATGATTTTTGCTACCGCTGCCGAAATAGCTGAATGATTACCTAATTTCGATATATCAATGGCAATATAAACCTGCGAAAGTCGATATTCGATTTCTTCTTTGCTAATTTCATGGGTTGAAAGTCCGCCCGAAAGTACAGCTGATAAGATATCTAACAAAAGCGAAAGTCCCGCTCCTTTCCAATAGCCAACTGGCATCGAACGCCAAGATTTCAGAATCGCATTGGGGTCGTCAGTCAGATTCCCTTCGGAATCAAAACCACCGATAACCGATAGTTTTTCGCCTTTCATGGCTGCCAATTCCATCGCCCCAAACGAATACTGCGACATGGCCATATCCAACACAATTGCCTCATTGTCGTAAGGTAAAGCCATAACTAAAGGGTTATTGCCGAGTTTTGCATCGGTTGCTCCCCACGCTGGCATATTAGCAATGGTGTTTGTCCAACCAATAAACACAAACCCAGCCTTTGCAGCTTGCCAACCGTAAGTTCCACCACGCATCCAGTGGTTTGTATTAGCTAAGCCTACACAACCAATACCATTTTCAGCCGCCAAACTCATAGCTCTTTCGGTTGCATAAATAGCATTTAGTGGACCTGGTCCGAGGTTTCCGTCCCATTGCTCAATCCCTCCGAATTTTGAAACTAAACTTGGTTCGGAATCGGGTTTTACAAAGCCACCTTTTAGATATTTAATGAATCTCGGGAAACGATTTACTCCATGAGTATAGATACCATCAAGGCTATTGATGGTGAAGATTTCAGCACAAGTTTTTGCTTTGGTTTCACTAAATCCATTTTTCAGCAATATCTCCTCGAAGGTAGATTGCATGGTTTCTTTTGAAATCGTCAGGGTATTACTTTCGGCTATCATTGTTCGTTTTTTTAGGATTTGGTAAAAAGAAATGGTTTCGCAAGGTAAATAAAATTTGATTATTCTCTTTGTCCAAAAATCAGATTCATGCGTAACCAAAAGCTGACACCAAATTTTATTTGTTTAACTTTAAAACAAACAAATTAAACAAAATATTATAATGGAGTAAGTTGATAAACAAGTATTTTGAATTCGGCTTACAAAAACCACATTGAACTAACTGATAATAAGCTCATTATAAAATATTTTAAATTTTTTAAATCCAGCTCCTAATTTATTCCGTTAGTTAAGTCAACAAATAACAAATGTAAAACTTAAACAATTAACATTCAAACGGTGCGGCGTTCCGCAACAGAAATCCAATGAAAAAATTAGCATTAGTATTCGTTTCAGCACTTATCTCGTTAAGTACATTCGCACAAAAAGAAAAAACTGTAATGGTAGGCGGAGCAGCCATGTATCCATCAAAAAACATTGTTGAAAACGCAGTAAATTCAAAAGACCACACAACACTTGTTGCAGCTGTAAAAGCGGCGGGTTTAGTAGAAACACTTCAAAGTGCAGGACCATTTACAGTATTTGCTCCAACTAATGCAGCTTTCGGTAAATTGCCAGCAGGAACGGTTGAAACTTTAGTAAAACCAGAAAACAAAGCAACTTTAACAGCAATTTTGACTTACCACGTAGTAGCAGGAAAATTGAGTGCTGCTGACATCGTAGCAAAAATCAAAGCTGGTAACGGAACTGCTACCATGACAACCGTACAGGGTGGAACATTGAAAGCTTCTTTAAAAGGAAAAAACGTAGTTTTGACTGATGAAAAAGGTGGAATGTCAACTGTAACAATCGCTGATGTAAATCAAAGCAATGGTGTGATTCACGTAATTGACACAGTTGTTTTACCAAAATAATTGGGTTGTGAATTATTAATAAAAAAGCCAATTGTGCGAAACCGCACAATTGGCTTTTTTGATTTATTAGGCTTGATAAAGGTAATACGGATTCTCTTTAAACGCTTCCCAATCGGTTAAGATTTGTTTTTTTAGCTGCTGTAACTCATCTTTATCTGCCAGTTCTTTAAAGGTAGTTTCCTTTTCTAATTCCTTAAAATACGAAATTAGAGCATTGCAAAGCGTAAATTGAGCAGTAGCTATAATATCTTTCATTCGGTTTTCATTAATATCTTTTCCCGAAAACCACAAAGTTGTGCCAGTAGTGCGAGCATTTTCAGCCACATCCATCATTTGGGGGCTGGGCGAAAGTAGCTTTACATCATCCATCGCTTTGTTTTCATCTTCTTTCTCTACCGAACTCTGATACCCTCTGCTCAGGGTATAAATCAGATTTGACACTCGACGAAAATCATAATCGTTACATTCATAGAATTCTTCAAAAATTGCACGTCTGATTTTTTTCAAGAAAACTTCGCTTGCCATCGTAGCCGTTGAAGATATGCGACTATACAAGAGTTTTGATAGAACCGATATTTTAATAGTAGTAAGGAAACTTCCATATTTCGATAGAATATCCCAATTAAGATGCTGAATCTCGCTGGTTTCTGATTTAATCTTCGCTATTAATTCTGAAATTTTTCTTTTGTAGAACCTCCCTCCTATTATCAATCCTATGGCGGGCAGAAACGTCAAGTAACCAAAAGCTTTTGTGATAGTAACCAAAGTTTCATTCGGAATATCAATAACATAAGAACTAAAATAAGAAATCAGCGATAGGGTTAATACGCCAATTCCAAGGGGCAGCAATCGCTTTCCTATTTTATGAAAATCGTTGATACTCTTCTCAGAATCTATCTTCGATACCTTTGTGCTATACGGAGCAATAATACGGTTGG
>JALQYE010000102.1:0-4971 GCA_023254245.1 Emticicia sp.
TGAAATTCACCCCCCGATAAAGTTGAGGCCAGTCGGTTGAGCGTAAGATAACCCAAGCCTACACGCTCCATAAATTCTAAACGACTGTTGATTTCGATTAAAATTCTTTTAGAAACCGCTTTCTGATAATCGGGTAGTTCTAAACTTTTGAAAAAAGCAGCTAAATCTGAAATCGGCATTAAAACCAAATCAACGATTGATGCACCGCCAACTCTTACATAACTGGCATCTTTCCGCAGGCGTGAACCTCGACAGTCAGGACAATCTGTACGACCACGATAGCGAGAAAGCATCACACGGTATTGAACCTTGTGTACTTGGCTTTCGATGTCAGCAAAGAAAGCATCGAGCCCTTGAAAATATTCATTTCCCGTCCAAAGCAGTTGTTGTTGTTCGGGTGTGAGGTCTTTGTATGAGCGGTGAATCGGGAAGTCGAAACGAATGCCGTTTCTGAGCAATGGAGCTACCCACTCGCTCATGCGTTCGCTTCGCCACGGAGCAATGGCTCCTTCAAAAACGGATAGGTTTTTATCTGGAATCACCAATTCGGGGTCAATTCCTAATACCTTTCCGTAGCCTTCGCAACGCTTGCAAGCTCCGTAAGGATTATTGAAGGTAAAAAGATTTACGCTTGGCTCTTCAAATGCTATTCCGTCGAGCTCAAATTTATCAGAGAATTTGCTGCGAGTAATTTGGCGTTCGCCAGTTTCGGCGTTTGTTGTAATAATATCTACAATACATTCGCCTTCCCCCTCAAAAAATGAAGTTTGAACCGAATCCGAAAAACGAAATTGTGTATCTTCATCATCGTGTTTAACCACGTTACGGTCAATCAGAATTTCTAAATCTTGTTCGGTAGAAAGCTTTGTTTTGGCTTCTTGTAATTCCTCGATTTGCTTTATTTCGCCATTCACTACAATACGAGTGTAGCCTTTTTGAAGTAAAAGCTCTAATTCTTTATCAATTTTTCGGCCTTCTTTTACTTTTAAAGGCGTTAGTACCATCACACGAGTACCTTCTTCGTGCGACAGAATGAAATTTACTACATCGGTTACGGTATCTTTTCTTACTTCTTGCCCCGAAACAGGCGAGTAAGTGATACCCGCACGAGCAAAAAGAAGCTTCAAATAGTCATAAATTTCGGTGGTTGTACCGACCGTTGAGCGAGGATTTTTGGTGGCAACTTTTTGTTCGATGGCAATCGCTGGCGAAACACCTTTGATATAATCTACTTCGGGTTTTTCCATTCTCCCCAAAAACTGACGAGCATACGAACTTAAACTTTCAACGTACATTCTTTGCCCTTCGGCAAAGAGGGTATCGAAAGCCAACGAAGATTTGCCACTGCCCGAAAGCCCCGTAACCACCACGAGCTTGTTGCGGGGAATAGCCACATCAATATTTTTAAGATTATTTACTTTTGCTCCCTTGATGATGATGTATTGCTTCGGGTCAAGAGATTCGACGTCGGTATGGTGCGTGTTTTGGGTATTATTCATTCAATTGTTAAAGAATAGCTCGAACTAATCTAACCAATTTATCGGTAATATAGTTTCGTCATTTTAGTATTATTAAGCGTGCTGAGCCCTCGAAGTCATCAGCAGTGATTCGGATTTCGTAAGTGCCTTTTTCTAAACCTTTTATATCTATTTCTTTGCGTTCGGCAGTATTGTCTAATTGGAATTTATATATCTGTTTGCCTAAGTTACTGTAAAATGTAATGTTTAAATTTCGGAGAATTTCTTTGGTGTCTACATAAACAAAATCGCCCGTTGCTGGATTTGGATAAACCGAAATAATATTTGTTGAAGCTTGAAAAATAATTGCTTCCGAAGGTTTGGATTTGCAGCTAATCTCTTGATTATTAAGTAGTTTGTAGCTGCGAAGCGTAGAGGCCTGATAACTGCCATTTTGAACGGCTTTTATATTTTGAGAAGTTGTTTTTAAGAAAAAAATGTTATCTTTTTTCCATTCAAATTGGTCAGTAGGTAAAAAATCCCCGTTGGAGACTTTTAGCGTAAAAAGTCCAATTTGTGATAATATTGGTTGTTTGGGCGTAGGGTTAATACTGAGAGTTTCGATAGTTGAAGTTGGCGATACGCAACCAAAATTATTGCTGACTTTTAGAGAGAATTCATAATTTCCGTTTTTATCGAGGGTAATAGTTTTTGAACTATCATTATTGCTCCACAAAGGCTTTTCATTGCTGTCGGTCGAGAGCGTAATCACTTGTCCTTCACAAACATTATTGGCAGGAGAAACCAAAATTTTAGGCTGGGCTGGAATCGGATTTGCTTTTGTAGTCACTTTCTCCGACACTTCTGAAATACAACCAAAGTTATTTTGTATTCTTACCGTAAAATCGCCCGATTTGTCAACTGATATTTTCTGTGTGCTTTCCCCCGAACTCCAAATGTATGATTTAGCCCCAGTAATATTCGCCGTAAGCTCAATTTTCACGGTTCCATCGGTGCAGAATTCAAAATTTTTATCAGCCGTGATAGTAGGTTTTGTAGCAGGATAAACCAGGTTTGTGTTAATACTCGGGACAAGTAATTTATTGCCTTTGAGGTCTTTTACAGCTACCGTAAAAGTGCCTTTATCGACTGTGATTTGATTCGTTTTAGCATTATTCGACCATTCGTAACTTTTTAGTCCTTCGGGTAGTTTGAGGCTTACTCGGTTGTTAGTATCGCAATTGATTTCGGGTTCGATAATTGGTTTTGCCAAAATCGGTTTTGAGTTTTTGAAAAAATTGTCGTCCAGCGATTTATCCCAATTTTCGGCCAAAAGCGAAATGCCCATATTACCAGGGATATTCTGAAAATGCACATTGTCAGGGCGTGGAATTTGTAAGTTATCAGTGAATGGGCCTGCAAAAACATTATTTCCAACTTTATTGATTACTCGATTTTGTCCACCAGTAATTTCGGGGTTCGATGGGGCTTGATAGGTCACCGAAGTGCGAGCCACCATCCAAGTAAGATTTTCGTCAAAATCATTTCTCGAAATATCAATGAGGCGTTGAAGATTCGTAGAATAGACATCGGCCGAAAGCTTATTAGGCGAATTATCGGTTTCGCCTTGCATCCAAAGCAACGACCGAACGCCCATTAATGAGCCATAGTAGTTTAATGTATTTCGGAGGTTTACATAAGGCAAGCCCTTAGGCAATTGAAAACGTCCGCCAACATCTAAAACAAAATTGAAAGTTGGTTTACCCTCGGCACTTTCTCGCCAATTGATGACCGAAACCAACAGAAGCCCTTCATTAAAAAATGCTACTGGCACGTTCAGCCTCTTTACGAGTCTATCGCCCAATTCTCCGTAGCACCACGGGCCATCGCCTTGCGGAGCTATGTTTACTTTTTCACTGAGTTGAACAAAACTAAGATTTTCGGGGAGTGGGTCTAATACTTCGGTATTCTGAAAATCAATTGTATTTACTCTATCATCGGTTGCTCCTTTTGCTCCATAATTCGGTATCCCTTGAGCGTTTGATTGTCCCAAAGCGATAAAAACTTCACCAATTCCCACTTTTTCAATAGTTTTGGTTTGTAAAATAATATTATCTTTCGATACCCTGATATCAAGTTTATACCAGCCACCCTGTCCTTGTATTTTTCCTGTAAAATACCCCGCTTTAGGTTTTTCTTGTATAATAATCCAGCCTGTTTCTACGCCTTGTCCAGCCAATACAGGAGTAAGTTTTGCTTCAACTTTATCAATAATTTGACTGTAATTTCCGATGATATTAATGAATCCAAGATTATCATTGTTTCGCTGGAAAACAATGCGATTGGTGGGAAAATTGATAGTGAAAATATTGTTTGTTTGTGCGGATATCGAATGACTTCCCATCAAAAAAAGCAACATGGGAAGCATCAGAAGCTGTATTTTAAACTTGAAAGCTTTTGGGAAAATATAAGATTCGTAAAACATTGGGGACTTTTCGTTTCTGGGAGTAAATAAATAGCAATTTGAAACAAAAATAAGTGTTTTAAGAGATAAACAATCAATCCAGTGCTAATTTTAGTAAATCAAATGGTAGAATCTGGCCTTGAAAAATTGTACTTTTGCAAAATAAAACTTAAACCTCCCAAAAGAAAATTGGAAACATCTTTCGCCGTTATTTTTGATATGGATGGTGTCATCTGCGACACAAACCCTTATCACTCACTTGCTTGGAAAGCTTATCTCGATAAACACGGAATTGCATCAAGTGAGGAAGAATTTATTGCTCACATGTACGGTAAAAGCAATAGTTATATTCTAAAACACTTTTTCAAAAGAGAAATCATTGGCGAAGAATTCGACCGCATGGAGTTTGAAAAGGAAGCTCTCTTTCGTGAAATCTACGAAGCACATGTAAAACCAATAGCTGGTTTAATCGAATTTATCGAAGACCTAAAAGCCAATGGTGTAAAAACAGGTATCGCAACTTCTGCTCCTTACTTAAACATGGAAATGATTTTGAGTAAACTACCTCTGCGTGATAAAATGCAATCGTTACTCGCCAGCGAAGATGTGAACTCTCACAAACCAAACCCCGAAGTTTATTTAAAATCTGCTTCAAACTTAGATATTTCGCCCGAAAGATGTGTAGTTTTTGAAGATTCGTTCTCGGGTGTTACCGCAGGAAAAGCTGCAGGTGCAAAAGTTGTGGGCGTTCTTTCGACTTACAAAAAAGAAGAATTACCCGTTTGTGATAGCTACATTGTTAATTATGAAGGGCTTACGTATCAGAAAATCAAAGAAATCGTCGGTTAGATTTTATAGATTGTTTATGATTTCCGCAGATTAAACAAACATCTGTGGAAATCAGTGTTATAAAATATCCGTTTCATCAGCGTGCCATATTTTAACAGCCAAAAAGAACTCCATTAATATAATTGCTCCAACTGACAGGTTGTAAACCTGTCCTACAATATTGTTTATAATGCTTACTCATTTACGCACTTTTTTTACCCA
>JALQYE010000102.1:5071-15494 GCA_023254245.1 Emticicia sp.
GCTCCAACTGACAGGTTGTAAACCTGTCCTACAATATTGTTTATAATGCTTACTCATTTACGCACTTTTTTTACCCATCGACAAAGTTTGGCCATCGGAATGGTCTTTATTTCAGTAGGTTTTTTATTTGGCAACTGGGCAACTTTAATTCCTTATATTAAACAAAAATTTGACCTAAATGATGCTCAATTGGGTTTGCTTCTGCTAAGTTTTCCAATCGGAGCGACAGTCATGAATCCATTTTCGACTTTTTTCATCAATCGCTTCGGAATGCTCAATACGACTGTTATTGGGCTGATTTTGTTAGCTACTACGTTTGTTTGTCCAGTTGGTGCAAGCTGGTTAGTTCTTACTTCCGTTAGTTTGATAATTGTAGGAATGTGTCTTTCGGTTACGAATGTGGCCATGAACACTTGCGTAACAAGTCTTGAGCATCAATATAGCATCAATATTATGTCAACCTGTCACGGAATGTTTAGTGCAGGGCTGATGTTTGGCTCAATCGCCGCCAGTATTTTGCGTGGAATGAAAATCGAACCAGTTTTGCAGATGACGGTCATAGCTGTCGTAATTACAGCTATGGTTCTACTACTCCGACCAATCATTTTGGGTATTCACGAAGAAAAAATTACCGAAGAAGAAAGTGGCCAAGCAAAATTCATTCTTCCAAAAGGTGCTTTACTGTTAATGATTTTGATAAGTCTTTGCACCAACGTAACTGAAGGAACAATGGCCGATTGGACGGCTGTTTATATGCGAGATATTGTTCAGACTGATGATTATTTCATTGGCTGGGGACTGGCTGGCTACTCAATGTTTATGTCGTTGGGGCGTTTCGTAGGTGATGCTCTCATTCCCCGTTTTGGAGGAAATGCCGTACTTCGCACGGGCGGCATTATTGCGGCGTTGGGTATTACCTTAGCTATTATCTTTCCTTATACGATTACTGCCATTTTAGGCTTTACGCTCGTTGGTGCAGGTGTATCGTGTGGAGCTCCTATACTATATGGTAGTGCGGCTCGTGTGCCAGGTATGGCCAAAGGTGCAGGTTTAGCAACCATGAATACTTTCAGTATGGGAGGCTTTTTGGCTGGGCCAGTATTGATTGGCTTCATATCCAAAAGTATCAATTTGCCTTTCGCATTTTCGATAGTGGCAGTTTTGGCACTTGTTTGGGCTTTTTTGGTAAATCGCGTGAAGTTGTACTAAGAAATTTTCTTTAAAAGATAGTTTTTACAATGGCACAAGCCACGTGCCAATTCTTTTTTTATTATTAAATAAAAAAAACATTTCTTAAAAATACTGCTACTTAGTAGAATTATATCCAAATAATTATATTTGGAATGATAATTGCTTAGTTTTATCACAGAAAGCATTGGAAAATCTTATAAAAATCACCGACAACCTCTCATTAAGACGTTGTTGACCATTAAATAAAATTTAATAGGAAAGCTTTTTCTTATTAAAACAAGTATTTACCTTTATATCAGGAAAACAAGATAAACGTATTAATATATGAAAAAAATCATCTACTCACTTGGCGTCTGCTTATTGGCTGGCCATGTTAATGCTCAGTTTGTCAATAGTACAGACTTCTACGTAAGCGAAGGTGCAGTTGTGAGCTTCAATACCGATGTAGTAAATGAAGGTAAAATTACTAATAATGGTAAGGTTCATTTCCAGAAAAACTTAGAAAACCTTAGCTCTGTTCAATCAACAGGAGTAGCGGTTTTTGATGGTAATGGAACTCAGCTTATAAAAAGCAAAAACGAGCTTTCATTCAGCCAATTAATGTTAGATAATGATGTGAAACTCGAAACTCCAGTTCGTATCAATCAATCAGTGGCATTCCGTCGTGGAGTAATTGAATCATCATCAACAAACCCATTAGTGTTCTCAGCAGATGCAAAACACAGCGGAGCTTCAGACTTCTCGCACGTAAGAGGTGTAGTGAAGAAAGAAGGTAGCGAAGCTTTTGAATTCCCATTAGGTGATGGCACAAACTTCCGTGCATTCAGTGTAGCTCGTAACTCTGAAAGTCAAATACTTTCAGCTTCATATTTATATAAAAGTCCATTGAATATCTCTGGCCAAGTTTCTGAAAACGTTGAGACTATCAACGAAAATGAATATTGGACTTTGAAAGCTGAATCAGTAAAAGCTTCTGCTAAAGTAGCTGTAAATGGTCAAGCTGGTTTAGAGGAAGTAGCTTATTTAAAAAGAGGCACTTGGGATGTTTTGGAAGATTCAAAACTTTCAGCTTCAACTGATTTATCAAACGGTACTTTATTTACATTGGCAAAAAGCCGTAATATCAAAGCAGAGATTGGTGTTTACCCTAACCCAACAGAAGGTGAGTACTTCTTGAAATTGGGCGGAATGAACGAAAACGAGCAAATCACGGTAGATGTAACAAACCAAGATGGTTCAACAATCATGCACAAAGAAGGTATGGTAAAAGATTTACGTAAAGCGTACCAATTGCCAAACAACCTTCCAGCTACTGAACTTACAGTTCGTGTATTGAGAGTTGAAAACAAACCATTGGTTCAAAAAATGATTTTGAAAAAATAACCAATATCCAAAGGGTGCAAAATATAAGTTATAAACGAGAAAGCCGCTTCAAACGAAGCGGCTTTCTCGTTTATCTACCTTTTACAAATCTTAAAAATTAGGTAATAAAGTAGTATGCAATCTGGTTTGTAATCTTGATAGTGTCTTTGAATATAGAGTTTGCACAATGCGAAAAAAAGATGGTTTAAGTTAATTTAAAACGTTTTAAATGTAGCTTAGGCATTCTGTATGCGTTATACTCTTAACTAAGATTAGATACAAAAAAATAGACTCCCATAAAGAGAGTCTATCTTGCTTTTTAATTTTGGGTTACTATAATAACTTAAAGATTTCGATTTTCCTGAACTTTAATATTTTATAGTATAAAAGATTTACATTAAGATAATCCTTTATTTAATTAGCAACAACCGCCGCAAGTAGTTCCAGAAGTAACAGTTACAGTAGGAGCCGCTGCAACCACAGTAGAAAGAACACCAGTAACAACAGACTTAATAGTAGTTACAGTTGGAGTAGGGTTGACGGTAGCTGTTAAAGAAGGAACAGTAACACAAGGAGTTGTTAAAGACACAGGAGCGATAGCAGTTCCACCGATTACGTTCTCTGCATTAAATTCGAAAGAGTTAAATTTTTCCATTATTTTAGGTAAGTTTTAGATAAAAAATAGTTATTATAAATTAAAAAATTGCGTAATTAAGAATTAGTGATTTAGTCCCAAACCCGCTGAAAGACTAACATGAACTGATGCTCCAATATGAGTAGTTGCAGGAGGACAAGGACATACAACAGGTGGAGGACAATAAACTACTGGAGTTGGGCATGCGATTGCATTTACATGAGTTTTCACGTTTGTTATCAGAGGTTTAATATTGAGTGATAAACAAGCGTTACCAACAACAGATAGAGATAGCCCACCGATTACATTTTCTGCATTAAATTCGAAAGAATTAAATTTTTCCATTTCTTGAAGGTTTGTTTTTAAATAATATAGATAGTAAAAAGTACTCAAAGTCAGAAAGCATGGCTTTAGCATGCTTTAAACTAAGAATCTCGTTAAGGTAGCTACCCTAATTTAGGATAACACCTTACAATCGAACTTCTACAAATTTGAGTTACAGCAAGGTTTGTTTTTTGCTTAACTTATATCACTATGGCCTAAAGGCCACTTAAATCAAGATAAGCTATCGAGTGAATTTTTATAGAATAGAAATAACCGAATGAAGCGATTAATCCTGACATTTTTATAATCAATAGTAAACCTTAAATATTTCCCATTAAAACGGCATATTAAATTTTACTAAGGGGTGTGAATTTATTACTCAATCAATAACAAGGTATGTGTTTGATGAATTTTTTAATTGTAGGATAAGTAACAGAAATGTAAAGAAATTGTAGGTAACTAATCAACTAACAGCATCTACGAAATTAACTTTACGTTAGATTTTACTTTTATATTTTTCAATTTTAATAAATAGTCTGAAACGAGAACATAGTTACGAGACTCAAGTTTTCACTCAATTAATAGTATAGTTCATAGTTTTCTGAAATTTTAATAGAAAATTGATGATAACTATGAGTAACTAAATATTTTACAGCATCTACGAGATTAATTTCATTTTGGATTTCAACATTTACATTTTTTTTATAAACGTTTTAAAAAACATATAACATTCAAGAAGTATATTTTAGGACATTTGAGTGTAGATACGAGAATGGTTTTAGTTTGGATTTAAGAAATATTATTTTTTTTAAATTAATTGGAGTAGATAATGAAACGATGCTCTAATTTAGAGTTATTGTAAAAAAATGTTTGATGTTGTCATATTTTATGCAACATTAGAACATCTAATAGCTTACTTAATTATATTTGAATGACACCAGTAAAAGGGAAAATATTGATTGCAGAGCCGTTTTTAGGAGATAAAAACTTCGAGCGAAGCGTGGTACTGCTATGTGAGTATAACGAACAAGGTGCTTTTGGCTTGGTGCTAAACCAGTTGACAAATTTGAAGCTCGATGATGTAATGGAAAATATCTATGCTGAACTGCCTCTATATTTGGGTGGGCCAGTTGAGCAAAATACGCTCCATTTTATTCACCGTTTGGGTGATGAAATAGAGGGTGCAGTTGATATTGGAAATGGACTTTTCTGGTCGGGAGATTTTGAGCAAGTAAAAATTTTGATAAATATTGGGAAAATATCAGAGAATGATATTCGGCTTTTTATTGGCTATTCGGGGTGGTCTGGTGGACAATTAGAAGGAGAATTGAAGCAGAATTCTTGGATTGTGTCGGATGTTGATGCCAGTTTGATTTTTGAAATTCCCAGTAAAAACTTTTGGCGAGAGGTATTAAAACGCATGGGAGGACAGTATAAGGTTCTATCAAACTACCCAACCGACCCACGATTAAACTAATCAGAGCGTGTAATTACCATAAAAACTACACGCTCTGGTAAATTCCTTTAATTTACTTTACCTTTTCCATAAATAATTTCGCCTGATTTTTGGCCTGTGTGTTTACCGTTTTCAAGAACTGCCACACCATTAACCAGTACGGCATCAATGCCTTCTGAATAAGCGTGAGGCTTTTCAAAGATAGCCTTATCGGTAATTTTATTTTCATCAAAAACTACAATATCGGCAGCATAACCTGTGCGTATCAAGCCACGATTATCAATTCTAAATCGTTGGGCTGGGAGAGAAGTCATGCGGCGGATAGCATCTTCAAGGCGTAATACGTTTTTTTCTCTCACATATACACCCAATACTCGTGCGTTTGAGCCATAGCCACGTGGGTGAGGTACATTTCTATTAAACTGAATTACACCTGCATCAGAAGCTATCATGGTAAAAGGGTACTGTAAAATTCGAGCGACATCTTCTTCGCTCATTTTATGAAAAATCATTTGAGCACCCCCTTTATCAACCATATCCATGATGAGGTCAGCTTCGGTTTCCATGTTTGATTTTCTGCCCAAAAGCTTATTTATTTCAGTGATATTTTTACCATTAAGCGTAGAATCTGCTTTATAACGAGCTACGAAAGCATAATCGAAGTTCTTACGGTTATCAGCTTTCAAACCTTTGAGCATTTCTTCTCGAATCTTTTTACGAGTATCGGGGTTAGTCAACCGAATATGCACCAACGAATCGCCATCGGCTAAAGCCCACGAAGGTAGCATCGTTCCCATATTAGTACTGCTTGCGGTGTACGGATATTGGTCGATATTAACGTCAATTCCTTCTAAACGAGCTTTGTCTACCAAATCGAGGGTTACGTTGCTTTGTCCCCAAAGAGGTTTACTCGAAATCTTAAAATGTGAAATCTCGACAGGAATATGTGCTTCCCGACCAATATTGATTGCCTCATTGATGGCTTCTTTGACTTTCGATGCTTCATCTCTAATGTGTGAAGCGTAAATGCCACCATAAGAAGATGCAACTTTGGCCAGCCCCACAACCTCAGGCGTTTTAGAGTAAGTACCTGGAATATAAATCAAACCCGTTGCTAAGCCAACGGCTCCGTCTTTCATGGCTTGCTCCACCAGGGCTTCCATCTGAGTTTGTTCTTTGGCGGTTGGGTCACGAAATACATTTTTCATGACATACCTACGCACCGAATTATGGCCAATCAACGAACCAAGATTCACACTTAGTTTTATCTGTTTAAGTTCGTCGAAAAATTTGGCTAAGTTTACTTCAGAGCCACCACAATTACCAGTAATGATACTCGTCACGCCATCATAAATGAAATTATCGGCGGTGGGAAGCTTCTGAATAGCATCTTCAACGTGCGTATGCACATCAATAAAACCAGGACAAACGATTTGGTTTTTTGCATCAATAATTTTTGCGGCATCGCCTGCTTGTATAAAGCCAATAAAGGCAATTTGACCGTTTTTGATGCCGACATCGGCCGAAAACCACGGATTTCCCGACCCATCAATGATACGCCCATTTTTTATGACAGTATCGTATTTTTGGGCAAATAAAGTAAAGGAAACCGTGAGCGTAAAAAACAGGAAAAATAAGTGCTTTTTGCTGGAGAGTTTGTTGAAGTATTTCATGTGTTTAGGTAGTTTTTGAATTCTACTAAAATACAAACTTATTACGTGAAATGAAATATTTATATTAAAAAGCCAGTTTTTGGTCGTTATTTAAGCTATTTTTGTAGATATTTAGACAAAAGATATTAGACAATAGACAAAAGAAGAATGTTTTTCTCATATCTCGTGTCTATTGTCTCACGTTTTATTTACCATAATCAATGCAATCAGAAACGGCAGGCTTCTTTAATCGTCAGATTTTATTCTTTGTTTTTTTCGGTTTAATATACTTTTCATTATCGCTTCCAGCTGGTTATGCGGGTTTTACCATTGATGCCTCGTGGCATGAGTCGCTCGTGATGGCCATTGATAAAGGCTTCGTTTTTGGCCGTGATTTTATTTTTAATTATGGTATTGGTTGCGGCCGAAGTTTGTACGTTGCTCAATTACTTAATTATCATCAAATTTTGCTTTCAAAAAGCAGGTAAAAATTGGTGTATAGTAGCCGTTTCGTCGTTGGTTATTTTTATGCCGTGGGGCTTTATTTCCGATACCTCATTTACGTTTTTTTACTTCTTTTTGTTTTGGTTGCTCTATGCACTTCGCACGCGTAATTCGGTGGCTTTGTTGTTGGCGGTTCTGATTTCGGTCTTGATTTTCTATATAAAAGTCAATCTAAGTATTATAGTTTACGGCCTTTTCGGAGCTTCACTCATCTATTTTGGGTTGATTAAGGCCTTTACATTTCGCACAATACTTATTGTTTGGGTGGCCCAGCTTCTACTGACTTACGCACTTTCTTTTTTGCTGCATGTAGATATTCCTGCGTATCTCGAAGCCAGCCTGAAAATTATTGATGCCTACCAAGATGCGATGGCTGCCATGCTTCTAAGCACCAAAGAATTACTGTCGCTCTTGTTTTTTGAGGCGTTGATTGTGGTGGTAGTTTTGGCGTTTGTTCTCAAATCTTTTCGCTCAATTTTTCAGAAAAACTTTGAGGGTGTTTATTTATATTTACTCATTTCACTTGCTTGGTTTTTGGGCTTCAAACAAGCCCATACGGCCGTTGGAGCGTTCAATATTTTTGGGTTTTTCTTATTAATGCCCCCTTTGGCTGCTCTGATTTACTTATTTACCGAAAACTCATACAAAATTTGGGCAGGGCGAATGTTCGTGGTTATTTTATGCCTACAATTACTGGCTACCCAACTGATTCGTTTTTACATTGGTGAAAAAACGCTTAAAGGATATCTATTGAGCTATCCACCAACGAATATTTCGCAGGAAATTTCAGAAAAAGGCTTTTCAGCAAAAGATTTGGTAGAAATTTTAGCACAGAAAAATCCCGTAAATTATTTAAAAAGACTCGTCAGCTACGAATACGAAGATAATTTCAAAGACTCTCCTGTACAGTTGCCAAACGATTTACTGAGTAAAGTTGGAAACGCCAGTATTGATATTGTTCCGCACCAAGTTTCGCATATTTATTTCAATCAACTAAATTATAATCCACGCCCAATTATCCAATCGTATCAAGCAAACAGCGATTGGTTGATGAAAAAAAACGGCGAGAAATACCTGTCAAAAAACGCCCCTGCATTTGTGCTGTTTCGTACCGAAGCCTTTCGTGAACAAAACCCGTTTTGGGTCGAAACCGATTTAAGTGAAGCCCTTTTGCGAAATTATACACTAACTGATACGACCGTTATTCAACAAGATACTTTTTATCTTTTTCAGAGAAGTAAGGTATTTAAAGGTTTGACATACAATGATTTAGCTACCATTAAGTTCAAACTAAACGAAGATATTCAACTGCCAAAATCAGCGAATCCGATTCGTTTTTCGGCAAAAATCAATTATAGTACCAAAGGAAAGTTGGCGAGGTTGTTTTTTCAGCCACCTTATTTGTATTGTTTGGTAACGTACGAAAACGGCCGTCAAGAAAACTTCCGAGTGATTGATAAAATCTTGCGTGGTGGGGTATTCATCAATCAAAAAATAACCACCCAAGCCGAAGCCTGTAACTTTTTCTTGAATAAGGGTGTTGATAATCAGAGAGTTACAAAAGTTCGTTTTTGGGCAAAATATACTTCGGGCTTTGATGAAAGTTTTGAAGGAACTTTTAAAGAATTAAAAATAACCAAATGACTTTCCTGCGAAAGTCTAATTAAGAAGTTTTCTCTATTAAGAGAAATTGGGAGAGATTTATGGAAGAAATAGAAAATACATTTGAACAATTTGAGCTTAACCGCCAGTTACTCAATGCCGTGGCTGATGCGGGCTATACAATACCCACGCCAATCCAGCAGAAAACCATTCCACTGACGCTTCAAGGACACGATGTTTTGGGAATCGCTCAGACAGGAACAGGTAAAACGGCGGCGTATCTTTTGCCAATTCTGATGAAAGTAAAATATGCACAAGGCAAATTGCCAAGATGCTTGATTTTTGCACCTACACGTGAGCTGGTGATTCAGATTGACAAAGCAGTGGGTGAATTGGCAAAATATACTGATATTCGTCACGTAGCACTTTATGGTGGACTTGGCCCAAAAACTCAAATCGAAACTATTCAGGCTGGGGTTGATATTATTGTTTCGACCCCTGGTCGATTTATGGATTTGTATTTGCGTGGCGAAATTGGCGTAAAAGACATCAAAGTGATGATTCTGGACGAAGCCGATAAAATGATGGATATGGGTTTTATGCCACAGATTCGTAGTATTTTGGAAGTGATTCCACGTAAAAGACAAAATCTGTTGTTTTCGGCTACTTTTCCCGAAAAAGTAGAGAAGCTTTCCTACGAATTTCTTGAATTTCCGACTCGTATCGAGGTTTCTCCGCAAGCAACCACTGCCGAAACTGTGAAGCAACGAATGTTTGCAGTGCCTAATATGCAAACCAAGATTAATATTTTGGCGTACCTTTTCAAGACTGGTGAAATACAAAAGACCATTATTTTTACTCGCTCAAAAGACGTGGCCGATACGGTTTTTGAGGCACTCAAAGGACCAGTTATTGCCAAAGGTGATATTCGGGTGATTCATGCCAACAAAGGACAAAATACTCGTATTAACTCAATGGATGCCTTTCGTGAGGGTGATGTGAAAGTATTGATTTCGACCGATGTAGCCGCCAGAGGTATTGATATTCAGAATGTTAGCCACGTGATAAATTTTGATGTACCGCTCATTTATGAAGATTATGTCCATCGAATCGGGCGAACTGGACGAGCCAATAATATCGGCGAAGCCATTACATTTTTGACGCCCGCTGAGGAGTACCACATCAAAAAAATTGAGAAAATCATTCGCATGGAAATTCCTCGTGAGTTGATTCCGCTCGATGTTGAAATCGCTCCGACACCATTCGATGAAAATCAAGCGATGTTGCTCGAAATAGATAACCAACGCAAAAAAGAAGACCCAACTTTCAAAGGTGCATTCCACGAAAAGAAACACCCAAGACCAATCGCAAAGAAAAAGACAGGTTCAGCCAAAAGTAGTGGCGGTTCATCATCAAAAGGCTCATCTTCGGGTGGTAAAAAGTATGGTTTTTCAAAAAGTAATAAAGGTTCTAAAAGATAGACGATGTACATATAACTTTACAGAATCATACGGGTTTTAGTATTGAACATTGCGTGAGTTTTATTTGTAGAAATGTCAGTAATAAATCCCAAAGGGATGAAATGATTATAGAAATGAGACGAACACCAAGCAGAATCCCAAAGGGATGGAATAATTAAAAATAAGCATTAGAAACAAAAATTTCGTAATGTTCAAAAAATAAAATTTTATCGGGCAT
>JALQYE010000103.1 GCA_023254245.1 Emticicia sp.
TGTATAATTCAAATTACCGTTTATTCCAATATTGGTGAAAGTTTTTGGGTTAAATGAATTTTCATTGATAATTAATCGGTGAATATATTCGGGTTTAAGGTCGGGATTTCCCAAAACAATGTTTTGGGGGTTATTATTGACCGTTATTGGCTGTAAATCTCGCACCGATGGCTCGTTTACGGCTGTGTTATATTCAAAGGTAATACTGTTATTTCTATTGTTGGCCTTTGCGTTTTTATCGGTACTTTTTGCAGCATTTTTACGGAATGAATACCTCAATGAAGGCAAAACATTTTGAAATGAGCGTTCCAAAACATTATCGCTTGCACGTTTCACAATGCTCTGCAAAATAGATTTTTGATAGAAAACACCCACCATAAATGTTTTCTCTTTGGTTTCGTTATTGACCTTAAAACCAGCTTGTTGGAAATTAAAATTACTGCTATACGCATTGCTCGATGTAAAATTCTGCACCAAATTATTATTTACAATATCCCAAACATCAAAGTTTGAGCGATTGATATTTTTCTGATACGCATAATTACCCTCGAGCGTCATGGTTTTAGCCAATGGCTCGGTGAAAGCTACTTGAATTCGTTGATTTTGTTGCGTAGTTTGGCGGTCGTTTTCTTGCTTAATTATTCGCTCAACGATGCTTCCGTTTACTTGGTTTTGATTTAGTGTGTTTGTTGAGTCGTTGTTTTTATCATTATTCAGATTGAAAACCGCATTTAAACTCACGGTTCTACGGGGCAAAGCAAAACGATGACGCAGCAAAAGATTATTATTGAAACTAATACCCTGCGAGTGATTTCGAACAGTTCGATTAGAATTATTTTCTACGGTATCGCCTGCTGTTAAAGTACTGACTTTCGATAAACTATTAGTAAAAGCACTTCCCGAAACTGTATTGAGGGCTGTGGTGAATTTAAGTAAGTTTCGCTCATCAAACTGATGCGTCAGCGTTGCATTGAGTCGATGATTAAAATTGTCCCGATTCTGTTTCGTATTTTGGTCGGTATTGATAGTTTTGGCGGGCAAAAAACTTTGTCTGAATAAATTTCTGACCAAATCAGTATGGCTTGCGTTGAAAAAATAACTACTCTGCAACGAAGATTTTTTAGCGTACTGATTATTATAATTGAAACCCGTACCTTCCGTTGAAATAACTCCAGGGCGTTTGCCAACCACTATTGGCAAATTGACATTAGCAGAAGCATTATTGCCCCCACCACGATTCGACTGAGCATTTAGACTCGAAAAATTGGCCGCATCTTGTGGCGTAAAGCCCTGCTGATTTAGGTTATTGAATAAACCAATCACCGAAAACTGCTCGCTCGGACTAAAACAATTGATTGAGGTTTTGGCATTGTAATACCCGTTTGTACTTCCCAAAGGTGGTATTCCAGCCACCGATGCAAATCCCATTGTGCCTTTTTTGTGAGTATTTTTAAGCGTTACGTTAATCACCATTTCACGTTCACCATCATCAACGCCCGAAAACTCGGCTTGCTCGGTCTTTTTTTCTACGACCTGGATTTTTTCAATCGACTCGGCGGGTAAATTTTTGAGAGCCAATTGTGGGTCGTTGCCAAAAAACTCTTTGCCATCAACGTAGATTTTCTTGATGACTTTATTTTGGGTTTTTATACCCCCATTTTCATCGATTTCGAGAGCGGGTACTTTCTTTAATAAATCTTCGAGGTTATCGTTTTGCTGAGGTTTCAGCACTCCCGCATCAAATTCGAGTGTGTCTTTTTTTACAGCAACGGGTTCTTTATTACCTTTTACCACAACTTCGTTTAGTACGTTATCGGCATTTTTTACTTGTACGTTCCCCAAATCCGTAATTGTTTCAATAAGCGAAAATGCTTGGAACGTAGTTGAATACCCAACAACCGAAATTTTAAAAAGATAATTGGCCATCGAGAGACCCGAAAACTCGAAAGCTCCGTTTTCTTTAGTAAACTGATTTAAAATCGTAGAAGAATCTTTAGCGGCTAATACGCTAATTGTTGCAAATGGTATTGGTTGGCCGCTTTCATCAACCACAATTCCTTTTACAGTAGATTTTTGTTGGGCAATTACCAAAGATGAAGTCAACATAAATATTAGAATCAATGCTTTTTTCATCTTTGGTTGCCTAAAAGAGCGTTTCTTAGTTTTTTCGTAGTAGTGTCAATACAAATATAGGCATTGAATCATTGTGTACGAATAGTACTGTAACAGAAAACGTCGAGCGTGTATTTTTAGCAGACCAATAATGCAGAAAATTCGTCGAAATCGGGTATTAATTAAACAAACCCGTAAATTTTGTAGGCATTTCGGTCTCAAAACGAAAATCTTTGCCCGTTATCGGGTGCTTAAAAGCCAACACCCATGCATGAAGACCAAGGCGTTTGATAGGGTCGGTTTTGGCACCGTATTTTTCATCGCCCACTACCGAATGCCCCATATCTTTGGCGTGTACTCTAATCTGATTCTTACGGCCAGTTTCGAGGTTTACTTTCAATAATGAGAAGTTTTTATTGCTTTTTAAGACTTCGTAGTGCGTGACTGCCTTCTGCCCTACTTCGGGATTTTTGCTCGAATAGACAATCAACGCCTTGCTTTCAACCAAATACGAGGTAATGGTATCTTGCTTTTTCTCGACATAGCCCTCAACAACGGCCAAATAGGTGCGTTCTTCGATGGTGGCATTCCAAGATTCTTGCAATAGTTTCTGGATTTTTTCACTCTTGGCAAACATCATCAAGCCCGACGTTTCTCGGTCGAGGCGATGCACCACAAAAATACGATTACGAGGGTCTTGCTTTTTTACGTGGTTACTCAAAATGCTATATGCCGTGTTATCTTTTTGCTTTTCGGTAGCAATAGAAAGTACACCCGCTTGTTTTTCGATAACGATAAGGTATTGGTCTTCAAAAACAATATTTAATCCACGATACTTGGCCTCTTCGGGAGCTTTTCGCCATTTTACCTCAACCACTTGTTCGGGTTTTAGTGGGTGATTAAACTGCGTAATTGGCTTTCCATCAACAAATATCTGACGGTCTCTCAACAAAGCCTTCACATCGTTTCGGCTTCTACTTGTTATTTTGGCCAACAGAAATACTAATAGTTCGGTTTCTTCGGTAACCTTAAATTGGGTTAAGTCTGACCTTGTAGGTTTTGCGGTGTTAGCTGGTATATATTTTCTATTCTTTTCTCTCATTGTTACTATTTTTCTCTGAATCTCTGCTCAAAGGTAGGGAGAAATTTTATTATTTTTTTGGCGAAAGAACCTTCTCAATCATTTATGGTACACGTATAGAACCAAAACCGTAGAAAAAATGTAGTATTAGTTCAGTAAAACACTTTTATACAGCAATGACTGGTACTTTTGAAGAATTGGTGGGTTCGGACGAACCCGTTTTGATAGATTTCTCGGCCGAATGGTGTAAACCTTGTCGCAAAATTGATGCGATGCTCAATCAATTAGCCGAAGAACTCGACGAGGACATCACGATTATGAAAATCGACGTTGATAAAAATACGGCACTCCGTAAGAAATATAAAATTGATGCAGTGCCTACGCTTATTTTGTTTCAAAATAGCAAGCAATTATGGCGACACACTGGCCTCATTTCGGTTCCAGAAGTTGTTAGAGCCGTGAATAAAGCACTCTAAAGATAATAGATAAAAAAGTGGCACACCTGTTATCAACGATAAACGAAGTGTACCACTTTTTTTTGAATTTTACTTAATAATAATCTGACTAAAGCCACGATTATTTCGTTCAAGACGAATTTGGGTAGCAATTCGTTCTTTTATTGACTCTACGTGCGAAATAATACCGATGTTTTTCTGAGCCTCTTGCTGTAATTTTTCGAGTGTATTAAGTGCTAAATCGAGCGTTTCGGGGTCGAGTGTGCCGAAGCCTTCATCAATAAACAAGCTATCAAGTTTGATATTCTTAGAAGCCAAATCCGATAAAGCCAAAGCCAGCGATAAGCTAATCATAAAAGTTTCTCCGCCCGAAAGTGTTTTCACTGAACGACGTTCGTTACCCATATATTGGTCAACAATCATTAGTTCATCTTCATCTTGTTCGCCAGGTTTATCCAGTAAATACCTATCCGATAAGCCAGTGAGTCGGCGATTGGCCAAAGCCATCAGACGTGAGAGCGTAAGCCCTTGAGCAAAGGTGGCAAACTTTTTTCCATCGGCACTACCAATATACTTTTCCAAAAGCTCCCATTTTAGATTGTCTTTTTCTAAGGTTTGTAGTTGAATACCCAAACGCTCAATTGCTTCTTTGGTTTGGTTCTGTGTTGCTAAATTTACCGAAATCTCCACTTGTTCTTTCCGCACTTGCTCTTGTAGCGTGGTTGTTTCGGTTTGCTGTTTTAGTAGTGTTTCCAAAACCACACTTACATCGTCCTTTTGGTGCAGTTTATCTAATTCGGTTTGTTGTTCTTTTATTTGCTCAATCAAAGTCTGAATGGCCAAAAGTAGAGCTTGTTTTTTATCTCGCAGAGCCTTAGCATTTTCGCTACTCAATATTGCCGCTTGGCACGATTTCAAATCTTCAAAACCCACTAACGTTATTTGGCCTTCGAGTGCTGTTTTGTCAACCTCAAATGCTTTTTGTTTAGGCAAAATCTCGTCGTTGAGTTCTTTAATAGTTTTGGTTGAAGAGTGAATATTGGCTTGAGTCTTTACAAACCACGTTTGAATATCGTTGTATTCTTTTTCAAAATTTGCCCCACTATACAGTTCTTTTATAGTGATATTCAGTGAATTATATTCATTTTGTAAAGCCTTCGTGCCCGAACATAAGCGATATAAACTTTGTAAATCTTTTAGTTTTTCTGCCTTGCTTTCAATGCCATTTAAGGCGTTTTGTTGCCATTCGATTGCCTTGATTTGCGAGTCAATTGCCTCAGTGTTCCCTCCTACTTTTTCAAGTTTCAGTGTTTGTTTTTTCTCTTCAATTTTTATCTTTATGCTCGAAATTTGCTCATTAAAAGTAGCCGTTTTTGCAACCGCACTTTTCAATAAAACATCGGCCGAAGCCAATTTAGTGTTGAGGTTTTGGAAAGATTCGTTGAGTAATTTTTCTTCTTTTTTTGCTTCGTTGAGTTTTAAGTCAATCTCCACGTAATTATTGGCATAATGGCTCAAATATGGGTGTTCGAGTGAGCCACATAGCGGGCATGGCTCATCTTTTTTGAGCAAGGTTTGGCGGTCTTTCTCAAAATTATACGACTTGCCGAGCGTTTCTTTTTCCTTCTCTAATTGTATAATTTTCCCCGAAATCTCTTTAATCGCAGATTGTAGCTTTTCAAGTTCTGGTTTTTGAGTTGAAATAAAGGCCAATTGCTGTTTTTCCTGCTCTTGTTCTCTTTTTATATCTTCATTAATCTTTACGTACTCCCAAACGTATTGCTTCAAGGCCGTATAATTTCGGTGTTCATCGGCCAAACGTTCTCGTTTACTTTGTACTTCTTCCAAAGCTATTATTTGGGTAAGTTTGTACGTTTCGTCGAGTGCCGTTTTATGACTGATGCCCACATTCTTTATATTTTCGATTATCGCATCGGTGATTTGTCGGTAATCAAAATGCAACGATTTTTCGGCAATTTTATTGATAAGTTCTTCAATCTGTGCCTCGTTTGCTTTTTTTGCTGCTTCCTGAACACTGCGTTGATTTTCGAGCTGCGTTAGTTTTTCTCTAAAATTTTGCAAAATTTCGAGGGCATTTTCAAGTGTAAGTGAGTTTTGTTCTTTAGTCAACTCACCAATTTTTGCCAGAATCCTATTCAGTAAGTTTGTGCTATCCACTAAACTTTTTTCTTCATTGGTCAAGCGTTCTTGAAGCTGTTGAATTGCTTTTTGTTGGCCTTCGAGCTGCAATATCTGTGCTTGAAAAGGCTCTGCCTTTTCGTGAGTTTGCAGCTTTTTTGCTTCAAAATTCTCAAAATCGTTTAGGTTTTGTTTTTCTTTCGTTTGGCGTTCATTTTTTTCGGTAATACTTTTCTGAAAATTCAGAATCTGATTTTTGAGTTCGATTTTGGTTTTAAAAACCTGCATTTGAACATCCAAATCAGCCAAAAGTTTTTCAATCTCAGTTTTACGATTCAGCCAACTTTGTTCTTGTTCGGGTGTGCTAAGTTTACGTTTTTCGGTGTCAATGTTGGTGCGTAAATCTTTAAGGGCTTGCCCTTTTTCCTTCGCAATTTCATAGGCTTTTTTACCGAGTTTTCGGTAAATCTGCGTACCTGTAATATCTTCGAGCAGTTTTCCTCGTTCGTCTTTTCCTGATTTCAAAAATTTGGCAAATTCGCCCTGCGAAAGCAAAATCGACTTAATAAATTGGTCGTAGGTTAAGCCAACTAATTCTTCGTTTCGTTTGGGTACTTCACTTTTTTTGAGTGGCAATAACTGGCCCGTTTGCAAATCGGTTATTTCCATGCCATAATCATTGAGGTTCTGATTACGATTCATTTCAATCCACCATTTCGATACAAAATTGCCAGATTTGCACGAAAACTCAATCTCAACGGCACATTCTCGCTCACCTTTGGTCAGAATCGAGCCAGCCGAAGCCACAAAATCTTTGGATATTTTTTTATCAAATCTCGGAATCTGATTGAAAAGTGCGAGCGTTATAGCATCTAAAAGCGTAGATTTTCCCGCACCCGTTGGCCCAACAATGGCAAAAAGTCCCGCCGAACCCAATGGGTTTTCGGTAAAATTAATCCGATGTTCGCCTTTGAAAGAATTGATATTTTTGAGATATATTTTATTAATTTTCATTGTCTTGCTCAACCATTTGTAATAATTCGGTGAAGGCTTCCATCATTAGCGTTCGGTGCTCATCAGAGAGTGAATTTTCTTTTTCGAGCCGCTTTTGTAGCATTGATTTCTCCGAAATATCTTCTAAGTTTTGTCCTTCTACGAATAACTCCTCACTGCTTTTTACTTCATTTTTAAAGCTAATCTTGTGTTTTAGCACGGTGGCACTTTCATCATCAAAAACCGTTATCAAATCATTTAACTCTTTGATTATTAATGGATTAAAAGTCTCTTCAACTACCTCAACTTCGAGAAACGCTTGAAGTTGAGCCTCATTCTGATGGGCAATTAATTTAGATTTTACTTCTTCGAGGGTTCCTGATATTCGCTTTAAATCTCTAAACTTTGGTACATCAATCGTCTTAATTTCTTGAATTTTATTATCAAAAACCTCAAGCAACAACACAATTTTTTGGTCATTTTTCTCACTAAAACTCAACGGAATCGGTGAACCCGAATAACGAATTCGCTCATTGCCACCAATAATTTGTGGGCGGTGTATATGCCCAAGTGCTACGTAATCAAAGGTTTGTGAAAAACAGTCACTATCTATTCCCGCTTCATTACCAATTTGAATTTCTCGCTCAGATTCAGATGTACTCACACCATGAGCATACAAATGCCCCATCGCAATCTTCGGCAAATTCGGATATTTTTCTTGGCAGATTTCGGCCAACGTATCGTAGTGTTTTTTTATGCCTAAACGCACGTTTTCGACTCTCGATGCTCCGCTTTCGCCCTCAATAGCTTGCCGTAAATCGGCGTCACGCAGATAAGGCACAGCACAAACTACGAGATTTTCAAGCACTATAACCTCATTTTCGATGGGGTTTATTGCTCCACCAACTACCGTGATATCAAGTAGATTTAAAATATCTTTTGGGGCATCAAGCATTTGAGCCGAGTCGTGGTTTCCGCCCGTTATGATGATTTTACATTTAAGTTGAATCATTTGTCGAAGAAACCAGTAATACATTGCCCGTGCTTCGATGGGCGGATTTGCCAAATCAAAAACATCGCCCGATATGAGCAGTAAGTCTATTTTTTGTTCTTGAATGAAGTTTATCAACCAATCCAAAAAGAGTTGATGGTCTTTCGAGAGGTCGTGTTTATGCAGTTTTTTGCCCAAATGCCAATCGGCAGTATGTAGTATTTTCATGCGTTATATTCTGAACAACAAAATTGGCATTTCATTTTGATATATGCCATTTATTTATCAGTTTTATATGCTTAAATTTCTTTATACAAATTATCCTCTTTGTCTAATAATTTTAAAATGATTTTGGCATAGGTAATGGTATAATTTTTGCTTATATTTTCATAGTCCTGACAAACTATTTATCAAAAACTAATCAAACAACACGTATGAAAAAACAACTAATTAAGTTGGCTACTTTCGTTGCACTTGGCTCATTTATGGCTGCCTGTACAACTGAAATCATCGAAACGTCAGAACACTCGACTACATCTACATCACAGCGAAGTGCGGCCAGAAGTAATGCTCTCAACTATGAACCCAACGAAGTTTTAATTAAATTTAAAAGTGGGGTTTCAGATGAAAAACAAGCTGAAATTTTAGACAGAATCGGTGGTAAGGTTAAGGAAAAAATCCTAACTAAATTAATGGAAAAGTTTGGTGATAACGAGGGTATCACACTCGTTCAAATGCCAATGAATGCCTTGGATGCGATTACAAGATTGAATGGATTAAATGAAATTGAATATGCAGAGCCTAATTTCATTTATACGCACGATGCTGTTTCAAACGATACATATTTCACAAATGGCTCTCTTTGGGGCATGTATGGAGCTACTACATCTCCTGCTAATCAGTTTGGAAGTCATGCTGCTACTGCATGGGCAAATGGAAAAACTGGTTCAAACACGGTTTACATTGGAATTATTGACGAAGGTTACATGTATACGCACGAAGACTTAGCCGCAAATGCAGGCGTTAACCCTGGGGAAGTTAGTGGTAATGGTGTTGATGATGATGGTAATGGTTTGGTTGATGATGTGTATGGTTGGGATTTCGATGGTAATAATAATACTGTATTCGATGGTGCTGGCGATGACCACGGAACTCACGTAGCTGGTACTATTGGTGGGGTTGGTGGCAATGGTAAAGGGGTTGCTGGTGTATGCTGGAACGTAAAACTCTTGAGTGCTAAATTTTTAGGAAGCAGAGGTGGCACCACTGCCAATGCCATTAAAGCCGTTGATTATTTCACTGATTTAAAAATCAGAAGCGGCCTTAATATCGTAGCAACAAACAATTCTTGGGGAGGAGGCGGCTTCTCGCAGGCACTACAAGATGCGATACAACGTGCCAATAATGCAGGAATTTTGTTTATTGCAGCTGCTGGTAATGCAAGTAGCAATAATGATGCAACAGCTAATTATCCATCCAACTACAATGTTGCTAACGTAATTGCGGTTGCTTCAATAACAAATACTGGTGGTTTGTCAAGTTTCTCAAACTATGGTGCTACCCAAGTTGACTTGGGAGCTCCAGGCTCAGGTATTTATTCAAGTGTTCCTGTAAGCTCAAAGGGTAAAATTCTTTCGGGTTATGCGAGCTATAACGGAACTTCAATGGCAACCCCTCACGTAACAGGTGCTGCCGCTCTTTATGCTTCAATCAATGCTGGTGCCTCTGCGGCTACAATCAAGAGTGCGTTACTATCATCGACAATAGCTACACCATCTCTTTCGGGCAAGTGTGTAACTGGCGGTAGATTGAATGTAGGTTCATTCTGATAAGTTGTTTTTGTAATAATAAAAAAGGCATAGCTCGAACAAGCTATGCCTTTTTTATACTAAGCAATGGATATTTATGATAAACTATTCTTATCAATAAACTCAAAAATACTCGTTACTCCGAGTTTAAAATAGATATTTTTTCGATGTGTTTTTACAGTTTCGATGCTTACTGATAGCTTTTGGGCAATTTCTTGCGAATTTAAGCCTTTGCAAATCAGATTTAAAAGCAAAAATTCCGAGCCACTTGAAGGTTTTCAAGCGGCTCAATTATTTCATAACTTCACCTTGCTCTGATACACCTCCACTTCTTTCGGAGAAATATCAGTCAGAACATAGAGTGGTTGATTAGTTATTTTCATTTCATCGAGCACATCTACGGTATTTTTGTAAACTGATTCATCGGTTGGGCGAATGATTACCGTAAAATTTTTGATATTTTCTGCCTGTTTTCGTTTTTCAAGAATTAATCTGCTTAATGTCGTGCCGTAAGATGTTTCTATTAAAACACTTTCTGTCAAATCTTTAGGGCCTTTTTGGTGGTAAAAAATCCGATTGTCTTTACCTAAAATAAGTGTCAGTGTATTCTGATACTTGATTGGTGGCCCAGGTTCGTTGGTTTTATCTGGTACATACAATTTCATCATTCGGTTTGATGTAAAGGTTGTGGTAAACACAAAAAATGTGATAAGCAGAAAACCCAAATCTACCATAGGGGTCATATCTACTCGGGGTTGGCGGGTGTTGGTGGTGAGTTCGGCCATTGTAGTAAAAGTTTAAGTTGAATATCTATTAATTATTTAGATAAATATCTAAATAAAAATTTACATTTCCAAAGAAAACTTAGAAAATAAAAACGTCGGCATCGCTTAAAGCGATGCCGACGTTAAAAAATATTCATCTAAAAAGTTTATTACTTTCGTTCAATCGAAAGAATCTTAAATTCAGTTCGGCGGTTTCGTTGGTGTTCGGCTTCAGTACATTGTACGCCATCTCCACAACTATTCACTGGCTCTGACTCTCCCTTTCCGACTCCTCGCATTCTGGCACGGGCAATACCCTTATCAACTAAGAAATCAACTACCTCGTTGGCTCTTCTCTGAGATAAACTCAGGTTATCAAGAGCATTACCACGCGTATCGGTATGCGAACGAATCTCAATAATCATATTCGGATTTTTCTGCATCGTTCGTACGAGTTTTTCAAGCTCTCTGGCAGCATCTTTCCGTATTTTATAGCTTTCGGAATCGTAGTAAATATTGTCGAGTTTCACTACATCACCCACTTTATAAAGTTTGGTATCAAACAATGAGCCTACACTTGGAGTAGGAGTTTTTTTGCGAAAAATATTGATAATACTACGTTTCTCCTCAATTTTGGGTACTAATTCGGAAGATTTTCCAAAGTTTTCTTTAACTGATTCTAAAATATAATCACAATTAAGTTCTCGCTTAAATTCGTATGAACCATCTGAACCAGTGGTCATTTCTTGGGCAATACCCGTACATTGATTGATAAACTTTATTTTTACACCTGCAATTGGTGTACTATCTTTTCCTGCGGTTACTATTCCTCTAAAAATTGTAGAAACTGGATTTCCGTTTCGCCGAGCAATCAAAATATCATTTTCGGTTTGTACTTTGGTCTCTACTGGCTTACTTTTTTTATTTTTATCAACCAAAATGATTTCTTTTTTCAGATAAATATCC
Source organism: Emticicia sp. (assembly GCA_023254245.1). Lineage (GTDB taxonomy): Bacteria > Bacteroidota > Bacteroidia > Cytophagales > Spirosomataceae > Emticicia. Next base: position 11,310 of record JALQYE010000103.1, read on the forward strand.
AGTTTTGACGATTCATAATCAGAGGCATCTTTGTTAGAAAAGCTAATCGTTTCGGCTTGGAAACCATTTTGTTTTACAATAAAGCTAAAGTCGTTATCAGCCTCCAAACATAACTTAATTGTACCAAGACTATTCGTAATGGCACTTTCTCGGCTACTTGCATTACCTTTAACTTCGTATTCAAACCTAATACGGTCGAAAGGTTTCTTGGTTTCATTATCATAGATATTAACCACAACCTCTCTACAGCCATAAAGCGTGCCGAGGCGAGTAAATTTATAAATATCATCGTCAATTCCACCACGTTTACGGTTACTACTCAAAAAGCCTGTTCGACGTTCACTATCAGTAATGATTCCAAAATCATCTTTGTTTGAGTTCAGTGGGGCTCCTAAATTACGAACCTTTCCACTTGGCATACCCGTAGCGGTATTCATCGGAATAAAGAAGATATCTAAATCGCCCAGCCCAGGGTGAAAATCAGATGAAAAATAGAGATTCCCTCGTTCATCAATAAACGGAAACATTTCATTTCCACGGGTATTGACAGTTCCACCTAAATTCTGCGGTTTTGTCCACTCCCCATTATTATAACGGGTCATCCAAATATCAGTGCCACCGTAGCCTCCTGGCATATCCGACACAAAATACATAATTTTATCGTCAATCGTTAGCGTTGGGTGTCCGCACGAATAGTCGTTGCTATTGAACGGAATTTCTTTAATTTTCCGCCAATCGTTATCCTCAAACTCAGCTGTATAAAGCTTTAGACGATTGATAGTTGCATTTTTTTTCTGGCCGAAAATACCTCCACCACCGATTTGACTATTTCGGGTAAATATGATTTTTGACCCATCATGAAAAAATGCACATGGGCCTTCGTGGTATTTTGAATTAAGGTTTTTGCTGAATTTTTCAGTCGGAATTGTCGGATTTTCTTCGTAATCTAACTCTTTACTTCCAGTAATATACTCGTTCCCTTTTCGTCCGACGGTTTTGGTATCGTTTGATGTAGGTGGTGTGTAGTAATCATTCCCGAGTTTTTTTGATGGTGGAGCGGTTTTCGAAATCGGTGTTTGTGAACTTGAACCAATAGCAGATGCTCCGCTTGATTCATTTCCGATTGCTTTGAGGTCTTCGAGATAAAACAAATCCAGAAACGATGAGGCATCCCAATTAAAAACTCTACGAATCCCAGAATTTGCACTTCTACCCGAGACAAAAACTAAACCTTTTTTATAATAAACAGGGCTAAAATCGGCACTACTTGAATTGATACCAACATATTCTATTTTGTAACTTCCTGCGTTGCGTTCTAATGCTTCTCGATTACTATTAAGCTTGATAAACTCTACTCCTCGCTTATCTTGTTCTTGTAGTTCGTTAAATTTTTGCCAATAAGTATTAGCCTCTGGGTACTTGCCATTGCTCGAAAGTACTTGAGCAAAATGTCGATATGCTTTAATATCATCGCCTTTTAAAATTGGATTGGCACTCAAAACATCTCGGTAAACCCTCTCGGCATTGGCATAATCTTTTACTGATTTATAGCTAAGAGCCAGGTTGAGTTTAGCTTTTATGATTTCTTCTTCAGAAGCTCCTTTGGGTTTCTTTAAGGCAGTCTCATACAACTCTATGGCTTTTGCATAGCCTAAAGTCTCGAATTGGGTATTAGCTTTCTGAAAAACCTTCGAGGCATTTTGGGCAAACAAAGCAAGAGTAGCAGTTGTAAGATATGTCAATAGTATGAGTCTCCTTAACAACATTATGAAAGAATGGCTGCTTCTTGTTTAAATAACGTACGATTGGCAAAAATCATGCCTTTAGGCATTTTATAAAATTTACCAATAAAGAATTAAAAACGAATCTTCTAATAACTAATTAATAATCAGCATCTTATTGATGAAGATTATTACCGTTACTTTCTCTGAAAGTATAATATTCTTAAAAGTTTCTTGAGAAATGTGTTGATTTTAAAATAAAGTGCCACTTCTCAAAACGCTCAGAAAGCGTTATGAAAGTGGCACTTAGTGGTTAGCTATTATTTAGAGGATTATCTTGCAAGGGTTAGATAACTTACTTTATGAACTCTCTGTCCGTCAAGTTCGTAATCTAATGCGAAGTAATAAGTACCATCTGGCACACCCTCTGTACCGAATCGAATACCTTGGTTCGATGTTCCATCCCATCCTTTGTCTTTATTAGTCAAGATACCATCTTTGTCCTTGAATACTACGTGCCCCCATCTGTTGTAGATATCACACGAAATCATCTTAGCACCCGCTGGAAGTTGAATAATAAATGTATCATTCTTACCATCACCATTTGGCGAGAATGCCTCTGGGATAATGAGATTGCCATCGCTAATCGGCAATACTAATGAGGTTGGCGTTGATTCGTTAATCTTAATTTCGGTTCCTGCATTCGAGATGTCAGTTACGATTTTACCATTACCGATTGCCTTCGCATAAGCATTGTTTAAGAATGGCCCTTTGATTCCATTGTGGAATACTTTAACAGTGAAGAATAATGAGTCGAGTTGACCAACTTCCAATTTACTTGTTGAGTCAGCAATTAAGAGATTTACATCCTCTTTACCGTTGAAGTTCGGATTCAATTTCAAAGTACTCTTACTACCGATTGTTGAGCCTACCACTTTGTACGTTACACTATCAGCGAATGTTTTGCTCAAACTATCTGCTACTTGTACGTTTGTCAACTTAGCATTTCCGAAGTTTTTCACAAGTGCCAAGTAAGTTACGTTATAACAAGTCTCATCAATTTTAGCAGAATCGGCTACTGACAATGCAATTCCGATAGCTGGACGGTCTGGTGAAATATCAATCTTGAACTGGATTGGTGTTGGGTCAGCATTGTTTGTTGGGTCGCCATCACCATCAGGGTCAGAATTTACACCATTAGTTGAGATATCTTTCTTACCATTGGCTGTTACTTCGGCAATGTTAAAGAAGTCAGTGATTGTTGCATTTTTCAAATCAACTTTCACTGTAAATCTCATCGCAAGTTTCTGACCTTTCTTGATACTACTCAACGAGTCAATCAACATATTCGTGTTCGAGCCACGACCTGTGTACTGAGGATTTACTACTAAGCCTGGGTCAGCTACAATCTTAATTGTATCGTTCAGAATCTTAGCACCGCTACCAAATGCACGGTCAAGGTCATCTTTCACTTGCACCTTACTAATACCAGTTCCACCGAGATTCGTTACATAGATTACAAACGGAACGTTATAAATCATATCTTTCACTAATACCGCAGGGTCACATACTTTACTTATACCGAGTAGTTCTCCTGATGCTGGGTCGTTGATAGTAGCTTCACTTGAATTATTCGATAAAACATTGTCTGTTTCTTTTATCTTCGATAACTCTGCTTTGTTTACAATCTTACCAGCTGCCGTTACTTTAGTGGTGTAAGTAAATACTGTACTATCGCCTCTTACTAATGAATCGAGTTTGAGCGTTACGATACCGTTAGCAAATGTTGCATTGCTGGTTACGCTTTCAAATTTCAATCCACTCGGCAAGATGTCTCGTACTTCGATACCCGTTGCTTTTACTTGTCCGTTGTTCTTAACTGTTACTTTGTAAGTAACGATTTCGTTTACTGGAACAACCGAAGCAGAAGCTACTTTCTTCACCGCAATATCTACTACTGGTGTCGTTGGAGTTATACCACCACCTTCGCAAGTTGTGATTGTAACTTTCACTGCTACACCATCGCAATAACAGCCCACTGCACTACGCTCGAAAGCGTAATAAGTACAAGACCCTACTGCTCCTGGATTGGTTACTAACGGAGAGTTTGGTGAACTTGTCGTATGGAATTCAAATTGCCCACCAGCTGTTGTTGGCTCGCTTAGAATTGCCGTGTTAAGGTCTGCTGTATTGAATGGACAAACATTCTTTATTTCAGCAATTACTTTCGGTGCATCAACTTTCTTACCAACCGTTACTACGATTGCATTTGATGTATCACTTACACATTTACCTCCAGTTGATTTACAGATAGCGGTGTATGTTGTTTTCTCTACGATTGGAGAAACTGTGAGAACTCCGCCCGTCGAGCCATTCGACCACACTACGATTCCTGTGCATCCTGATGCTGTTAGAGTAGCTGAGCCACCGTAACAAATTACACTGTTTTTACAAGAAACGAATG
>JALQYE010000104.1 GCA_023254245.1 Emticicia sp.
AGTCTTTAGCAACTCCTACACTCGCATAATCAAAATTGGAATCGGGCAAGGGATAAAGAGCAAATGCCAACCAATAACCTACTAAAATAATGACAAGTGCCGAAATCTGAACCTTTTGCGAGCGAAAACCTAATAAAAATAAGAAAGGATAACCCAAACCGATTTGGCTGAGGGTATCTTCAAAGGTAAAGTAGGTTTGGCTTTTGTACTGCGAGCGTAAAAAAATGCCCAACAGAATAAGAATCAATGAGCGTTTGAGAGCGTGTGAGAAAACTTTACTAAAACTGCTTTCTTGAGTAAGACGGCTGGCGATAGAGTAGGGCAGAACAACGCCTACTAAAAATGAAAACGAGGGTTGAATCATGTCGTGAAGTGAGCAGCCAACCCACTCGACGTGGTCTTGATGAAAGGCCAAAAATGACCAAAATGTACTTTCAGGAAGAGCTTCGGAGACTTCTCCGAAATGCAATACTTCGGCCATCATCAAGAGCATGACAAAGCCACGATAAACATCGGCCGAAGTTAGACGAGTTAAAACAGGCATAAAGATTAGGGTTTTATGCCTTAAAGATACTAATTTTCTATAATCTTACAATTGCACGACCGATTTGTCCGCCTTTTAAGATTTTCTTGATTTCTTTAGAAAGCCCTTTTAGTGTGACGGTTTTGGCGATTGATTGAATATCGGCTGGTTTCCAGTTTTTGGCAAGGTTTTTCCAGAGTTTTTTACGCCATTCAATGTCACATTCTGATGAGTCGATACCAAACATTGATACGCCACGTAAAATGAATGGGAATACACTGGTTGGTAATTCGGGCGAATTTACTAAGCCACAAATGGCAACGACACCGTTGTATTGCATTGATTTTAAGATGGTTGCGAGCATATTGCCACCAACGGTATCGACACAACCCGCATAAATGCCTTTCAAAAGTGGACGACCCGATTTATCATCAACGTCCTCTCTCGAAACTACTTCTTTAGCACCAATTTTTAACAGGAAATCTTTGCCTTCGGGTTTGCCAGTTACGCCCACCACATGAAAACCGAGTTTTGCCAAAATCATTACGGCCATTGTGCCTACGCCACCCGTTGCACCCGTTACGATAACTTTTCCTTTGTCAGGAGTAAGGCCATTTTGTAATAATTTATCAATACAAAGTGCGGCTGTGAGCCCTGCCGTGCCGAAAATCATACTTTCTTTGGGTTTTAAGCCACGGGGGAGTTTTACTACCCATTTGGCTGGAACTCTGATATATTGCCCGAAACCACCCGAAGTATTCATTCCAAGGTCAAAACCCGTTACGAGAACTTTATCTCCTTTTTGAAAATCAGCCGATTGACTTTCTTCGACCACACCTGCGGCATCAATGCCAGGCGTATGAGGATAATTGCGAGTTACGCCACGATTTCCCGTTGAGGAAAGTGCATCTTTATAGTTTAATGAAGAATATTGTACTTTGATTAAGACTTCGCCCGCTGGTAAATCTTCGATTGTACGCTCAACGATGTTTTGAGAGAACGTTTTATCGTCGTTTTCGGTGATGTAGAATGCTTGGAAAGTTGACATTGTTTGGTAGTTTTATTTTGGTTGTACTCGTTTCAGATTGAAATACATCAAAAATGTCTTTTTTGTTCAAAAATTAGACTAAAGTTTCCGTCATCAACAGTAACAGTTTGCTGATTGATAAGTGTAATATCTTCTTTATCTAAATGTATAAAGTTCATACTAAGGCTTTATTCAGCTAAACGCTTTCTAAATTTACATCACTCTTCCACAATTAAAGCACTTACAAATTCTGGTTCAATCATAGCCAAATCTATAAGTGATTTTCTAATTAACTCATTATCCAGAATTACTGTTATAATGGTATTTTTTTATAAACTTAACGATTTTTGTTGAATAAAGTTTTCTTGCAAATTTATTTAAAATATAGAAGAAACAACTTTATTTTACTCAATTGAACGTAAGTAAGAATTTTTTATGAAAGATACTATTGCAAAGAAAATTTCATCGGTAATGCTATCTATTTGGTGGGGAGCATTTACTTTTTATTCGGGTGTAGTAATAAACGTAGGTATGCAAGTGCTTGGTAACCATACCGAAATGGGCTTTATTACACAAGCTGTTACTGGCTACATAAATTTTATTAGTTTACCGATTTTTATATTTACGGTTTATTCTTTCCGTTCTGAAAAACGATTTTTAACAGCTGCTTTATTTTTGGTGCTATTACAAGTTATTTTATTCTTTGTGCATTTCGAGTTAGACAAACTGCTTGATTTTGAGCAAAGAACAGTTTTAAATAAAGCTACTTTTTACTCGTTACATCGAATTTATTTATGGACTTCTACACTTATTTGGTTGATTGTGAGTGGATTAGTATTTGCCAAATTAAAGATTTTTTGAAAAATTTTGGTTTTTCATCATTCGCACAAAATTGGGTAGTTCTAACCTCAGATTTGATAAGACTTTCTACAGTTAGAGTTAGTTACAAACACCATAAACACAAAAAAGGTCTTAGAATTTCTCCTAAGACCTTTTTTGTGATAAAGTTGGATGATATTACATCATGCCACCCATGCCGCCACCGTGTGCGTGGCCCATATCTGGAGCTTTATCTTCTGGAATATCAGATACAACTGCTTCAGTTGTAAGTAATAAACCAGCGATTGATGCAGCATTTTCAAGAGCCAAACGAGTTACTTTCGTAGGGTCAATGATACCTGCTACCAACATATTTTCAAATTTATCTTCACGAGCGTTATAACCGTAATCGTCTTTTCCGCCTTTTACTTCTTGTACGATTACTGAACCTTCACCACCTGCATTCGCTACAATTGTGCGTAATGGAGCTTCGATTGCCGAACGGATGATTGCGATACCAGTTGTTTCGTCGCCGTTTGCACCTTCCAAACCTGCCAAAGCAGCTTGAGCACGAATCAACGCAACACCACCACCAGCTACGATACCTTCTTCAACCGCAGCACGAGTAGCATGAAGGGCATCATCAACACGGTCTTTTTTCTCTTTCATTTCAACCTCAGTTGCAGCACCGATGTAGATAATAGCTACACCACCTGACAACTTAGCTAAACGCTCTTGTAATTTCTCACGGTCGTAGTCAGAAGTAGTTGACTCGATTTGAGCTTTGATTTGGTTTACACGACCAGCGATTTGCTCTTGGTCTCCTGAACCATTAACGATTGTAGTATTATCTTTGTCGATAATGATTTTATCGCAATGACCTAAGTAAGAAATATCAGCATTCTCTAATTTGAAGCCTCTTTCTTCAGCGATTACAGTACCACCAGTCAAGATAGCGATATCTTCCAACATTGCTTTGCGACGGTCACCGAAACCTGGAGCTTTCACCGCAGCAACTTTCAATGCACCACGGATTTTGTTTACTACCAATGTAGCAAGAGCTTCGCCATCAACATCTTCAGCGATGATTAACAACGGACGGCCAGTTTGTGCTACACCTTCTAACACTGGAAGAAGTTCTTTCATTGAAGAAACTTTTTTCTCAGAAATCAAGATGAATGGTTTTTCCATTTCAACTTCCATTTTCTCAGCGTTAGTCACGAAGTATGGAGATAAGTAACCTCTGTCAAACTGCATACCTTCTACAGTTTTTACTTCAGTTTCAGTTCCACGAGCTTCTTCAACTGTGATTACACCTTCTTTACCAACTTTCTCCATTGCGTGAGCAATCATTTGACCGATTTCGTGGTCGTTGTTGGCAGAGATTGTAGCTACTTGTTCGATTTCTTTTGAAGTCGAGATAGCTTTAGATTGGTCTTTCAATGCACCTACAACCGCAGTTACCGCTTTTTCGATACCACGCTTCAAGTCCATTGGGTTTGCACCAGCTGCTACGTTTTTCGCACCGATAGTGTAGATAGCTTGTGCTAATACAGTAGCAGTTGTAGTACCGTCACCCGCTTGGTCAGCAGTTTTAGAAGCTACTTCTTTCACGAGTTGAGCACCCATGTTTTCGATAGAATCTTTCAATTCGATTTCTTTCGCTACTGTTACACCATCTTTAGTGATAGCTGGTGAACCGAATTTTTTGTCAATGATAACATTACGACCTTTTGGTCCGAGAGTTACTTTTACTGCATTTGCAAGAGTGTCAACACCTCTTTTCAATTTTTCTCTTGCGTCTGTATCAAATATAATTTGCTTTGCCATTTTTTTAATTAATAATTAAAAATTTTGAATTAAGAATTTTAAGCTCCTCTTTAGGGGCGGGTCGGACTGCCGAAGCAGGGTTATACAATAGCGTAAATATCAGACTCACGCATGATGAGGTACTCTTTACCGTCAACAGTGATTTCCGTACCAGCATATTTACCATAAAGTACGCTATCACCTACTTTAACTAAAGTTGGCTCATCTTTTTTGCCTGGACCTACTGCTACTACAATACCTTTTTGTGGTTTTTCTTTGGCTGTATCAGGGATGATGATACCGAATGCTGTTTTTTCCTCTGCCGGAGCAGCTTCTACCAATACTCTGTCTGCTAATGGCTTGATGTTTACTGACATTTTATTCTGAGTTTTTGAGTTTATAAAATTTAGATTTAAGATTTAAATAGATTCGAGACAAGTGATTTTAATTGCTAATAACTGAACCGTTAGCTTACATACGTCGTTGAATCTAAAACTTAATTCTTGACGTGATGTCAGTTCCACAAAAGTTCTGCCAACGAGCGGCAAAGGTACGGTTTTCTGACAAAATTTCAGTTTTGACTGCCAAAAATGTTTCAAATACTGACAGGAAATGTTTTGAGCTAAGTTTTTTTGACAAGAAAAATCATTAATTGTCAGTATCTCGTTATCTCAAAAATTATATCGTAGAGCTAAACCCAAAGAATTTTCGTCGGTTTTGAGCTGTAAATTGCTCATATTACTTTGCCCGAGTGCTTGGTTGTATTTGATTGCTGCTTTTCGGATATGTGATTTTCCGATTAATGAACAAGTAATGCTTCCTACTAACGATGCTCCAATAACGCTTAAATAAGTGCTTGTATAAAAACCAGTTTGACGGGTGCGAGGCTTATTAAGTGTAGCGAGTACATAAATGGTTGGTATAAAGCCAACGGCTTGACCAATACCAGTAAATATTTTGTAGCGTCGGTAATGAAAATTTACTTCTTGATTATTCAATTCAAAAAAAGGCACTTCGAGTGAGTTATAGCCGCTAAGCCGACGTTCGCCGTAATAATATGTTCCGTTTACTTTTTGTAATGGTTTCAAGGAATATAGTTTTCTGGCTATATTAGGATTGTAATATGCTGATGAGTCTTTCTGAGCGAAAATACCCAATGAAATACTGAAAAATAGGAGTGTGAGGAGTATTTTCATAAGTTTTTGTAACACAATTCTCAGAATTATGTCGAAAATCTACACTAAAATTGGTTTAATTACTTTTCCAGCCACATCGGTTAGCCTAAATGGTCTTCCTTGAAAGGCATACGTTAGTTTTTCGTGGTCGAAACCCATCAGATGTAAAATGGTTGCTTGCAAATCATGCACGTGCGTGCGGTCTTTTACGCCGTAGTAGCCTAAATCGTCGGTTTCGCCAAAAGTCATGCCTTTTTTTAGTCCACCCCCTGCCATAAAGACCGTAAAGGCATCGAGGTGATGGTCACGACCTTTGAATGGGAGTGTTTGTCCATCACGGTTTTCTTGCATAGGTGTACGACCGAATTCTCCGCCCCAAACAATGAGGGTTTCGTCGAGCAATCCACGCATTTTTAGGTCTTTGATGAGTGCGGTTACGGCACGGTCGGTTACTTGACATAAATCTTTGAAACCTCCGTCGAGAGAAAGGCGTTGGTCAGTGCCGTGCGAATCCCAGCCCCAATGAAAAAGCTGTACGAAACGCACACCGTTTTCTACTAAGCGTCTTGCCAATAAGCAGTTATTAGCAAAAGAGCCTTCGCCTGGAACTGCTCCGTACATGTTTCGTACCCATTCGGGTTCTTTACTCGTATCCATCACTTCTGGCACTGAAACTTGCATTCTGAATGCCATTTCGTATTGCGAAATACGAGTCAGGATTTCAGGGTCTTGTACGGCTTCGTATTGTTGTTTGTTTATTTCGTTGATGGCCTCAATGGTTTGTTTCCGAATGTCTCGACTCATGCCGTGTGGGTCAGAAACATACAAAACGGGGTCACCACCCGTGCGACATTGTACGCCTTGATAAATAGAAGGCAGAAAACCACTCCCCCAAACACTTTTTCCTGCATCGGGGCTGCGTCCGCCCGAAGCCAAAACGATAAATCCTGGCAAATTTTGATTTTCAGACCCCAAGCCATAAACTGACCACGCACCGATACTCGGCCGCCCCAATCGTGGGCTTCCTGTGTGCATTAGTAATTGTGCAGGAGCGTGGTTAAATTGGTCGGTGTACATGGCTTTCAAGAAAGTCAAATCATCGGCTACTTCGGGTAAATAGGGCAGAAAATCAGAAATCATCGCTCCCGAATTTCCGTACTGCTTGAATTGCCCGATTGAACCGAGCATTTTTGGTACACCTCTAATAAAAGCAAATTTCTTTCCTTCCAGAAATTCTTGCGGACAATCTTGTCCATCGAATTTTTGCAAAGCAGGCTTATAATCAAAGAGTTCTAATTGCGATGGAGCCCCTGCCATGTGAATATAAATCACTTGTTTTACTTTCGGAGCAAAATGTGGCTGTTTCGGAAACATCGGGTCGGTGAGTGCTTGTGCTGGATTTTCTTTTCCAGAACAGCCACCCAATAGCGAACCAAAAGCCATTGCCCCGAGACCTGTGGTGCAGGTTTGCAGAAAATGACGTCGGGTTTGATACTGGGCCTCGGCGTGTAGAAATTCTTTGATTAACTTTTGCATGGTAAGGTTGAATTTGAAGACCAAATTACGAAAGTTAATTTGTATAGACAAGTTAAGTTTTTTTATATTTTGGTCTTCGTTTTCTGCTTCTTCGTAGATACAGAACTGAACTTTAAACGATTTTTTTTACTTTTGTAAAAAGACTATATTGTCGAAAAGTTATAATTATGTTAAATTTTAATGTCCAAACTTGCAGCCCGAGATAAATTCTTTGACTTTTCTGATTATGGAAGACCCTTTGCCCAAATCATTGCTAATCAATTAAAACATACTCGTTTTACACCTGTTCACCTCACCTTACTTTTTGGAGTTTCGGGCTTAATTGCCGCTTTTTGTATACTCAATGCCTATTATTGGTGGGCAGGTTTCTTTCTTATTCTTAAATCAATTCTTGATGCTGCCGATGGCGAATTATCAAGAGTGAAGAATACTCCTTCGTATACAGGCCGATACCTGGATAGTATCTTTGATATTATCTTAAATTTTATATTCCTGATGACTATTTGCTATGTTTCTGATAGCTCATGGAAGCTTGCACTGATGGCTTTTTTGTGCATTCAGTTGCAGGGAACGCTCTATAATTTTTACTATGTGATTTTGAGGAATAATTCGGTAGGAGGAGATGCCACAAGTAAGATTTTTGAGACAGAAACACCTAAGGCGTTCCCGAGTGAAAGCCAACAGACTGTTAATATGCTGTTTGCGATTTATTTATCACTTTATGGCATTTTTGATAGAATCGTTTATCAATTAGATGCTGAGGCATATAAAGTTAGAACCTTTCCGAGTTGGTTTATGACGCTGGTTTCGTTGTATGGACTGGGTTTTCAGTTGTTGTTAATTGCAATAATGCTGGCTGCTAATTTGGTAAATTTGATAATACCATTTTTTATTGTTTATACACTACTTATAATGATTTTTATTGGAATTAGACGGCTATACTTGACAAAATAGGTTAAAATACAAAGGGCTTAGAAAATAAATTCTGAGCCCTTTGATTAACTATTATGCGGTAACTTTCTTAGATGCGAGATTTTCGTAAACACCATCCCAAAGTTCGATACGTTTTTGGAGTGATTGAATCGTGGCAGCCTCAGCTTCTTTCCAAAATTCTTCGTTTTCTTCGCACAAATTGGCCGTCATCTGTAGAGCCAAATGACTGTGGTGGTCGCCGTCTACTTCGATGTGGCGTTCGAGATAATACTTGAAAGTAGATATCTTCTCTGGAACACTCAAATGAATATCATTGATGATTGACATAAACATTCCTGGAATCAAATCTTCACGGCCAAACGTAAAAATAGCAGCCTGAAGATATGATTTATTACTATTGATAATATCAAACGTAAAGTTAACAAAGTTACGAGCCGCTTCAGGTGTACCCGCTATCACAAATGATGATTGTAAATCGCCTGATTCTTTCAAAGCCGCAATAAATTTTTCGATTGGTGATGTTTCGGCTTCAGCTTGGTGCATGGCATCAAGGTAGAGTTCAAAATGACTTTTGCGAATGCCATTCATATCCACATCTGACTCTTCGCCCGCCACAATTTCATTGATTAAATAGCGTGTTTCGGCCGACCCCACAGGAAACCATGGCACCGAAGTACACGTAAGATTACTTTGAAGTGATTTGAGCAACGACATAAAATCCCAGACGGCATAGACATGATATTGCATGAAAACCTTTAGGTCGTCGAGGTCATTGATTACAGAATAAACTTTGTGATTAATAATTTGCTGCCTTAAAGGTTCGATTTTCTCTTGAATTGATTTTATGTAGTGGTTCATAATATTTATTTAGACTGTGTAAAAGATAAACATTTTGATGTATAAAAATGTTGCTTCACACTAAAATTTTACTAAAAAAACATTTTAACGTATATACGAAAAAGCTGAAATAGCGGTTCTGAATAAAAATATGCTTTGAAGAATTAAGAATAACGAGGGTTGTTTTTGAGTAATAATAATTTGTATTATCTTGAATTATATTCAACCACTTATTTACTCTATGATAAAAATAGCATTCATTATTCACGGGAAAGCTCGGCAGAAACAAGCTTTAATTGCTGAAATTAATAGTGTTTTTGATAATTCTGCTTTTCAAACCTGGATTTTTGAAACTCAATTTGAACAACATGCAGTACAGCTAACCGAAATGGCAGTTAATGATGGCAGTATGTATGTCATCGCTTGTGGTGGCGATGGAACGCTCAATGAAGTTTTGAATGGGGCTTTGAAATCAAAACAACCTAACTTAAGAATCGGGTTAATATCCAGGGGTTCGGGAAATGATTTTGCCAAAACCATTCGCTCGCCACAAACATTAAGTGGCTTGAAAGAAGCAATAAAGAATGAAAGTTTCAAGAAAATCGATGTTGGATTGGCCGAGTATGTATCGAAAGAAGGTCTTGAAGTTTCTCGTTATTTTATCAACATAACTGATGTGGGTATTGGCGGTGAAATTGCTCGTCAACTTTCTGAATCAAGCAAATTTTTTGGCTCAACAATTACCTATCAATACTTTATTATCAAAAATTTACTCACATACAAACCTCAATCGCTCAAAGTTGTTGGTGATGATTTTATTTATGAAGGAAAAGTAATGAATTTTTGTGCGGCAAATGCCAAATTTTTTGGGAGTGGCTTAGGTATTGCCCCCGAAGCTGATATCACCGATGGCATGCTCAATGCAGTAGCTATTGGCGAGGTTGGTTTGGTAGATTACCTGAAGCATTTTCCTGACTTGAAAAATAGTAAATCATTAAGCCATCCTGCGGTCAAATATTATCTTTCTAAAACACTACACTTTGATTCTGATACCCCCGAAATGCCGATAGATATGGACGGTGAATTTGTTGGATATTTACCCATGAAGATAACCATCAAACCTCAGGTAATCGAATTTATGCAATAACTATGATTACAGCACAAACTTTTCGAAAATTAGCCTTAGCATTTGATGATGCCGAAGAACTTCCACACCTCGATAAGACGTCGTTTCGTATAAAAAAGAAAATATTTGCTACTCTTAACGAAAAGCATCAAAGAGTTACTTTGAAACTTTCTGAAAATGACCAATCTATTTTCTCACTTTATGGCGATAAAACGGGTGTTTATCCTGTACCAAACAAATGGGGTAAACAAGGTTGGACACATTTTCTGCTTGACAAAGTAGAGGAGGAGTTTGTGAATGATGCTCTCATGTCGGCTTACTGCGAAGTTGCTCCCAAGCACTTAGCTTCAAAATATAATTTTTAGTAAAGTAATTTCTTCATTCTATGGCCGATTTCGGGTAACGTTTATTATTGAACGGTACTAAATTTAGTCAAAAATACTTTCATTTATTTTTGAAAATACAAAAAATATAATTTTATTTGTATGTCAAAACACAAATTAACCCAAAAAAAAAATGAAATTTTTTAGATTGCTTTCCATGGCAAGTACACTTTTGCTATACACTACAATTTCGTATGCTCAGATTGATAGAGCAACAAAACAGCTTAAAAATAAGCTTTCGGCAGTTACTCGAATTAATAATCAACTTACTGAAGAAAATAAAAACTTACATAGTTATCTGCGACAGCTCAATCAGACAATCTCAAACGTGAGAGACTCGCTCAACAGCCAGATTGAATTGAGCAAAAAAAAAGATTTTGAAAGTAAAAAATGGCAAGAATCTACATTTAATGTCAATAAAACGCTTCAATCAACTCAAAAAGACTTAACTACTGCTCAAGACGAAATACGAAGAATTAAATACGAAAACGAGATTTTAAAAGACCCCGCAGTTGTTAGAATTTATGATGTTTCGGCAGCCAAAGCTACTGATGCTCTTGTTGCACGCTTGAGCGAAAGTAGTTTAGGTTTTCAGTTTGATGAAGAAAATGGAAGTATTAAAGCCACTAAACAGTTTGACAATAATGCAGAAGCATGGTGGGTTTTTGATAAAACCATTGATGTACTTTTAGAATTAAACCTTCGTGTAGCCCCGCACCTCTACGACCCCAACCGTAGTGTAGTTTACGGCTCAACTAATCTGCTCGAAAAGATACGTTACAGCAATAAACAATATTCTCCTCAAGAAGATACCGATAAAATTAAACTTTATCAAGAAAAAGCCCTTCGTTTACTCGAAATGAATATCCGCAAAACCGCTGTGAAATAAAAAGTGATATTCAATTTCGATTCTTTCACGTAGTAGCACAACACATATAACCGTTAAATAACCCAAAATAGTAGAATAGATGAAAAAAATTATACTTGCATTACTATGCCCAATAGTGATGTTCGGACAGAGCATTACGTTTAGTGGAAAGGTGACCAGAGCCGAAAGTGGCGAAGTTTTAATTGGTGCTTCGGTTTCGGTAAAAGGCACAACAAGAGGAACCATTACAGATGCTTCTGGGAAGTACCGATTAAATGCAAAAGGAGAAGATGTAGTTTTAATTGCCAAATATTTCGGATTCAAAGACCGTGAGATTGCAGTGAAAGTAAATGGAAGAGAAAAAATAACTGTCGATTTTGCAATGGTAAGTAACGATACACAGCTTCAAGATATCGTTGTTACGGCAAATAAGACCGAAGAATACCTACAAAAAATAAATGTTGCCGCTACCGTAATTTCGAGTAAAGATATTGAGCAACGTACATCTTACAGTACGCTCGATGCCTTGAAAGATGCTCCATTAGTATTGACCGATTCTTGGATTGCTTCGCAGACATCCTTTTCAATCAGAGGTTTGGCCAATAACTTCGATAACGTTGGTTTTGAATCGACGGTGGGACTTTATATTGACGACGTATATTTCTCACGTGGTTTTGCTTTTAATTCAGCTTTGTTTGATATCGACCGCATTGAAGTGCTTCGTGGGCCTCAAGGGACTCTTTTCGGAAAAAATACCATTGGTGGTGTTGTAAACGTAATTTCCGAGAAACCAGAGTGGGCCAATAATGGTCAAGGCGAGATTGTCTATGGAAATTATAATTATTTGCAATTACGTGGGAAGTGGAATTATGAACTGATAAAAAATAAACTTTCGATGCGTCTGACGGGTGCCTTAACTCGCCGAAATGGCTACATAAAAGACCCCAATCCTGCTATTAATGCCAGTAATGGGAATAATTATAATGGGCTACGTGGTACGCTTTTCTATAATCCGAATGATAAAACCGACATAACGTTTAAGGCGTATTATGGCCGAGATAGTAAAACCGAGCAAACCATGATTTATTTGAGCGGTCAAGATGAAACCCCCTTGGGAGTACCTGCATCAGACATTGATTCTTACTCGGCCAATACTCCTCAGACTTTTTACAGAAATCAGTCAGGTGGAATGGTGCGTTTAAATCGAAAAGTGGGCGAAAATACCTTTACTTCAATCTCTGCCTTTAATTCTTCGGAAGACTTTGTGAAACAAGACTTTGATGAAACTATCGTGGACGTATCACGATGGGGACGTAAACAAAACCTCAAAAATTTTAGTCAAGAATTCAGACTTGCCTCACCAAGAACCGATGACCGTACGATTTCTTACGTGGGTGGACTTTATTTTTTGAGTGAACGAATAAAAGGTTTAGATACAAGCTCAATCAACGAAGGATTTTTACCTTTTGCTCGTAAATATTTGAATAGTAAAGTGCCTGATATTAAGGGTTTTCAGGAAACCTACGATGTACATAGCGATATTCAGTCGGTTTCGTTTGCTGCTTTTGCTTCGGGGTCTTATAAATTGAGTGATAAACTAAAACTAAACGCAGGAGCAAGGTTTACTTCTGAAGCTCGTAAGTTTTCGTTCTATCAAAACATTGGCTATTTCAATTATAACGGGAAGCCCGTGAAATTAATGGATACGTATGCTGCTCAGGTAGCTTCCGCTCAAAATCAACTCACTCGCCAAACGAACGATAACGTCTTGACATACGATATTAGTCTTGATTATAAGGTAAATCCTTATGTATTAACCTATGTGAAGTATGTGAAAGGTTTTAAAGGAACGGGTTTCAATACTTCAGTAACAAGAGATGTCACAGGAAGTGCGTTAGTATTTAAACCCGAATACGTAACGAGTTTTGAGGCGGGTTTTAAATCAAAATTCAGTAATCGTATGAAACTCAATGCGGCTGTTTTTTATAATAATTATTTAAACAAGCAAGAGTTCTTAGACCAAGGAGAAACCGTAACTATTGTGAATGCCGATAAAACAGGTGGAATGGGAGCAGAGGCTGAGTTTTCGGCAATGTTGAAAGGTTTTCGTGTAGATATTTCGGGAGGTGTGATTGATATGAAGTATAAGAAATTTATCTTCGGGAAAGATGAAAACGGCGAATTGATTGATTTTTCTGGTAATAAACTCTTAAAAGCACCAAACGTAACACTTTCGGTTGCTCCATCATATACGTATAATTTGATTGATAAATATAAATTATTGGTTGGCCTTAGTATTAATCATGTTGGTAAAGCCTATAATGATATTAGTAATTCAGAGATTATTGCACGCCAGCCTTCAACCATTCTCAATAGTCGTATTTCGATAATGCCTAAAAATGGTAAATGGAGTGTGGCTCTTTGGGGCAAAAATTTAGGGAATCAGCTATATTATCAACATGGTTGGGAATATAGCTGGGGAAGCCAAGCTTCGCTGAGCCGCCCACGTACGTACGGAATCGAAATGTATCTAAATTTCTTCTAAAAAGGTGTCTGACCCCAACAAAGAAGTCCGAAACTCTGACACGGAATTTCGGACTTCTTTGTTTATCACTAATCTTAAAAAACGTCAAATATCACCGTAGATTTTGGAGAAATTGTTAAGCCATTCTTTAGGGTTAGGGTTTCGTTGTTCAGAATATTTTTGGCGGAAGTTTTACTCTTCAAAATTTCATCAAAACGCTTCGTGTCGAGTGTGGTAGATTTCTCATTCTTATTCATGACCACCATAACCGTTTTCTGGTTATCGTATCTGAAATACACGTACATGCCATCAAACGGAGCAAAGTGCAGCATTTTTCCATTGGCAATAACCGTATTGTTTTTCCGCCAATTTAGCAGTTGTTTCAAATAGGCTTTTGTACTTTTTTGTGCTTCTGTAAGACCTTTTTCGGTAAAGACATTCGTGGTGTCTTCTTTCCAACCACCTGGTAAATCGGAACGAATCAAGCCATCAACTTTATGATGACCCGTGTTTTGCATCAAAACTTCCGTTCCATAATAAATTTGAGGAATACCACGTGTAGTTAGTAAATATCCCAATGCCATTTTGGTTAGCTCAATATCTTCATTAAGCTGTGTGAAAATGCGGTCCATGTCGTGGTTATCGCCCATGATTAGAATATTTGATGGGTCGGCATACACAAAATCATTGGCCAAAGCTTCATACAAAACCACCAAGCCTTTGCCCCAAGTTTCTTTTTCTTTGAGTGAATTTACAAGAGCTTCTTGCAGCGGGAAATCCATGATACTTGTTAGGCAACCAGTATAGCCATCGGCGTTTTTTTTCCCTCGTTGCCAATAGGAAGTAATGAGCGGATTTAAACTCCATTCTTCACCCACAATGCTGAAATTCGGGTATTCGTTCATGATGGCACAACTCCAGTTTTTCAAGAAAGTTTTGTCCGAATATCCGTACGTATCCTGCCTTATTCCACCCAATTGAAGTGTTTCAATCCACCATATTGTGTTTTGTATCAGATAGTTTGCCATAAAAGGGTTTTCTCCATTCATATCGGGCATCATTCTATCAAACCAACCTTTTTTCATGAACTCTTTGTCGTAATCTGAAGCATAAAGGTCTTGATTGACCGTACGACGATGATTAGTCGAAGTTTTAGTATCGGGATAATTGAGCCAATCTTTGAATGGCAAATCATCTGTCCACCAATACCCATGGCCTGTATGATTTAATACTTCATCAAAAATCAATTTAATACCTCTTTGGCGGGCTTTGGTCGAGAGTTCTTTGTAATCGTCAAGCGTACCATAGCGTGGGTCAACTTTATAGTGATTCGTGATAGCGTAGCCGTGGTAAGAATAGCCCGACATATTATTTTCAAGCACAGGTGTTGGCCAAATGGCCGTAAAACCCATGTTGGCAATGTAATCAAGGCTATTTATCATGCCTCTTATATCGCCACCGTGGCGGCCACCATCAAAACTACGGTTGATTTTGGACTCTTTCATACCTATAACTACATCATTCGAGTAGTCGCCATTGACAAAACGGTCAGGCG
>JALQYE010000105.1:0-14661 GCA_023254245.1 Emticicia sp.
CCCGTGAGCGAATAACCCAAACGAACAATCATCCAGTTACCTTCAGGAAAGTCCCATTCAAGGCTACCATCTGCACTCATTTTAGCTGATAAATCAATTATATCTTGTGAAGGAATCACCTCTACATTTTCAGCACCGCTCAGTTTTCCATCCTCTTTCCATGGTGAAAACCCTGCTTTATCTTCGGCTTGGTTGATGCGAGAAGTATTGAAAAGTACAAATTCTGAAATATTTGTGCCTGAGGGTTTCGGTATTTCGTTCATGCCCATCATCGCCATGATTGGACTGATTGAAGCTGGTAGAGTTTCAAAACAAATTCTCCAATATTTAGCTGTTGTTGCAGGTATTGCAGTCGTAATAAATGGCAGTGTACTATTTGAAACTTTGGCAACGGTACGGAACTTTACACCATCATCGCTCACTTTTAAACTACGATTGGTTGGCCCACCATTGAACTCTGCTAATTCTCCAGCTTCGCCCATACCTAAAGCAAAAGCCTTAAATGTTTGTGGACTTTCAAACTCATATTGTACCCACATATCTTTGCCTACTTCCATCGGAGGTAAGAAATAGGTTTTGCTCATATCGTGGTCAAGCAATAATTTAGTCTCAAAATCACCGCCACTTTTGGTCATTTTGGGGTTCAAATCCATCAAATGCTTCTCATTTGCGGGTAGTTTATAAGCAATCACCATAGCATCAGCAGCAAATTGGGGTTTAGTACCCACGAAGCCACCCATCACCCCACCAGCATGTGTTTCAGCATCTTGAAACTTACCAATTACATCGGGTAATTTAGGCAACTGAATGTTTTGCTTTTTCCCGCCAGCAATCAAAGCTTCCGACCAAACATATTTTTTCATACCATCTTCGGGCTTTACCCACGGGCCGCCCGTAACACTCCAACCTGGCGAACCAGCAATGGCCATTTCAAGACCTTTTTTATCAGCGAATTCAGCGGTAAATCTGAAAGCATCTTTCCAATCGGGTTGCATAAAAACCAATTTCTTTGGCACAACAACTGGCGTAAAAAGATTGGCATCGAAATTCTGAAAGCCTCCGATTCCGACACGACTCATCCATTCTAAATCTTTTTGAATACCTTCTTTCGAGATATTGCCGTTCATCCAGTGCCACCAAACACGTGGTTTTGCCGAGTTAGGTGGGGTTTGAAAGCCTTGTTGCAGGTTTTGGGCATGGGCAACACTACTCAACATTACTCCGAGAGCAATGCCAAAAACTGAGTATTTTTTCATAGGTTTTAAGGAAGAAAAGTAAATAATCAAAGATACAATAGTACAAATCATTGACCATCATGTACTATGCTGGCTTTTGGAAAGTTTTCTTGAATATAATTTCAGAGAAGCACGTAATCTATTTCTAAAAAATCTTCAACTGCTTTTATCCAAAAATTTTGAATAAAAACTTGATGTTGAGGATGATTAGAATATGAGTCATATTGCTCTTGGGTATCAAACTCCATCGAAATACCGTACTCAAACTTATTTTTGGAGCTAATTTGCTTCAAGACTTCAAATTTTTGCACCTCAGGAATAGCAGCGAGTTTATCAACAGCCTCGAAAAATGCTCGTTTGTCGGCTGAGTTGATGTCAGATTTTAATTTTAAAATTACTGAATGTCGTATCATGGTTTTGTCATAGTTTTTATTAGTAAGGCGACACCCCAACCGAAGTCCAACCACCATCAATCACGAGATTTTGCCCCATGATTTGTCGAGACATTGGCGATACCAAAAACAGAGCAGCATTGGCAATATCTTCAACGGTTGCAGGACGGCCTGATGGTGTAATTCTCGACCACGTTTTGATGTATTCAGCATCTTCGAGTGTGCGTTCGGTTAGTGTTGCACCAGGTACTATCGTATTAACATTGATATTGTGCGGTGCTAAATCTACAATTAGGTTTTTGGCCAATTGGTCAATGGCGGCTTTGGTCATTCCATAAGCAGCTAAGTTGAGGTGTGCTGCATGGGCAGTTACTGACGATGTTAATAAAATACTGCCGCCATTTCCTTGCAAAACCATTTGTTTGGCAGCAGCTTGTGTCAAGAAAAACGTTCCGAAAAGGTTAACTTGTAGTAGTTTTTGCATTGATTCGGGTTGGTATGCCAGAAAATCGCCAAAAGTGGTAATTCCTGCGTTAGCCACCAAAATATTCAATTTACCGAAAGCTTCAACCGCAAATTCCACGATACTTTCAATGACCTCCAGTGTCGAAATATCACCACCAAAAGCCTCACAAATACCTCCTTGTTCCTTTATTTTCTGACTTGCCAATTCGGCTAAATTTTCATCGATATCATTTAATATTACCTTTGCCCCTTGCTGGGCTAATTGACGAGCCACTTCAAAACCAATACCCACACCCGCTCCCGTAACAATGGCCACCTGATTATCGAAAAGTTTATTTTGCATTGTAAATTTCAACGATTATGTTTTCAAATAAAATTTCGTAAATGTATCGAAAAAACTTAGTCGTTTTAATTTTTTGATATCGTTTGAGTGGTATTTTCTTTTGTAAAAATCAATAAAATAACCACAACGAACATTCATAACCTATCGTGGTTCGGTGATATTATCTTACACAGTATTCTTAATTTTTCTTTGTTTCAGTCAATTTACTCACAAAAAACAAAGCTAATATCGCCAAAACTGCCGAAACCCAAAGAAATGCTGAAGGGGCAAGTTTATCAGAAAGTACACCCGCAATTGCTGGAACTATTACCCCCCCAACAATCTCGCCAATAGCACTAATCAGACCGATTGCTTTAGTTTTTAGATGCTCAGGAACAGCCTCGGAAGGCACAACTGCTGCTGCTAAAGGAATGGCTCCCATCAGGAAATAAGTAAAAAACATAGCGGGTAAATGTAAAGCCGAACCAGCCAAAAAATACACCATAAACGGATATAAAACACCTACAAATGAAAATACAATCAGGACCTTTTTACGGCCAATTCTATCAGACAAAGCAGGAACAAGGATTGACGAAACCAAACCTGCTACGCCCAAAAGCCCCATGGTTTTACCCATTTCGTCGGGGGTCATGCCTTGCGAACTGACGAAATAGTTAGAGATAAATGGAAGCGTAGCAAACCACCAACCAAAAATACAACAAGCCACGCCTATACCCCACTTTACGTTGTTGTATTGTAGTAATTCTGAAATATTTAATGCTGATTTTTCAGTGGTTTGAACACTCTCTGCGGTAGATTTTTTCACGAATTTCCATGCTAATAAACCCAATAATAAACCTGGAGCTCCTGCTACGAAAAAAGCATTTCGCCAACCTATGTTTTCGGCAATTTGTACTAATAAAACAGGTGCTAAAATTGAGCCGAAAAGGGCCGAACCAACTCCTTGTAAAATACCCGCATTCATGCCTAAACGGTGAGGAGAAGATTCTCTTTCAACGAAATTTTGAGCCAGCGGAATAACTGGGCCTTCGGCAAAGCCCATTACTAAACGTGCAAGCAATAAAGTAATAAATGAAGTAGCCAAACCCGAACCAAACGAACAGACCGAAAATACAAAAACCGCTAAGATGAAAACGATTTTCTTTTTATTATTGCTCTCAGCCCAAGCAGTTGAGAAAAAGCTCGAAAAAGCCCAAGCTAAAGATAAAGCCCCAGCAAGAAGTCCGATTTGGGTATTATTTAGGTTTAAGTCTTTTGCCACGTAAGGCATCAAAAAATTAAGAGCGAGGCGGTCGAAAAACAGACATCCGAATGTGAGTGCCATAAGTAGCACAATGCCATTTTCGTAAGTGGCGATTCCTTTTTTCATAGTTTCAATTAGGGTTTAGGGGAATTTCTCGTATTATTCGAATAAATCAGTAGAGACGTTTTAAACAACGCCTCCATGCTGATAGTAATACAATTTTATTTGAATAATAACGGAGCAAAATCTTGTAGGTTCTTTCTCCACGCCAAGAAGGTGTGTCCACCTACACCATTGATGTATTTGTATCTAATGCCAAATTCATCAAACATTTTCATCATATTGATATTATTTTGATAGGCAATATCCGACTCTCCACCCATATAAATTTGGAAGTTTTTAAAGGTGTTGATTTGTGGATTTTTCATAACCGAAACATACTTTTCCTTAATTTCAGCAATTGTATTCGGGAAATAACCAGTACTCAACGGAAATACTTGTGAAAACAAATCAGGATGCCACAAGGCCAAATTAATAGTCTGTATTCCGCCCATCGAAAGTCCTGCAATGGCACGATGCTCACGTTTGTTTGAAACTGGGTAGCTTTTTTCAATGAAGGGAATAACATCTTGCACTATATCACGGCAGAAAGGGTCTTGTTGGTCGCCTGCACCCATAAAAAATCCTTGAATCGGAGTATGTCCTGCGGGCATAACCACAATCATTGGTTTGAGCTTTCCTTCGGCATAAAGATTATCAAAAATCAAATTTGCACGGCCTGCGGTTGTCCACGAAGCATCATTATCGCCACCACCGTGAAGTAAATACAACACTGGAAGTTTCTGTTTTTTACTAATTTCGTCATAATTTGGTGGCAAATAGACATGTAAACGACGAATAATTCCATTCAATGCCGAAGAAGAATATAAAACTTTTTCTACTTTTCCGTGAGGTACATCTTTCAAAGTCTGATAATCATTCTCCGCACCTTTTACTTCAAAAAGATTCGAAAAACCGCTGTTAGATTCCTTGTACTGAGCATTTTTGGGGTCGAATACTTTTAGACCATCTACACTAAAATCGTAAGTATAAACGTTTGGCCTTACGCTATAATCAGTTGTAAATGACCAAACTCCTACTCCATCTTTTGTGAGTTTATCTGCTCCAAATTTTGGAGCATAATCACCCTGTACACTCACTTCAGCCGCTTTTGGAGCATAAATGCTAAATTTCACTTTCCCATCGGGTAAGACTTGAATAGATTTTAGTGTGTCGTTGGGCGTAGGTTGGCGTTGAGGCACTTGAGCAGCTACAACATTGACAAAGCTCAATGCTAAGATTCCGAGAATAATTTTCTTCATAATTTTGTTAGCTTAGACTATACTATTTATAACAATGGTTTTATAATAGATTTTATCAATATGATACGATAAATACTTGAAAGCAATTGGGAAGGATGGGATAAGATGTAAAAACAGTCTATCGGTGGGGTTTCCAAAAAAGAAATATCAATCAATCTCGTTTACCTTATTCAACCTGCATATAAAAGTTTATTACTCTCTACAAGAAATTAATCATTATTAACCTACTCATTCCTAATAGTTTGCAATACTGCTACTTAGTCAAGCATGTTATTTTTTATTTTGTGAAGTAAACCAATTATTATTACAGAAAACATGATAAAAACTGACTAAAATTCTTTTTTTAATAATGATTTTCTTATTCATTTGTAATGAGGTTAAAAGATACGTTTTTATAAACCTTAATGAGTCCTCTTTATACTTTGGTCGGTTCGGGAGGATTTTTGGCTGATAGAGCTTGTAGGCTTTATCAGCTTTTTTATTAAGGTTTAAATAAATTATTGTACAAAACTAATAAGAAGAAAACGATAAAAATTAGCACAAAACGACAAAAACCATGCAAAATCCGAGAATATCTATTAATAATAGATTGATTTTTGTAGGAATAACGATTAACTAAGATATAACGTTTTTTCTAAATTCTTTTGGAGAGACGCCTGTCTTACCTTTGAAAAAACGTGTAAAATCGCTTGGATTAGTTTCAGAAAATTTGAAAGCAATTTCGCTAATGGATAGACTTGACTGTTTGAGGAGTACTTTTGCTTCAAGGATTATCATATCGGCCAACAATTCTTGCGAAGTGCGACCAATGGTTGATTTCACACACTTATTGAGATGGTCGGGCGTAATGGCCAGCATTGAAGCGTAATCGGCCACTTTATTGGTTTTGTAGATATGCTGTGAAAGTAAATTTTTATATTTTTCGGTAACACGTAAGGCCGCATTTTTGGGTAGGTTGACCTGCTCTTTCTGAAAAATACTTATTTCTGTGAATAATGTAAGCAAATAGGATGTAATCAGATTTGGATTAAGCGATTTGTTAGTTTCATATTCATAAAGCAGCCGTTCGAGGATATTCAAAATGGGCTTTTTCATTGCGTTAGTTACTTCTACCAACGGCTCACCCGAAAACTGCCAAAAATTAAAATCTTCTGAAAGCTGAGTTTTAGTAAATAATTTGGAGAAGATTTCTGCATCAAAATGACAAAAATAGCCTTTGGCATCGGTACTTACATATTCATGCGTTGAGATTTGATAAGCAGGTAAAAAAAAGAATGTATTCTCGCCAAATTTATATTCATGTAAACCTTTACTTCTGATAGAATGCCCTTCGGTCAGAAACAAAAAATCGTTTACAGTCTTTCGGTGTGGTTGTAATGGAAATTTTATTTTAGGAATCACATCCTCAATTTTGTTGATGTGAAACAAATGATGAAAATCGGCAATACTCATTTTCCATTCATCGCCAAAATGATGAATGTTTAGCTCTTTTGGTGAAAGTGGAATTATTTTACTCTCTCTTGGATTCAAGTCTTTTTGATTTATTACGGGGCCAAAGTAGTAATAAATACCCAAACGCACAATTCGAGCATTAAATTTTCTGAGTTTGAGTACATCAATAAAGGCAAGATTCTGAGAAGAACTAAAGCTTGTATAAAAAATATTTGTGCCATATATTTCTCATACTATACGGCACAAGTGTTTTCTATTACTTCACCAATCCTATCGAAATCTGAAATTGGCTGGGTGACATTTGAAATTTTACAGGATTATTTGTTGGCCCAATTTCGTAGTCAATCATGTTGGTAAATAAACCTTCGTAGCGGCCTTCAATGAAAAAATGCTTAAACTCAAAGCCAATCCCCGCATTTACACCAAATTTCGGACGAGCAAGTAATTCATTCTTCAAATCTTTAACTGTATAAACTTTTAAGGCGTCTTCTATACCCTGATTGAATTGCATCGGAAAAGAGGCAACTGGCCCAGCAAAAATGCGACCTTGACGAAAACGAAGCCCGAATAACAATGGTATATCTACGGCGTTGATTGTGCCACTAACACGCTTAAACAATGTTCCATTTGTTTGTAAAATATCAAATTTTCCAGCTTTCTGATTATAAATAACTTCAGGCTGAAAGTAAAATGAGCCACGTGTTATACGCACAAACACACCGCCCAAATATCCCAATGCCGATTGAGCATTATTCAAAAAATTATCTCTCACAATAGGAAATTGGGGTAACCCCGAAGAAGTTACACGCACCACATCTTTTATCTCAGTAAGATTATATCGGCCAAAACTTACACCACCACGAAGTCCGAACTGAAATTTCACGCCATCTCGCTTAAATTCCTGCATGTAGCTCAGCGTATCCTCTTCTATTTTTTTATTTTTTTTAGCACCTTCTTTTGAATTAATTAAGGTATCCACTTTCACCGAATCGGTTTTCATCCTTGCTGTATCAACTCTCTCCTGAGCAAAAATAGCACTTGATACAACACTCAATAAGAATAATAGTAGTTTCTTCATACAAAACTTTTTTATAGTTCACTCAACATTAAATTACTCAATTTTTAAGCAAAAATCAAGCCATAAGCATCACTTAACTTCTACTATTGCAACCGTAAAACGCACCACACATACCAATTTTTGTTCTTCTGAGGTTATTTTTATGTCCCAAACGTGAGTTGTACGACCTAAGTGTAGAGGTACCGCCTTTGCATATACGAATCCACTACTCACAGGGCGAATATGATTGGCATTGATTTCTAAGCCTACAGCACGATGAGTCTGAATACTATCTAAAGTAAGTAACGATGCCACACTACCAACGGTTTCGGCCAAGGCAACCGATGCTCCACCGTGCAAAATCCCAAAAGGTTGGGTCGTACGATGGTCAACGGGCATTCGAGCCGTGAGAAAATCCTCGCCAACTTCTAAAAACTCAATTCCTAAATGCTCTCCCATTGAGCTTTGTCCAAATGGCTTCGTAATATCAAAGTGCTTCTTAAACATATTTCTATTTTTAATGATTAGTAATTTTTAAAAAATCAAAATTTATAGAGTCGCCTACCGTTATAGTTTAATATTTCGTAATTTTGCGGCTTTATTAGTTTTAAGGTCAAAACTAAGGTTTGTTTTAGATAGTTTCAATTTTAAATACTGATATTTTGCTTACCAAAACAATTTACTTGATTCGTCACGGAGAAACTGAGTTCAATCGCAGAGGTGTAGTACAGGGAAGCGGCATCGACTCAGACCTTAATGAAATAGGTTTTTCGCAGGCAAGAGCCTTTTTTGATGCCTACCAACACATTGAGTTCGATAAAATTTATACATCGAAGTTACGCCGCACAGTACAATCGGTTCAAGAATTCATCAATCTGGGTATTCCGTACGAGCAATTCGAGGGGCTCAACGAAATCAGTTGGGGCGAAAAAGAAGGTAAAGTTCCCAACTACCTCGAAGACGAAAACTACCTCGAAATTATTGCCAACTGGGGCAATGGAAAAACCGATATACCCGCAGCCCCTGGAGGTGAAACCCCCGAACAGGTAGCCGCTCGACAAAAGATTGCATTTGAGAAAATCATCGAACGCTCCGATGAGAAAATGATTTTAGTAGCTATGCACGGCCGTGCTATCAGAATTTTGCTAACGCATCTACTCGACCTTCCACTTTCCGAAATGGATTCTTTCAGCCATAGTAATTTATGTCTTTATCGCCTGAGCTACAATTACCAAACTAAAAAGTTTAGTCTTGATATAGCCAACGATACCGCACATTTATCCGAGCTTTTGGTAAAATAATATGTCCGTTTATCGAATCAATTCCCCTTTGATGTAGAAAACCCGTCTTTTTCGTCGGGTTTTCTGTATTTTTATTTTGTACTTAAAAACCAACGCATATTTTTGGGGTAAAACAAGCCATTGATACACTATGAGTAAAAACAAATTATATTGGTTATTTCAGATTGTGGGCTGGTCACTTTATTTTGGCAACGAAATATTTGTGTATTCGCTGCAATATGGCTTCGAAAACCAGATGCTTTTTCAAGCATTTGCCAATATAATCTTGGCTATTTTTTTGACTCACTCTTTCAGATACATCGTCAAGCGATACAATTGGATAACGCTTCCAATGGCTCGATTGGCTATAAGAGTTGTTTTAGGGGTTTTTATAATGACCGACTTCATGGTAGCTCTTAATCTACCGCTTGATGCTAAATATACGGGTCAACTTCTTAGCGAAAACCCAATTCTTGCCATCGAGTATTTTATAAATCTCTCAAAACCAACTATGGTTTGGGTACTGGTTTATATTTTTTATCATTATTCAGAAGAAAAAGGTCAGCGAGAAATCGAGCAGCTAAAACTTCGTACTTCAATCAAAGAGTCGGAAGCCAAAGTACTGAAGGCTCAAATGAACCCGCATTTTATGTTCAATGCTTTAAATAGCATACGAGCATTGGTTTATGAAGACCCCACCAAAGCCCAACAGGGAATCACACAATTATCGAATATTCTGCGTAGTTCGCTCATTGCCGACCGACGTACGACGATTTCGCTCAAAGAAGAACTTCGCACGATTGAAGACTACTTGGCTCTTGAAAAAGTGCGTTATGAAGAACGTTTACAATCAAAATGGGACATCGACGATGATACTTTGGGCATACAAGTACCGCCTATGATGCTTCAAACTTTGGTAGAGAATGCCATCAAACATGGTGTACAAAAAGCCATTAGTTGGGGATTCATCGAAATCAATACGAGCATTATTGACGACAAACTTCATATAAAAATTCGTAATACAGGGCAGCTACACAGCACAAACTCCGATTCAGAATCGGGTGGTTTTGGACTCAAAAATACAGCTCAACGCCTTGATATTCTTTATGGAACAGAAGCGTCTTTCAAGATTTATCAAGAAGATAACCTAACTGTCTGTGCCGAAATAGTCATTCCTACCGAAAATATTGACCAAAAAAATAATAATGTTTCGCTTGATTCTTCCAGTGTAAGAGCAGCGAGCTGACAATGTTTATTGGTGAATTGGTAACTGGAAATTCTGCACTTAGTACAAAAACATATAACCAATTTCCCAATAACTGATATACCAATAACCAATACACTTATAACCAATTTTCCAATAACTGATATACCAATAAACCAAATGAAAGCACTTATCATTGATGACGAACGCTTAGCCCGTAATGAATTGCGTCGTTTGTTAGAGAATTTTCCAAAAATAGAAGTAATTGGAGAAGCAGCCAATGCTGATGAAGCCCTTAATCTGATTGATGAATTATCGCCAGATTTATTATTCTTGGATATCCAGATGCCAGGCAAAAATGGGTTTCAGCTACTTGAGGCCATCGAAGGAAAAGTGCCAGAAGTTATCTTTACCACTGCTTATGACGAGTATGCACTCAAGGCTTTTGAATTTAACGCCCTTGATTATTTGATGAAACCTGTTGATATGCAACGCTTAGCCGAAGCAATTCAGCGTGTTGAAGAAGAGCAAATTCATGAGGTTGAGCGTAAAGAAGGCATTAAACTCTTGGGTGAAGCCGACCAAGTTTTTGTGAAAGATGGAGAAAAATGTTGGTTCGTAAAATTGGGTAAAGTGCGTTTGTTTGAATCAATGGGAAATTATGTTCGTTTGCATTTCGATGACCAAAAACCGATGATTTTGAAATCGTTGAATAGCCTCGAAGAGCGTCTCGACCCAAAAATATATTTCCGTGCCAATCGCAAGCATATCATTAATTTGGCTTGGATTGACAAAATTGAGCCGTGGTTTTCGGGTGGGCTTTTAGTAACCTTAAAAACTACCGAAAAAGGAACTACTACCGAAAAAATTGAAATTTCTCGCCGCCAAGCAATCAAATTCAAAGATTTGATGTCGTTATAATCAATTTCTACCGACACGTAGAGACGTTGCAATGCAACGTCTCTACCCATCATCTCTCCTATCTATTTTTATTTATTTTCTCGAAGCTGACGCTCTATTTCTGCACTAGAGTCTACAGTGATTTCATTTTGCTCAACACCAGCAAGTGGATCAATTGAAGGACCATTTGCATCGATCGCTACTGCGGGTTTATCAATAAAGTAGGTAACAGTTTCTGGTATGAAAATGATGATAGCCACTAGCATGAGTTGTAAAGCCACCCATGGCAGTGCACCATAGTAGATATCAGAGCTTTTCAGAGATTTTGGTGCGACTCCACGCAAATAAAATAATGCAAAACCAAATGGTGGATGCATGAATGATGTTTGCATATTAGCTCCTAGCAACACACCAAACCAAATGAGATCAATGCCAAGCTTATCTGCAACCGGCGCTAAGAGCGGGATGATGATGAAGGCGATTTCAAAATAGTCTAAGAAGAAGGCTAAGAAGAAAACAAATAGGTTCACCACAATCAAGAATCCAACTTGACCACCAGGAAGGCCTGATAAAAGGTGCTCAATCCATAGGTCACCATCAACACCACGGAAAGCTAAGCCAAACACAGTTGATCCAATTAGGATGAAAATCACCATGGCATTGATTCGCATGGTGGAAGTCATCGCCTCCCATACCAGCGGCTTTTCAAGGCGTTTATTCATAGCAGCGAGAACTAAGGCGCCGACAGAGCCCATTGCGCCACCTTCGGTTGGGGTTGCTAGACCCATCAAAATTGTTCCCAAAACCAAGAAGATCAGAGCGATCGATGGAACGATGCCCCATAGGATGCGTTTAAATAGTTTCCAGTCAATTTTTGGGCGTGCATCAGGCGGTAATGCAGGCACATCTTGCGGTCTAAAAATTGAAAGAAAGAAAATAAAAAGACAAAACAGTACGACTTGAATAATCGATGGACCAATAGCGCCAGCATACATATCGCCAACGGATTTGCCCAATTGGTCGGCTAACACAATCAAAACTAATGAAGGTGGAATTAACTGAGTAATTGTTCCAGAGGCAGCAATTACACCCGTGGCAACACGTGGGTTATATCCATAGCGCAACATGATGGGTAAAGAGATTAAGCCCATCGCAATTACTGAAGCAGCAACAGTCCCAGTAATCGCTCCAAGAATCGCTCCAACAATGATGACGGCGTAAGCTAAGCCACCACGGATGGGGCCAAATAATTGCCCCAAACCTTCAAGCATGTCCTCTGCTAAGCCACACTTTTCCAAAATGGCACCCATGAAGGTGAAAAAAGGAATGGAGAGTAATAGGTCATTTGACAGAATTCCAAAGACACGATCTGGTAGAGCTTGTAAAAAAGTTGGCTGAAAGAAGCCGAGTTCAATACCAATAAAGGAGAAAAATAAGCCAACAGCACCAAGTGAAAATGCTGCGGGATATCCAATCAGTAAAAATACAATTAGGCCGCCAAACATGATTGGGGCCATCAAGTCATGGCTAATCATTGCAGAGGTCTTTCGTATTTAGGATCCATTTGAATCATGCCGATAATGGCTGCATAGCGTTTGATAATTTCAGAAATGCCTTGCAGAGTTAATAACAAGAAGCCCAAAGTAATTACGCCACGCACGGGCCAACGCATAAGACCACCAGGATTGCTGGAAGTTTCGCTTTGCATAATCGAGGTAATAAAAAATTCCCAGGAGTACCAGCCAATAATGATGGTCATGGGTAGAAAGAAGATAATCCCACCCCAAAAATCTAACCAAAGGCGAACCTTATTTGGGTAAAGGGCATAGAGCACATCCACTCTCACGTGCTCATTGAGACGAAATGTGGTGGCTGCACCGAGCATTACCATACCAGCAAACAAATACCATTGCGCTTCCAACCAACCGTTTGAGCTGATATTAAAGCCGTACCGGATCAGCGCATTTGCTGTGCTGACCAGTACGGCAATAAGAACCATCCAGCTTGCTAAAACTCCAAAACGGTCATTTAGGCGATCAACGAAATTTGCAAAAACTAAAAATTGTTTTGGCATTTCAGTTACTCGCTTAAAGTTTATTTGACTGGATTAGATAGCATGAAGCTCATGAGAGTTTGTTCGGCAACCTTGTTCCACAGCATTTGATCGTTGCGGAATTTTTTCCAAGGCTCGTAAATCTTCTTGAAGGATGGGTTTTTAGCAGCTTCTTCTTCATACATTTCAAAAGCTGCATTGGATGCGGCTTTCATAATTTCAGTGGAGTAAGACTGCAGTTTGACGCCATTCTTGATTAAGCTCTGCAAGGCAATTGGATTTTTGTAGTCGTACTCGGCCATCATGTCGATATTGCATTCAGCACATGCTGAGGCTAAGGCTTCTTGATATTGCTTAGGTAATTTTTCCCACTCCTTAATGTTGACGTACATGGAGTACATCGAGCATGCTTCCCACCATCCTGGGTAGTAGTAGTAAGGGGCAATTTTGTAGAAGCCTAATTTTTCATCGTCGTATGGTCCCACCCATTCAGCTGCATCAATCACACCTTTTTCAAGAGCAGGATAAATATCACCGCCAGCAATTTGTTGTGGGATTGCGCCTAGGCGGGACATGACTTCTCCGCCGAGGCCTGCGATACGCATTTTGAGACCCTTAAGGTCTGCAACGGTTTTTACTGGCTTCTTAAACCAGCCGCCCATTTGTGTTCCCGTATTGCCTGCCGGAAAAGAAATGATGTTGTAGTCGCGTAAGAATTCGCGTTGAAGCTTTAAACCACCACCCCAATACATCCAAGCATTTTGTTGACGCTGGTTCATGCCGAAAGGAACTGTCGTGTCAAAAGCAAAAGTTTTATTTTTACCAACAAAGTAGTAACCAGCCGTGTGCGTACATTCCACAGTGCCTTGTTGAACAGCATCAACTGTTCCAAACGCAGGCACAATTTCACCAGCACCAAAGATGCGAATCTGAAACTTGCCGTCAGTTAAGGCAGCTACCCGTTTGGAAATAAATTCGCCACCACCATAAATCGTATCCAAGCTTTTGGGGAAACTAGATGCGCAGCGCCACTTCACTTCGGGCATGGATTGTGCGATTGCTGGTGCGGCCAATACGCCTGCAGCAGCCCCAAGTGCGGTCTTACCTAAAAAGTCACGTCTTCTCATTTGCCTTGCTCCTTGTTTATTGATTATTTGATGGCATTTTTTTTGCTTATGCCTTTTTAATTACTGCTTGACCAATTAAAACGAAGTACAACAAGTGTTATTCAAGAGGTTTGCACTCTGATTTTCAGAAATGCACCTCACAAGGGCGTATTGCTTCAATTTAGTGCTAAACCCTATTTTCATCATGGCTTAAATGCGTTGCATCAAATCCACATTTCTCGGGAAAACCCCGAGTTAATTTGATGGGGAATTACCCTAACTAGTGGATTTCTTTGGTTTTTTTCAAAGCATAATCGACCCGTTGTTTTTTATTTAATAAAATAGTTAGGAGCTACTGATGTCTACAGCACACAAAGCAGCCCCAATGACCGCCGAAGAGCGCAAGGTTATTTTTGCATCTTCTTTGGGTACGGTTTTTGAGTGGTATGACTTTTATCTTTACGGTTCTTTGGCTGCCGTTATTGCCAAGCAGTTCTTCTCAGGCCTAGATGCAGGTTCTGCCTTCATTTTCGCTTTGTTAGCATTTGCTGCTGGTTTCATCGTGCGTCC
>JALQYE010000105.1:14671-14937 GCA_023254245.1 Emticicia sp.
CGGTCGCTTGGGCGATTTGATCGGACGTAAATATACGTTCTTGGTCACCATCTTGTTGATGGGTGGCGCAACCTTCATCGTAGGTATTCTGCCTAACTACGCAACTATCGGTGTTGCTGCTCCAGTGATCTTGATCGCATTGCGTATGCTTCAAGGTTTGGCTTTGGGCGGTGAGTACGGTGGTGCAGCTACTTATGTTGCAGAGCATGCTCCTAATGGTCGTCGTGGCGCATACACAGCATGGATTCAAACAACTGCTACTTTGG
>JALQYE010000106.1 GCA_023254245.1 Emticicia sp.
CCTCGAACTACAATATTTATATAATGACAGTTCCTAATGTAGTAAATACAGACGGAAGCCCGAACGTAGTTCACTTATGAGCTACCATTAAAAGTACCCCCCTTCTTCTTAAAAAGAAAACTATTCAATTATATTCGAAGAACAGTTCTTCCTGGTTGTAACGAAAAAATTTGTGTGCCGATTTTAGAGGAAATAAGTAGATTGAAGTTTTGTTATTATATTTACCCAAAAGAATCAATATGGCATATAATCTTCATAGCTTAAAAAGTAACATTAAAATAATATCTGGTTCAAATACAGAAACCACCAAAGATTGATAATTCGTGCCGTTCTATTGTCCATGTGAGCACTAAGTGGATTCTTTTAAAGTTTTCAACTGGTCTTGTGGGTGGAGATTGCTTGCCTTTGGCTTCGCATTATCTAAATCATCTTTCTGATAAAAAAGAGAATATGCTTTCGGTAACTCGTAAAACTAATGATGATTTACCGCAAACGATTACTAAACTCGTTTCTGCCAAACTTCAAGAAGTTTTTCCGCAAACTATTCACTTTAAAATTCTGATTTTAGGAATTAGCTACAAACCTAATACACCAAGTATAAAGGGCTCATTAGTAATTGATTTGGTAGAAAATTTAAATCAAAATAATGCTCAGATTAATGTGTTTGACCCAGTTGCCGAACCTAATACGGTTGTAAACATCGAAAGTCTTTCTGAAAACCAACAATACCATCTCATTATTAAAGCGACTAATCATCAGATTTTTGAAAGTCTGAATCTCTCTGATTTTGCCCTTCCTCAAGCTCTTTTATTTAACATCAGTAACTTTTCCTTCAAAAATATCAATCCTTAAAAGCTGTTTGCAATAATTTTGTTGTTGATAGCGAAGAAATTCCGAACTTTACGGCTTAACTTGTACAATCAAATAAAATCCGTAAAAAGTGTCATACATCGAACTTTCCCTACAAATTGACCTTGATTTCAACGAAATCATGATGGCTGAATTGGCCGAACTTGGCTTTGAAACTTTTGTCGAAACCGAAGATGGCTTAGAAGCATACATTCAAGAAGAGCTTTTTGAAGATTTGGCCGTTAAAAATATGCTTGAAACTTATGCCCAGCGAACGCCAATATCATACGCTTTCAAGCAAATTGCTAAACAAAACTGGAACGAAGAATGGGAAAAAAACTTCCAGCCCATTTCAATTGGAAATGATATTTATGTGCGTGCCGATTTCCACGAGCCGCAACCCAATTATCTCTACGAAATCATAATTACACCCAAAATGTCATTTGGCACTGGACATCATGAAACCACTTCGATGGTCATGGAGCATCAGCTAACCATTCCGCACCAAGATAAAAAAGTGTTGGATGTTGGCACAGGAACGGGAATTTTGGCGGTTTTAGCCGAAAAACTCGGAGCTAAATATGTAAGTGCGTTTGATATTGATGAATGGTCAGTCGAAAATACAATCGAAAACATTGCTTTGAATAATACAAACAAAATTGCGGTCAGATTGGGGACAATCGAAAACGAACCACAAGACAAATACGAAATTGTTTTGGCCAATATTAACCGAAACATTCTTTTGCAGCAAATTCCAGCTTATGCGACTTTCATGGCCGAAGGTGCATCTCTTATCATCAGTGGTTTTTATGAGACTGATATTGCTGATATTCAAGTCGTTGCAGAATCGGTTGGTTTAAAAAAAGTAGCTCAACTGAGCAAGAATCAATGGGCTTCGGTCGTTTTTAAAAGTTGAATTACTGATTTTTAATTTTACCCAAAAGTCTCTTCTTCTCTATCCTTATGAGACACTTTAGAATACTATTTTTTTCGATAATCGCTTTACTGTCTTTTTCATCAAAAGCACAGTTGATAAGGCTTTCTGAGCAACCAGAAACATTTATTACGGATATTCAGACCTTAATGGCAACTGATAATAATTCGGTGGCGATTGCAACTGGTAAAAAGTTTGAAACCTATTGGACCTCTCGCTTTAGTGCTGACCAGAAAAAGGCTCTCATCGCAACATGCCGAAGCATGGGAACTCGTGGTCATAAAATGGCTCAGTTTTACTTTTTCTTCACTGTTCTCGATAAAGCAATTGAACAAGAAAAGTTTTCGGACGAAAAAATAAGTAGTTTGATAGAAATCACTCAAAAATTTGTCGATGGATATGATTTGAAGACTTCAACCAAAATGTTGGAGATTTTGAAGGACTTTATCGAAAAACGCCGACTTTATGCTTCAAACTTCAATCGTTTGTATGCTTTAGGAGGCACTTATGAAATTAAGTATTTAGATAAAAAAGGAGAATCTGCAATTCCTGTCACAACAGTAACAACTCCAACTAACTCACAAACAGCTCAAACGCCAACCGAACTCCCAGAAACTAAATATTTTGATGATTGGGATACCCCACCAGCACCCGAAGCTGTCATTACATCGGCAAAATCTACTTTTTCTCCCGATAAAAAACCTATGCCAATTATTGGTGGTCTTTCGATTCAGTTGAATGATATTGATTTTGTGATGGCAACTGCCAGTGATTCGGTTTGGATAAAAAAGACAAGCGGAACAGTTTCACTGAAAGATGGAATTTATGTCGGGAAAGGTGGTTTGTTTACTTTTGAAAGTGCCAAATTACCGCAGATTTCGGTAGTTTTGACTGATTTTGCTTTTGAAATTCGTAATCCGAAGTTTTCGGCCGAAGATGTAACGCTGACTTACACTGACCGTCTGACTGCTCCGATTAGAGGAGTTTTTGAATATAAAAGTGAGAAAAGAAACAAAGGTGTTCCGCCTACGTATCCTCGTTTTATGTCTTATCAGAGCGATGCTTTTATTAAAAATATCGACCGAAATATTGAGTATCGTGGTGGTTTTTCGATGTCAGGAAGTAAAATTTTTTCTTCTTCTGTTCAGAATCGCTATTCAAATATATCAGTCAAAAAAGATGGCAAATTTTTCTTTAAAGCCAGTAGTACACGTTTCGAGTTGAGCGATTCGTTGATTACATCACAACTGGCCAATTTTGTGACTTTTATAGATAAAGATTCTATCTATCACCCAGCCGTAAAGTTTAATTATAATCAAAAAAACTACGTTTTACGCCTGAACAAGATTGATGTTGGTGGGTTTAAGGAAAGTACGTTTTCGGATACGTATCATCAGATGAATATCAAATCAGATGCGATGCGTTGGAATTTGAACGAAGGGCGAATGGATTTCTACATCGTTTCGGCCCGAACGCAAGTACCTGCGGTTTTTGAGTCATTTGATTTTTATGATGCTCAACGCGTAACGGCTCTTAATAGTAGTGCAGGTTTCAATCCACTGTTGATGGTGGGTAATTTTACGCAAAAAAATAATAAACTGACCTTTACACTCGATGAAATTGCGGCTTATAACAAAGTACCTAAGAAAAATATCGGTGGCGGTTTGATGGTGGCGGTGCAACAAGGCTTTGTTGACTATAAC
Source organism: Emticicia sp. (assembly GCA_023254245.1). Classification (GTDB taxonomy): domain Bacteria; phylum Bacteroidota; class Bacteroidia; order Cytophagales; family Spirosomataceae; genus Emticicia. Next base: position 3,487 of record JALQYE010000106.1, read on the forward strand.
CCATCGGATGATATTTTCAAGATTACGAGTAAAGGCCAACATTACTTATCGGCTTTTGCAGGAAAACGAGATTTTGATGATTTCTTGATTCCATCTATCTACGGAAACAGCAAAGACTCAACATCAAACGCAACCCTTAATCTGAATGATAAAACACTAATCATCAGAGGAATACGTCGATTTAATTTGAGTGATTCACTGAAGATTTATGTGTTGCCGTATGACCGAACCATCAAGGTCGCAAAAAATAGAGCTTTTACATTTAGCGGGCAGTTTAAAGCCAGAAACTATCGTTTTTCAGGAAAAGATTTATTGTTTGATTACGAGAAATTTACACTTTCACTCAATAAAATAGATTCTGTAACTTTCACACCGCAGGAGGTTTATAAAAAAGGTGGTCGTCAAGAAATTGGTGGACATATTAAATTCTTAAAACCAGGTACGCTCTTCTTAAATCGACCAGATAATAAATCGGGGAAGGTTTATCTGCCACAATATCCAAGGTTGAAAATTGATGAAGGGGTAATCGTGTACTTCGACGAACCCGCTCGTGGCGTACGAAAATATAGTCGAGATGTGCGTTTCGATGTTCCTAAAATCGATTTTGATAGTTTAGCAGTGAAAGATATTGAGTTTGATGGAACATTCTATTCGGGAAATATCTTCAAGCCTTTCAAGGAAGTGCTGAGAATCATGCCCGATACCACGCTTGGTTTCTTGCATAGAGTGCCAAACGGTAAATACAATGTTTTCGGTAATGAAACTTCGGTCAATTTCTCGTCGGCTTTGGCAATGGATGGAAAAGGCCTACATTCCGAAGGAAATATCAATCACCTTGCCGCAAGCATGACCGCCAAAGAAATTCTTTTCATGGCTGATTCCCTGACGGCTTCTGGGCAACTCGGAAAAGTAAATGAAAGCGTATTGAAAGGGTCTTATTTCCCGCAGGTTGATATTAATGATTATACACTCAAGTGGATGCCAAAAGTTGATAGTATGATTATCGCCTCAAAAGCAGGTTTTAATTTCTATACGGGTACTTCCTCGCTCAAAGGTAAGTTGGTGGTACGTACGGGTGGTTTGTTTGGTTTGGGTAAATTGATTCGTACTGACTCTGAGACTGCTTCCGACCAATTTAAGTTTAATAAAGAAGGTTTTGTGGCAGATAGGTCGCAATTTAACGTAAAGTCAACACAAACAACTGCCAAGTCGGTTCTTTTGGGTAAAAATGTAAACGTAAACTTTAACGTCAATAATAGCATCGTAAACATTGCCACTAATCAAGGTAACTTTAATGATAGCACTGGCTCAACGCTCGAATTCCCTTATGCAGCTTATAAAACCAACGTTGACCGTGCCGAATGGAACATCAAAGACAAAAAGATTTCGATGAAAGGAGATGTCGAAACGACAATCTTTACTTCAACCAATATCTCACAACAAGGATTGGCATTTAATGGTAATTCAGCCGCTTATGATATCGACCAAATGACTTTAAATATTGGTGGTGTGCCATACATTAAATCAGCCGATGCCAAGATTATTCCCGATAAAGGGCAAGTGGCTATTCGTCGAGATGCCGATATGTTGCCATTTAAAAACGCCCGCCTGACGATTGATACGCTCAATGGCTATCATAATTTGATAAACGGAAATATTCAGATTGTCTCAAAAAACAAATTCACGGGTGATGCTACCTATCAGTTCGTGAACGTTAAGAAAGACACCTTCAATATCAAAATGGGTAACTTTGAGTTGAGTGAAATTACGATGGATGGCGAAGCTGCCAAGAGAAGTAAAAACAAAGAGCTTTCGACCGTGGCACGAGCCACCGTTATTGAGCGAGATAGTATGTTCCTTTCGCCCAAAATGCTTTATAAGGGCGAAATCACGATGCTTGCACCAATCAAAAACCTCTCGCTTGATGGCTACATTATCCCCGAGCTCAAGAAATACCCTAAACTCGGTGGTTATTGGATAACTTATAAAGGGAATAAATCGGAGGAAATCAGAATTACGGTTGACAAGAACTTGAAAAGTGGTAACTCTCCAATTTTTGCAGGTCTTCACTTCCGTACAACCACTTCATCGAATGGTCTTTACCCAACATTCTTATCAACCAAAGAAGTACCCGAAGACCAAAACGTTTTCTTGGCAAGTGGAGTGTGTCGTCGTGATGAACCAAATAAATTGTTCAGTATTATTCCCGAAGAAGGTCGAGCATTGGCAAGTAATAAATATGAAATCTTAGATGAAAAAGGAATCATTAACTTAGAGGGTAAGTTTGACCTGCTGAATGAGAAGATTTCTCAATACGTTCAAACTTCGGGCTTTGCTAAAATTCGTCTGGATACCGCAAATCACGAATTTAATACCATGATGCTCGTAAACTTCCCGATTGCTCAGCCTTTATTGACAAATATGGCCGAAAAAATTGTGAAGACAAACCTTGATTTGGGTGTAAACGAAGCAGCAATCGAACTAAATTCAACCGAATTGATTACAAAAATTGCCAAGTTTGTGGGCGATAAAGACATTGACGATTACAAAGCCAAATCTGCTCGTGAGTATGTGCCGCTGTTTAAATTTTCACCAAAATTTGCTAATACGATTGTATTCAGTGATTTAAAACTCCTTTGGTCTCCGAAATACAATTCATACAGAAGTGTCGGTAAACTGGGCATTTCAAACATTGGCGAAACTGATATTAATGCCAAAATCAATGGATATGTTGAGATTCGTAAAAACCCAATCACTGGTGATGAAATGTACATTTTCTTAGAACTTTCGGGTGAACACTGGTACTATATGGGTTACAAAGATGGTCAAATGGGTTTAATTTCGTCTGATGATAATTTCAATGCTGCCATTACCGCAAAAGCCGATAAGAAAAAAATTAAAGATTATCAGGTAATTCCAGTTGATTTTCCAGAAGCGATGCTTTTCCGCAAAACATTCTTAGAAACTTACAGAGGCATTAAAGAAAAGCCAAAAGTAGCTGGCCAAAAACCAACCGATGCCAAGAAATTGGCCGATGTGCCGAAAGATGAAGCTCAGAAAAAAGATGAGAAGAAAAAGAAAGTAGAAGATGAAAAAGATGGGTTTTAAGGCATAAATTTTAAGTAAAACGAGGAGAAGTAGAGTCATCTGCTTCTCCTCGTTGTTTTTAGGATTGGCAAAGAAATTGCTATATTCGCAAACGAGAACTCAACCTCATAGAATCATGGCAAAAAATAAACAAAAAACCAAACAGAATCTATCTTCACAAACTTCCAGTACACCACAGACTGCGGCATATTCCGCCCCCAAAAACAGTGAGAATAGCTTTTCGCTAAGCCCTACGGTGGTTTATATTCTTTTGACTGTGGCGGTAATCATTGCCTTTGTGGCAGGTTTCTCGAATGGTTTCGTCAACTGGGACGACCAAATGTATGCAACTGAAAACGTAATGATTCAGAACCCAACATTTGCCAATCTCATTAGGCTCTTGACCGTAGAATGTGCTTTGAACTATCATCCGCTTACGGTGGCTTCATTGTGGCTCAATTCAGCGTTATTTGGGAAGGCGTCAACTTCATTTATTGTTGTTAATACGCTCATTCATTTAATTAATACATTCTTGATTTTCCGTTTTTCGCAACAACTCACTCGCAATAATACTTTGGTGAGTTTTTTGGTGGCACTTTTTTGGGGAATACACCCGATGCACGTGGAATCGGTTACGTGGGTTTCGGAGCGTAAAGACGTTCTTTATACACTTTTCTTCTTTTTGGCTTGTATTCAGTACGTAAAATATTTAGAGAAAAACGAGCGAAAAATGCTAATCCTTTGCTTCGTTTACTTTGTTTTATCTTGTTTATCAAAAGCTATGGCGGTAGTATTGCCTTTGGTTTTATTGCTGATAGATTATTGGTTCGATAAAGGTTTTTTGACTGTAAAGAATATCACTACGAAAATCCCTTTCTTCGTTGTAGCCTTATTATTTGGAGCTTTGGCCGTACACGTACAAGGCGGTGGGAATTTGGGTGGAAGACTCGAAAAAATGACCCTCGATGTGGCTCTTTCTGATGCACTTACGTTGGGTGATAGAATTAAGTTCGGTTTCTATGGTTTCTTAGTTTACATCTTTAAACTCTTTATCCCAATCAATCAGCACAATTTTTATGCCTACCCAAGCCCTGATAAGTACGGAGCCATTCAATACGTAACCGCACCAATTTGGGCTTTATTGATTTTGGGAGGAGCCGCATTTTTCTTCCGCCGTAAAAAAGAGATTTTCTTTGGCATTATGTTCTTCTTCTTTACCATCGTTTTGGTACTACAATTCCTTTCGGTAGGTGGTGCTATTTTGGCCGAACGCTATACCTATATTCCTTATTTTGGAATTATATTTTTGGTTTTTTATTTTCTGAATGAAAAAGTAGCTTCAAAAAACCTTTTGTTTTATGGAAGCTTGGCGGTTGCCCCCGTGTTTATGTATCTGACTTACAGACAAACACTTACTTACAAAGATACAGGTACATTATTTGCTAATTCTTACAAATACGAGCCAGAGTCGCCAGTTGTTAACGAAAACCTCGCAAACCATTTCGGCCGTTCGGGTGAAATAGACCAAGTAATTCGTTATGGCGAATATGCTGCTTCAAAAGGAGTTCAATCGTATGCTTTGATGGGAGCTTTGGCCAATGCTTATTACTTGAAAGGAAATATGCCAAAGGCTTTAGAACTTTACCAAAAAAGTATTGATAATTCGCCCAATCATAGAAAATTTGTAGCATACTACAATCGAGGAATCGCTAATCGAGACGCAGGAAATTTTTTGCAGTCGGCTCAGGATTTTACCAAGGCAATGGAACTTGGACAAAACAAAAATGCTTATTTGGGGCTCAGAGCATTTGCCAATTTGAAAGCTAATAAATTTAAAGAAGCTTACGATGATTACTCGACGATGATAAACCTCGGTATAGCAGTCGATACTGCCTATAATGACCGTGCAGTAGCACGATATAGCTTGGGTGATACCCAAGGTGCTATCAAAGATTTAAAAGAAGTAATGAAGCGAAATCCGAATTATAAAGATGCCCGTGATAATTTAATTAAATTGGGCGTTCAGCCATAAAGGTGTTTATACAAAAAAGGCTTCTGAAAAATCAGAAGCTTTTTTTGTAATTTTTACTAATCGTCTTTCTGGACTACTTATCCATACTATTCAGATTACTCTTTCTTTGGCTATATAGGAAGTAAACAACAATACCAAGTGTACTCCAAATCAAGAAAGCATACCAAGTATCAGTACGAAGACGTGACATCAAAAATAGATTGAATAAAACCCCCATCGGAGCTACGAACCAAATCATTGGAGCTTTATATGGGCGTTCGATATTTGGTTGTTGATAACGAAGTAATAGTACCGCCCCAGAAATCATAGCAAATGCCAATAAAGTACCTGCTGAACACATTTCTGAAACTTTATCAATTGGCGTAACCGCCGAAACAATCGAAACAATGAAGCCTACCAATAAAGTGCTTTTCCAAGGTGTTTTGAAAGTCGGGTGAATATCTTTGAAGAAATTAGGTAATAAACCATCTTTTGCCATACCTAAGAAGATACGGGTTTGTCCGAGCATCATAACAAGCATAACTGAAGTAAGACCAGCCACCGCAGCTAATGTGATGATAAATACCGCCCAAGGAAGACCAGCATCAGCAAAAGCCGAAGCAACTGGAGCTTTCAAATCAAGCGTATCGTATTTAACCATACCTGTAAGCACCAACGAAACCAAGATATAAAGAACCGTACATATAATTAAAGAAGCTACGATAGCAAAAGGCACATCTTTACGTGGGTTAATTGCCTCACCTGCTTGCGTAGAAACGGCATCAAAACCAATATATGCAAAGAAAACGATTGTTGCAGCTGTAATTACCCCATCCCATCCAAATGTTGTTGTGCCATCAGCAGCCGTAACAGTATCAGGAATAAATGGAGTCCAATTTTCAACTTTAACAAAGAATGCACCAACCAAAATTACAAAAATAACAACGCTCAATTTTACGATTACGATGATATTGTTTGTTTTGGCAGATTCCTGGATACCTCTTACTAAAATCGAAGTAACTACCCAAGTAATAAAAAATGCTGCAATATTGAAAGCAGGCGTTGGGCCCCCAAGACCAAGTTTTTCGCCAGCCGTGTATGGGTCATTCATGAGGGTTACTGGTAGTTCTAACCCAAACAGGTGCAGAAACTTCTCGAAATACCCCGACCATGCAACCGCAACGGTTGTTGCACCCATCATGTATTCTAAGATAAGATTCCAACCAATAATCCAAGCGAAGAATTCTCCAACTGTACCGTAAGAATAGGCGTAAGCCGAACCTTCTACTGGTAAGATAGAAGCGAATTCACTATAACAAAGTGAAGCAAATGTACAACCGATAGCTGCAATAATAAATGCGATTGCCAATGCTGGCCCAGCAAAGTTATGAGCAGCAATACCCGTAAGAGTAAATATACCACCACCAATGATTGCACCAATACCGAGCGATGTAAGCCCCCACTTAGTAAGAACTCGTTTCAGTTCTGATTTCTTCATATCAGCTTCGTAAGCTGCCATGGGCTTTTTACGCCAAATGCTTTTTTCCATAAAATTTTAGGGTTTGTTTTTAGAATGTTTTACGAATTATATCGCAATATAAAACAAAAAAGGCTTGGTAAGCCAAACCTTTAAAGCAAAATGCAAAATATTGTTTCAAAAAATCAATATTTTGGACATGAAAGTTCTTTTTTATTTCTTCTTTGACGTGGACTATTTCTTTCGAGTGGCTCTAATTGATAAGCAATCGAAATTTCGTGCGAACCACCCGTAGAGAAGCCCAAACTCGAAATCGTTACATCATAGCTGTATCCAATCGAAAAACTTTCCTGACGATAACCCAGCAAGAAGACCAAGGCATCATGATTAGTACGAGAAATATTTTGTTTCTTAATCGGAATACCTCTATACCATAAACCAGCCGTCAGAGAAGAATAGGTGCCATAAAACCCTAAATCTAATTGGTCGAATTTTCCTTGTCTTTTATACAAAAATGCTGGCGAAACCGAAAACTCTTTATCGGCATTGGCAGCCCCCGAATAAGGATTTGCCAACGGGATTTTCAAGCCTCCACTGACACTCAGTTTACGAGGCAGACAATCGCCAGTTGGGCAACCTGCAATCGGACTACTTGTTGTAGAACTCAAAAATGTATAAGTTGGTCGGTTGATATGGTGCATCGAAACGCCCAACCACGTGCGGCTATTGTAAAATAATGCTCCACCACTAAAATCAACAAACTTTATAGGTGTAATATTGTTTTTATCAGCAAATGGGTCGCTTGAAGGATTACCAGTATATCCCCGATTAGTATATTGGTCCCCAAAAGTAAGCCCCAAGTAATCTAAGCTTTTGTTTGAGTAAGTAGCTTGAGCACCCAAACGTAGAAAGTTTTCTTCTCCTAATTGAATTTGGTAAGAGTAGATGCCACTAATTTCATTACTTTTCAATCGGCCTGGGCCTTGAGAGTCGTTTACCATCATTACTCCAATACCGCTATTGAGTTTTTCTATGTAGTGGTCAACCGAAAAAGCCGATGTTACAAAGTTGGCATTAATCGAAGGCCATTGATTTCGGTAATTAGCAATCAGACGTGGTGCGTAGGCACTACCCGCAAATGCAGGATTCTGATACAGAGGTGCCGCATAAAATTGCGAAAATTGGGCGTCTTGTGCCATGCTATTCCAGCAGACCATCGACAAAAGGAGACTTCCTAAATAAAGTTTTTTCATTGCCTAAATTAAAAGCATTCAACGGGATATTTCTAAGCAAATTTCATTCCAAATACAATCTAATTAGTTATTAAACGGATTTAATAGCGTGTTACGTATTTTTTGTAACTATTGTTTGTAAAATTACGTCTTTGTAGTAGAATTGGTGTTATTATTGTTCGATTTTTTAATAGTAGCTTTTATTTTAGTAATGAAGTTTCAAATAAAAGAATTTCAAAAGTCGTTTAATTTATAAAAACCACTTCTAAGGTTTGTATGTTTATCTAAGTAGCCTAACAATTAACGAATTATGAAAGGTCGTATTGGCAATACCCTTAAGACTTTTTTACTGATTGCCACTTTTACATACATCTCTTTCGATTCTGTCGCTCAGTTTTATGTAGGAGGCAAACTCTGTGTCGGTTCTGCTGCGGTACCGGCTACTCCTTCTATGGGCACTACAGCCACAGCCAACACCGATTGTAGCGAACCTACCATTTTTTTTGACCAAAAAAAAGAAACTACTGCTTGGTTATGGGATTTTGGCGACCCTACCACCACAAATGATGTATCCACAGTTCGTAATCCAAAATACTTTTATTCTACTCCAGGAAAATACCTTGTAACGCTCATTCGTACTATTGGAACTACAGTTCAAGCTCCCGATACCCTCACAATTACGATAAAAGAACCTCCAGCTCAACCTTTATTTTTCAATAAAAAAAAGGGAGATACTACGCTTTGTGATGGAAAAAAGCTTAAACTCGACCCGTATAGACACCAACTGGGTATTGCACCCAAAGGAACAAAGTTTCTTTGGTTTCCTAAAGGCCAAACCACTCAAACAATTGAAGTAGATTCTACTGGTTGTTACTCGGTAGAAGTGTTTGATTCTACTGGAGGGTGTTCTCGGGTAGCCCAAATCAATGTTAAGTTTTGTTTGCAGCAAGCGAGCAGCGGTGGTGGCGAAAAGTGGTATTTTGGACAAGGGGCAACGTTAGATTTTCAGGCTAAGACCAGTCAACCAGCTCCAAGAGATACACTGGCAAGTAATGGTGATTTATTTGGTAAAACAGACCCAACTGACCCTGTTTACGAGCCAGTTGCTGCTACGGCAAGTAATCCTATTCGTTCGCCAGAAGGCGTTGCAATGGTATATGGCCCTACGGGTTCATTAGTTTTTTATACCGATGGTGTGGCAATTTATGGGAGCGACGACCAGCTATTACCAGCAGTACCACCCCTTACAGATAGTAAATTAGGGGGTACAAATACTGCCACCCAGTCGGCCGTTATCATTCCCAAAAATACTTGTAATGAATGTCCACATCATCTTTATTATGTTTACACGATTAATAAAGAAACAGGCCTGCTCTCTTACAGTATTGTAGATACTCGGCGAAACAATGGTAAAGGAGCAGTTGTTGAGAAGAATGTTCCTATAAATATTCAGACTTCACAGCGAATAACAGCCATGAAAAACCAAGATGAAACGGGTTTTTTCGTGTATTCGCATGATGCTGGAACAAATACTTTTAGAATCTTGAAGATAGATTCAACAGGTACAACCGAAATAACTCAAAATCTTGGTTTAGTTCACGATGATACTACCAGCCAAAAAGGCTATATGAAACTCTCATCGACGGGAGCAAAACTGGCTGTGGCTGTTTCAAAAGGTGGTAAGAATTATATAGAGATATTTGACATTGATGCCGCTACTGGTAGGTTAGGTTCGTCTCCACTGACGATTGATTTAGGAGTAGCCGCTCCACCGTATGTATATGGAGTTGAGTTTTCAGACGATGAACAAAAACTGTATGTTACTCTCAGAGGAGACCCCAAAAAGTCACAAACGTCTTATCTTTATCAACTGAATTTAAACCTTAGAAATCCAGTTGATATTGCTAATCGAAAGGTCTTAATTGATAAGTCTGATGCAATGGCTTTTGGTGCATTGCAAAGTGGGCCAGTAAATGGCATGGGAGTTAAGTTTGTTTATATGGCCATAGATGGAAGTCGATACATTCCTTACATTCAATATCCTAATGCATTGGCTCTTTCTGGACAAACCCAAACTAATAACGCTGCTATTGTGGGGTATCAACCGATAACTGGTGGATTTGGGGCTGATGTTTTAGGAAATAGTGGTTTAGGCTTTCCGAATGTTATTCAAGCAAAGCAAAAGCAAGATGGAGAGGGGCTAAGTGCTACTTACACTGGGAACTGCCAGAATCAACCCACAATTTTTGAAACTCAAGGAATTTGTAGTCCTATGAAAGGCGAAGCCGCTTGGGATTTTGGGGATGGCGAAACAGGTACTGGCCTGCAAACCTCTCATACATATACAAAAGCAGGAAGGTATATAGTTAAGCTAACATTAACGGTTTACTCAGAAACTATTGTGAGTAAAAATGTGAATATCCCACCACTCCTAAATAATTTACTTGGGAATGCGTTGAAAGAAAAGTGCAAAGATTTTGTAGTGATAGACACACTATACATTAAGCCAACTCCAGTAGTTAACCTTCCAGACTCGGCATTTGTATGTGTAATAGAAGGCGAAACTCTTAAACTTGACCCTAAATTACAACAAGCCTATAATCCAGGATACCTTTGGAAACCCACCAATGAGACTACGCCAACAATCGTCGTAAGTGCAACAGGGAACTATTCGTTAATAGCCACAAACCGTTTCTCAAATAACACTACTTGTTCTACAACTGATAAGATACAGATTAAAGAGGGTTGTGAGCCACGTTTATTCGTTCCAGAAATTTTTACAGCCAATAAAGACGGCATCAATGATATTTTACAGATACCCAATGCTCATATAACAGATTTTGATTTACGTATTTACAATCGTTGGGGGGAGATAATATTTGAATCAAATGACCCTGAGAAGATTTGGGATGGCAGCTATAATGGAAAAGTTATCGCTCCAATGATGTATGCCTTTGTGGTTAGCTACAAAAGTTTGTATTTTCCATACCGAGAAAAAATTACTCGTCGAGGAGGAATATTTTTGGTGAACTAATCCATCAAAATACTTATATTTGTGCTTTCAAAAATAAAGTCTTCCTCAACTTCATGCGACAAGATTATATCAAAGGTGATGGCGAAGCTCTCTCTCCCATCGAAAAAGAGATAGAAAAAGCTCTAAGACCGCTTTCTTTCGATGATTTTACGGGTCAAGATAAGATTTTAGAAAACCTGAAAATATTTGTTCTGGCAGCTAAACAGCGAAAGGAAGCACTCGACCACGTATTGCTTCATGGCCCACCTGGACTCGGAAAAACAACCTTGTCTAATATTATTGCCAACGAATTGGGAACAAATATAAAAATTACATCAGGACCCGTTTTAGATAAACCCAGCGATTTGGCTGGTCTTTTGACAAACTTAGAGCCGTTTGATGTATTGTTTATTGATGAAATCCATCGACTAAATCCCATTGTAGAAGAATATTTATATTCGGCAATGGAAGATTATAAGAT
>JALQYE010000107.1 GCA_023254245.1 Emticicia sp.
CCTGAAAATCATGAATTGAGGCCTGTCGGTTATCAGCCTTTAGATGTTTTTTGGACAAAAAGAGGTTATCAGAAAGAGCCTTCGCTCAAAAGTAAATTTGAATGGCTTGATATCGGACAAGAACTTTCGACCCAAAAAGAAATGATTTATTGGACCAAACAAATTAACCCAAAATGACCGTAACCGTAGCTTCGGCACAATATCCGATTACCGAACACAAAAGCCTCGACCATTGGCGAATACACACAGAACAGTGGGTAGCCAAAGCGACCAGACAAAATGCCGAAATCTTGCTTTTTCCAGAATATGGCTCGATGGAACTGGTCAGTTTGTTTTCAGATGAAATTCGTGCTGATATTCGTTGGCAAGTGCGAGAACTGGATTCACTCAAAAACGATTTTTGCGATACATTCATTAGCCTTGCACGAAAATACCAAGTTACTATTGTTGCTCCGAGTTTCCCTGTATTTGAAGGTAACAAAATCTACAATCGTGCGTATGTTTTTTCGGCAAAAGGCTTAGTTGGTTATCAAGATAAGTTTTTCATGACTCGCTTCGAAAATGAAGAATGGGGAATTCATTCTGCTCCTAAGCAACTGACGGTCTTTGAGGCTGATTGGGGAAGTTTCGGTATTCAGATTTGCTATGATGTCGAATTCCCGATTGGTTCACAGTGTTTGTGCGAAGCTGGGGCATCGGTCATTCTCTCACCAAGTTGTACCGAAACCATCAGAGGAGCAACCCGTGTGCATATCGGTGCAAGAGCAAGAGCCTTAGAAAACCAATGTTACACGGTTGTTTCGCAGACAATAAATAATGCGTCATGGTCGCCCGCAGTAGATGTAAATTTCGGTTTTGGGGCTTTTTATACTACGCCCGATAAAAATCTTCCCGAAGAAGGCATCATTTCTATAAGTAAAGCACAAGAAGAAGGTTGGTTGATAGAAACACTCGACCTTGACAAAATTCAACAAGTGAGAGCCGATGGACAAGTATTTAACTTCAAAGATTTCCAGCGAATAAATACAGGCTTTGAGACTAAAGAAATAAGCATATTAAAGGCTAAAATCTAATTATTTATTCAGCTTTAGCTATAAAACAGAACGCTGATTTTTAGATAAATCAGCGTTCTCTGCTATAATCATTACATAAAACCAGCCAAACCAATCTTTACTACAATTTGGTTAGTACTGGTTAATACCTGTTTAAAAGAAGTCAGATACGAACTATTGATTTCAACACTATTAGGCTTTACTATTTTGGTAGCATCAGCTTGCTGATAATAAACCCCAATATCAAGGTATGTATTTTTCAACTGGCCTGTCAATTTTATACCAAGCCCCACCCCTGCTCCATAGTTTGGTACAAGTTTATTTACTGCTTTCAAAACCTCAGTTTCATCTTGTCCAAGTTGTTCTACAACACTTGTTCTAATTATCTTTGCTCCAAAAAACGCATCAGCATAAGGATTTAGCTTAGAACTCCACAAAATCGGGCGATAGCGTGCTAAGCCATTCAGCCAAAATGAATTGTTTGCCACATAAAATTCCCCAAGAGCATTACTAACAAAATCCTTATCTCGACCATTAGATTGATACCCTAATTCTGCTCCATAAAATACTGTTGAAGCCTTTTTTCTTTTATATGGGTTCATTAAACCACCCAACACAATGCCTGCTTTTGTGCCTAAATTATCGGCATCTTTCAGTATTTTATGATAATTACCTATCGGATTCCCAAGATTAAGGGATACATACCACGAGTATTGGTCTTCAAGATATTTAACGGGCTTTTCTTGAGCCATCACACTGACTATCAAATAATTAAGTATCAGCAATAAGTTGATTTTCCATTTCATTTTTTGTTGTGGTATGTGGTCATACTTAATACAATTTTAAAAAACTGTGTTTACTTTGCTGTCAAATAAGCAAACGGCACTATCATTTCCTCGATAGAGATTCCACCGTGTTGGAAAGTATCACGGTAATGGCTTACGTAATGATTATAGTTATTCGGATAAGCAAAGAAGTAATCTTCGGTAGTAAAGAAATAGGCCGTCGAAATATTAGGTTTTGGCAACATAAATGTTTCGGGTTTACGCACTACCAAAACGTGGTCGTTTTTATCATCTAAGTTTAGGTTTTTACCTTGCTTATATCGCAAATTAGTATTTACGTTACGGTCACCAACAATACGTTTTGGGTGTTTTACTTTTATCATACCGTGGTCGGTTGTAATTACCAAACGGCCTTTTTTATCAGCGATTTTCTTCAATAAATCCAATAATGGAGAGTGTTCAAGCCACGATTTTGTGATTGAACGATACGCAGATTCATCGGGAGCAAGCTCTTTAATCATACCCATCTCAGTACGAGAATGCGAAAGCATATCAACAAAATTATAGACAATGGCCACCAACTGGTTTTTCAATAAGTTATTGAAATTATCAACCAAGCTTTTACCTTGTGCAGTATTCAGAATTTTATGGTAAGAAAAGCTAATATTTTGGCGGCTTTTTTCAATTTGACGTTTCAAAAATTCCGCCTCATTATTATTCAAGGCATCTTCGTTCTCACCTTCATCATTTACCCACAAATCGGGGTGATATTTGGCCATATCCGATGGCATCATTCCCGAAAAAATGGCATTACGGGCATATGAAGTAGCCGTAGGTAAAATTGCATAATAATCGCTTTCTTCTTCTACATTGAAATAATCAGAAATCACTTCTTCTATTACCTTCCATTGGTCATAACGAAGGTTATCAATCAATAAAAAGAAAAGTGGAGAATCGTTTTTTACCAAAGGAAAAACTTTGTTCTTCATCAACTGATGCGAAAGCAAAGGCTTATCGGCTTTAGGGTCTGAGAGCCAATCTTCGTAGTTTTCTTCAACGAACTTACAGAAATTCGAGTTGGCTTCGGCCTTTTGCATACCAAAAACCTCTTCCATGCTTTTATCTTCTGATTTGTCGAGTTGAAGCTCCCAGAAAATCAATTTTTTATAAATTTCCGACCATTCTTCGTGACCAATGCGGTCGTTGTATTGCATGGCTAAGTTTCTGAAATCTTGCTGATAACCTAAATTTGTTTTCTCTGAAATCAAGCGTTTGTTATCGAGTATTTTCTTAACTGAAAGTAAAATCTGGTTCGGATTGATTGGCTTTATCAAATAATCGGCAATCTGTGAGCCGATAGCATCTTCCATGATACGCTCTTCTTCCGACTTCGTAATCATCACAACTGGCAAGTTGGGCTTCAGAATTTTAATTTTTGAAAGTGTTTCTAAACCCGTCATACCTGGCATCATTTCATCGAGAAACACCACATCAAACTTCTCTGACTCTACTTTATCAAGTGCGTCGGCTCCGCTCGGCACGGGTGTTACGTCGTAGCCTTTAGCTTGCAAGAAAATTATGTATGGTTTTAATAAATCTATTTCATCATCGGCCCAAAGAATATTATATCGCATAAGTTATGATTTTATTCGCCCTTCAGTAGTAACAGTAAACTGCCCCAGTGGAGAACTATTTAGTAAAATATAGGACTACTTTTAATTAATCTCTAACGGTATAAACGCTATTTTGTTGCTTTCTTAATCCTTAAAAAATTATAAAAGAGTTTTATTCAACTTTTCTAAATCTTCGGGGGTATCGACACCTATACTTTCGTAGTTAGTGATAGTTGCATAGATTTTGTACCCATATCCAAGCCAACGTAATTGTTCGAGTTTTTCGGTATTTTCAAGTGGCGAAGGCGGTAAATGCGAAATCTGCTCCAATACATCATTCCGATAAGCATATAGGCCAATGTGCTTATAAAAATCGGCGTGTTCGAGCCAAGTTTCGGGTTCAAATCCTCGTACGTATGGCACCGTTTGGCGGCTAAAATATAAACATTGCTTACGCATTGTGAGTACGGCTTTCACCACATTTGGGTCGAACAAGGTCTCATAATCTGTTATTTTCTTGACAGCAGTAGCAATTTCAGTCTTAAAATCGAGCAATTTTGCCATTTGGTCAATGGTTTCGGGGTCGATATAAGGTTCGTCGCCTTGTATATTAATAATGTAGTCGAATTTACTCCCTCCTCCTGCTTTTTGTAGAGCCTCAAAACAGCGGTCAGTTCCACTTGGGTGATTTTCGGCAGTCATGTAAGCTTCACCGCCAAACGCCGTTACATGGTCTAATATGCGAGTATCATCAGTGGCTACCACAACTTTACTCAAACTTTTTGCTTTTAGTGCTTGTTCGTACACTCGCTGAATCATACTTTTTCCTCCAATATTGGCCAAAGGCTTTCCTGGAAAGCGACTCGAAGCGAATCTTGCTGGAATTATACCGAGAATTTTCATAGGTTTTGTTGCTTGAAGGAGGCGAATTTACACCAAAAAAAAAATATATACGTTAATCTGTCATAGAATCATTAAATTTGCATAAAATTGAAATAAATACAAGCAAAAATCGTAGGAAATTCAGTTTTAGATTACACCGTGCATCATAAAAGTTTAGCATTTTATCCTAATTACGCTCATATGTTCAGATTGTTTTGTTCTACGACAGCCCTGATGTTTATTCTGACAAACTCTTTCGCAAATCTTGTTGATTCTCTTGGAGTAGAAAAAAGAAACGGAAAAATTTTAGTTCAACATAAAGTAGAAAAAGGCGAAACCTTATATTCAATTTTAAAAAGATATGACTGCTCAGAAAACGATTTTTTCGCAGCAAATTCTTCGTTTAAAAAAGGAGCAACTATTTCGCCCGAACAAGTGATTGAAGTTCCATTCAAAAGTAAAAAAGTAAAGCCAAAAGCAGCACCCATAGTTGAGATTGTATCGGCTACACCAGCCAAAAACGAAAAGAAGAATGTCGATGAAAACGGAATTGAAATAGTTGATATACCAGAAGCAACCCCCAGAGAACCTCTTGTCAATGAAAAAATAAGCCCAACTGATGATTTGGTAAAAGGGGCTTCGGCAAAAACTGATAGTAATAAGAAAACCCCAGCATCTAAAATGCCAATCAAAGGCAAAACACACACGGTTGTGGCAGGGCAGAATTTATTTACAGTGGCTAAACTCAATAATATTAAAGTATGGCAAATTAGAGAATGGAATAATTTGACCAATGATGCCATTCGTGTTGGACAAGTACTTATCGTAGAAAAACCCGCAGTTTTAGCAATCAAAACTGTAAAAAAAGATACATTAAAGCCAAAAGCTGTACAGGTACAAGCTCCTGCTGGTGATGTGGCCGTAAAAGAGAAGGAAAGGCCTAAAGACCAGACAGTTATAAACAAACCAGTAACTAACAAACCCGCACCTACAATCGTACCTAATGCTCCTGGAGGTAAAAAGTTTTCTGAGCAAGGAATTGCCGAAATGATTGATGCAGGTGCAAGCACCAATAAGTTTTTGGCTTTGCACCGTACTGCACCAGTAGGCACGCTCATTAAGGTAGCTAACCAAGCCAATGGACAAAGTGTTTGGGTAAAAGTTATTGGAAAACTTAGTTCTGCTGGCGATGTAGTGATAAAGATTTCTCCAAAAGCTTTTGAAAAATTATCTCCAAAAGACAAACGAATCAGAGCCGACTTGAGTTATAGTATTAGTAATTAGTCCACTGTCGATAGTCTTCAGTCCACGGTGAAAGTAAAGTATTCATTTATCTCATTTTTAGCTTTTTATGCAAACTAAGTCAGTCATTTGGACGGTATTATTTTCTATTTTATATCCTTTTATTACAGTATTTGGCTTCCTGTTTACTGCCATTCTTGCCGTTTTTTCGTGGATTTCAAATACCTTAGTTTGGCTTTTGAAGAAGATAAAATCATAGTAAAATGTCGCAAATCATTATTGATTTATTGAATGAAAAGTATGAGTTGTTTAATCAACCTGACTTCATTCCGCACGACCCAATCAGTATTCCGCATCAGTTCAGCAAAAAACAAGATATAGAAATTACAGGCTTTATAGCTGCTACCCTCGCTTGGGGGCAGCGAAAAACCATCATCAATAAATGCAATGAGCTTATCAGCTTAATGGATAATGCTCCCTACGATTTCATCAAAAATCACCAAGATTCTGACCTCAAACGTTTTCTTGCGTTCAAACATCGCACTTTCAATGCTACTGATACACTTTATTTTATAGAGTTCTTCAAAGACTTTTATTCAAGAAATGATTCGCTCGAAAATGCCTTTTTAGTAGGCTTAAAACCTAATGATGAAGATATTAAGGTTGGCTTAGAAAATTTTCAAAACGTATTCTTCGGCATTGAGGATTACCCTACTCGAACCCGCAAACACGTAGCTACTCCTGCCCGAAATTCATCTTGCAAACGCATTAATATGTTTTTGCGGTGGATGGTCAGAAAAGATAACAAAGGCGTTGATTTTGGCATTTGGAATAAAATAAAAACATCGCAGTTGGTGTGTCCCTGCGATGTTCATGTTGAGCGTGTTGCTCGAAAACTCGGTTTTATTACTCGCCCGAAACCCGACTGGCAAACGGCAGTCGAACTTACGCAAAATCTCAAACAACTCGACCCAATTGACCCTGTGAAATATGATTTTGCCCTGTTTGGGTTGGGCGTTGAAGGATATATGTAGAAATTTACGAATGTAGAATGACGCTTTACGAATAATTGTTCTCAACCGATTCGTAAATCATCATTCCTATCTCGTCATTTTCTCAAAGTCCGTATTTATCAAGTAAGTACACCAAGGCAGCCATTGAAGCTGCACCGAGGTTTAACTCACGCTCATTTACAGCTTCGAGCGTATCGGTTTTTGCATGATGAAAATCAAAATAGCGTTGAGAATCAGGTTTAAAACCAATCAGTAATGTACCTTGTTGGCCTAACGGGCCAATATCAGCACCGCCGCCACCACGACCAATTTCTTTCAAATCATAGGCCGAAAGTAGGTTTTTATAGACCGCAACTTTAGATATTTGAGCATCAGTGCCTACCATTCCGAAACCTCTTGGCGTAAATCCCCCATTATCTGATTCGATGGCCGCAATGTGTTTTTCGTTGTTTTGTTTGGCTAAATCGGCGTATTTTGTGCCGCCTCTAAGTCCGTTTTCTTCATTCATAAACATCACCACTCTGATAGTTCGTTTTGGTTTAATGCCCAGAGCCTTCAAAGCACGCAAAACTTCGATTGACTGCACACAACCAGCACCATCATCTTGAGCACCTTCGGCCAAATCCCACGAATCGAGGTGCCCGCCAACTACAATTATTTCATCTGGTTTTTCGGTTCCTTTAATTTCGCCCACTACATTATGTGAGGGTGCATCGGGTAATGACTCGCAACTTTGTTTGAAATAAAACTGCAATTTAGGGTTCTCTTTAAGCATTCTGCTTAACAAATTTGCTCCGTTTGTACTAATTGCCGCTGTCGGAATCATCGGTACACCCGTAGCATATCTCATGCCTCCCGTATGCGGATTATCATCTTGAAGCGTAGTCATCGAACGTACAATTGCTCCAACCGCACCATATTTGGCCGCTTGAGAGGCACCACCACCACGTTGATTTACCGCTCCGCTATAAGCCTCAAAAGTATTAACCTTTGTCGGGTCCATTGGGCGATTAAAAAGCACTATTTTCCCTTTCACTTTCTCGGTTCCGAGTGCTTCCAATTCCTCAAAACTCTTTACTTCAATTACCTCGGCCCTAATTCCAGCAACGGGTGTAGCTATTGAGCCACCCAATGCAGCAATCGACACATTGATTTTTTGTTTACCAGCTTCGATAAAGGCTGTTTCTTTTTGGCCACGCACCCAATGAGGCACCATTACATCCTGTAAGAAAACTCGCTCAAAGCCATAATCTTCCATTACTTTTTTAGTGTATTGAACGGCCTTCGCAGCACCATCAGAACCGCTAAGTCTTGGCCCTATTTTTTTACTTAAATGTGTAAGTGTTTTGTATGCTTCTCCATTAGAGAGAATTTCATTGTAGATTTTTCGGATTACCAACGAATCGCTGTCTTGAGCGAAGGCCGAAAACGAACAAAAGATTAGGGCAAGAAGACTTTTTTTCATGTTTTAGATAGAGGATACTATTTAGTTTATTGATAAGGCAATTTAGTAAAATTTAGCGAGTTTGACATGAAATCATAAAAGGTAAATAACAATTTTATTTAAAAAATATTTTTTTAATCATCGCCATTTATTGAAAATAATATTTTATTCAAAACAATTACTAAAAAGATGTATCTTTGTTAAATAAAATCTTTTCGTAATTATGATTGAACCAAAAGAGTCTGTCGTAGAAATAAAAAAAAATAAGTTAAAACAACAACTTCTAAAGGAATTATACCTCAATGGCCCAAATACCATTATTGATTTAAGTAAAACCCTGCATTCAAGTCCGCCCTCAGTCAATGTCCTTTTCATTGAATTGATGCAAGAGGGCTGGCTCACGGAAGTCGGAACAGGTAATTCAAAATCAGGTCGAAAACCTGTACTTTATGGTCTAAATGCTGGGCATGGCTACATTCTGACTTGGCTCATCAATAAATTCGATAGCACAATTATCTTATATAATCTTAAAAATGAAATTTGTGCGAAAAAGAGATTTAAACTTCAAATCGAAAACAACGCCGCCTACGGTACATTTATATTAGAAAAATCAATCGAATTTCTAAAAAAAGAAGGTTTTAGTACAGAAAAAATCTTGGGAATTGGCATCTGTATGCCAGGTTTGATTGATAAAGAAACAGGCTATAATTTCTCATATCCGACAAGCGAAGGCAAAGCTATTAATATTCAGATGAGTGAATATTTCAATGTGCCATCTTATACCTTAAACGATGCAAAAGCCATTGCTTTGGGCGAAAAACGCTTCGGTTTAGCTCATGACTACAATAATGTTTTGGCCATCAATATCGACTGGGGAGTTGGCTTAGGAATTTTGATTGATGGAGAAGTTTTTAATGGCACTTCTGGTTTTACTGGCGAACTTGGACATATACAAGTGCGAGGTGCAGGCGAGTTATGCTCGTGCGGAAAAATCGGTTGTTTAGAGACGGTTGCAACCGCCCAAGTGCTTATCAAAAGGGTAAAAGAAGAACTACAGAATGGTCGAGTTTCAAAGATTGTTCAGTTAACCAAAGGAGATATTGAGTCTGTCAACGAAGATATGATTATTGCTGCTACTCATTCGGGAGATGAACTTTGTATTGATTTACTCAATGAAATTGGTACTGAGCTTGGCAAAGCACTGTCAATTGCCGTACACCTGTTCAATCCAGAATTAATTTTAGTAGATGGACTTTTGGCCAAAGCTGATAAATTCATCACGATTCCGATTGAGCAAGCCATTAATAAATATTGCTTGAGCGAATTTAAGACTAAATTATCGGTCAATACCTCGCAATTAGACGAATCAGCAGGTTTTTTGGGTACTTTTTCGTTCGTTTTAGAGCACTTATTTGATGAAGTTTAAATTAAAGACGGGGTCGCTCGAGCGATGTAGAATTAAGAATACAAAAGGCTTACTATAAGCAAATTACATAATAGAAACTTTTAATTCTTAATTCTACATTTTTGATTCTTAATTATTAATCATCTTCGTTCCTGCATCAATGCTGATTATATAGCTTTTACCACCAACTTTATCAATGGCTTCAGCTACTTTTTCGGGGGCATTTGGGGCATACACAAACATACATCCTCCCCCACCCGAACCATTGATTTTTCCACCTAAAGCCCCTGCATTCATAGCAGCATCAAGCATTCGTTCGATTTTTGGCGTAGAAATCTCCAGCACATCTCTCAAAATCGTGTGGTGTTCAAACAGTAAATTTCCTAAAATTTCATCAGTCATTTTATCTGATTTGAAGAGGACTAAGGCTTCACGCAAAATATCTCGATTTCTGAGCGTTCCAAGCAAAAGTGTATAATCATCCTCACTCAAAAATGCCTGTAATTTTTCCTTTTCGGCAGAATCAAAAGTATGTAATGAAAAATCAGGTAATTGCTCTTTTATCCTTTCAATGAGTGCCAAACGGGCAAATTTTGCTCGTTTCAAGACCCCAATCGTATCTTTTGGCTCACAAGAATCGGCCAAAACAAAGCTACCCAACTTAGGTTCGATAGCCTCAGCGGTTGTTTTTGGGTCGAACTCTAAATATACTGCATTACCAATGGCCGTCGAAAGATGGTCCATCATTCCACCAGGTTCGCCAAACTCAACAACTTCGGCTTGATACGCCATTTCGCCCAGCTCTTTCGATGTAAATTCATGCGGAACATCAGCCATTTTCGATAAAAAATGAATCCATGTTACTAATAATGCTGATGAACTCGAAGTACCTGAGTTAATCGGAATATTACCTCTGACAGTACATTCTAAACCTTTTGAGAAAGTTAAACCTTTGTCAATCAATACATTATAGCCACTTCTGAAATAATCTCTTTTCTGCTCATACGGCATTCTGGTAGCAGAAACCTCTATTAACAATTCTGAGTTAATATCTGGTAAATGAATGATTATTTGTTTATCAGTACGATGCTCGCCCGACATTTCAACTCTGCGAGAAATTGCGGCAGCAATTACTGGCAAGCCAAGATAATCTTGATGTTCTCCAAAAAGACAGATACGTCCTGGAGTTGATATTTTTATCATCAAACTATATTAAAATTTTATTCGAACCTTATTTGCCCAAATTTAACACAAAAGTATCGAAAGATTAATTATTTATTTATCTATAATTTAATTATAAATAAATTTTTTAAAACATTATGCAATTAATAAAAAAATATTTTTATTTGTATCAGAATCGAATGCGAGCAAAGAAAAGACAATTTTTACATTGTTCGTTAACATGCGTCATAATTAATAGAGAAAGTTAGTAATTTAATTCTTATCCCTTATCTCGCTTGAGATAAGGGATTTTCTTTGCATTAAAAAGCCTCGCCAAATAATTAGCGAGGCTTTTTAATTATCTTTTTTTCTTTATTGACAAGTTAAAAACTTGTCCTACAATTATGCTTGAGCTGGTTTTCTTTTTTGCCAGAAATAAAGAACTATAAATGCTAAAATCAAGATAGCAGGGAATAATACCATTGTACTAAGCGTAGCTTGTCCTGCTGCCAATTCCATTTCATCGCCAGTCAAGCCAGCAGCTGTTTGTTCGGCTTTAGCCGAATCAATCCAACGACCAATGATTGGTTGGAAAATTGATGTAGAAAACATACCCACACCGCCGATGATTGACATACCTAAAGCACCGCTTAAAGGTACTTTTTCGGCAATGAAACCAACCATATTTGGCCAGAATAATGCTACACCCATGGCAAAGAAAATAGCTGCTACATAGGCCATTCCACCTGTTTGTGTACTGAATAAATAGATACCAATAGCCGCTAAAACTGCCGAACCGAGCAATACACCAGTTTGGTCTAATTTCTCAACGATTGGGCCTGCGAAGAATCTGATAACGGCCATCAAACCAGTCACCAAAGCCAAAATAAGCATTGGGCTTGCACCTGATTTGCTCATGATTAAGCCTGTCCATTGTTGAGGGCCAAACTCTGTGATAGCCGTAAGAGCCATACATGCAAACATAAAGATATACAAAGGCGTAGCCATTGCTTTTAGGTTTTCGCCGATTGAAGTTACACCTTCAGTTTTAGGTTTTGGAAACTCCTGTCCCCAGAATAAATACGCATATATTAAAGTCGGTACCAAAATCAACCAAATTTGTGGTTGCCAGCCTAAACCTGCATCTGTCATGAATTTCGATAATAAACTACCTACAACTATTCCGCCAGGAAACCACATGTGAAAACGATTCAACATTTTGCTCATTTGTGAGCCAGAATAAGCATCAGCAATCATCGGATTACAAGCTGCCTCTGTACAGCCATTACCGATACCAATCAAGAATGTTGAAACCAAAAGACCAGTATATCCACCCAAAACTTGTGGATAAAGCGTCAATAGAATACCGAGTGCGTGGCAAACGAAAGCAATCATCATAATTTTTTTCGGTCCTACGGTATGATACACCAATCCTCCAACAATCATGGCAATCGGGAAGCCCAAAAACCACATTGAGTTGATGAAACCAAGCTGCTCGGCAGTTAAACTAAAATCAGTTGCTAATTGCGGAAGAATCCCCGCACGAATACTAAATGAGAAAGCTGTTGTGATAAGGGCAAAACAACTTCCCAGAAAAAGACGGTTCTGATTTACCATAGTTTTAGAAGGTTTTAAGGGTTTTGAATAAATTGAGCCGTAAAAATAGAATATTTTAAATTTTCCCAAAAGAAAATCCTATTTTTAATTGTTGATTCGACACTTTTTCAGAAATTTGGCAACGCAATTGATAAGAATCTATGGTTTTAGGTAAATTGCTTTATGGAACTACTTAGTAAATAACATTTCCATAATTTTTGTCCTTCCGAAGGAATCCGTTAGTCGCAACCAGTTTCTTTCAGAATGACCACAACACAAAAACTCAAATTAAGTTACAAGTTTACTATACAAAAACACATTCAACATTAATCATTAAAAATTAATCATTATTTAAACTATGGCTCGTAAAATCCGAATAGGTATGGTGGGCGGTGGTCGAGGAGCATTCATTGGAGGTGTTCATCGCATTGCGGCTGCCATTGATGGTGAAATCGAATTAGTAGGCGGAGCGTTTAGTTCTACTCCTGAAAAATCAAAAGCATCGGGCGAAGATTTAATGCTTGACCCCGCTCGTTGCTATGGCGATTTCAAAGAAATGATTCAAAAAGAAAAGCGTCGCAAAGACCGTATGGACGCTATTTCTATCGTTACGCCTAATCACATGCACTTTGCTCCCGCAAAAATGGCCTTAGAAAATGGCTTCCATGTGATTTGCGATAAACCCGTAACTTTCACGCTTTCGGAAGCTCGCAAACTGAAAGACATCGTTGAAAAAACAGGTTTAACTTTTGCTCTTACGCACAACTATACAGGTTATCCGATGATAAAACAAGCACGTGCCATGATTCAAGCAGGTGCGATTGGTAAAATTCGTAAGGTTATCGTTGAATATCCGCAAGGCTGGTTGTCGTTTCCAGAAGAGCAAACAGGCAACAACAAACAAGCTGAGTGGCGTACTGACCCCAAGCGTTCGGGTATTGCAGGAGCGGTTGGTGACATTGGTACACACGCCGAAAACTTGGCAGAGTATGTTACTGGTTTGAAAATCACGGAGCTTTGTGCCGATGTTTCAACATTTGTGGAAGGTCGTTTACTCGATGATGATGCCAACGTTTTATTGCATTTTGATAACGGAGCCAAAGGTATTCTAACGTGTAGCCAAATTGCTAATGGCGAACAAAACGGACTTAACATTAGAGTCTATGGCGAACTCGGAAGCCTATACTGGCACCAAGAAACACCTCAATATTTGAAACATAAATCGATTGATGGACAACGTATTTTTGAACCATCAGTTGGCGATTTATACGAAGCAGCCAAAGTGAGTTCTCGTATTCCGTTTGGACATCCAGAGGGCTATTTAGAAGCATTTGCTAATATCTACAAAAACTTTGCTCGCACGGTTCGCAAGCGAATGAATGGCGAAACACCCAACGAATTCGACCTCGATTTCCCAACCATTGACGACGGAATCAGAGGTATGCAGTTTGTGGAGGCAGTGATTAAGTCGGGAAAATCTTCTTTGAAGTGGGTAAAAATATAATTTTGAATGAGTGAATGATAGAATGAGTGAATAAAAATATTTTATAATTTACTCATTCTTATCATTCAAAAATTGATTCAAATGCAAGAAAAAGAAGCATTTATAGAAGAATTCAAGAAGAGAACGAAAGCTTTTACTCTGAGAAGTATTAAAGTATTTCAATCTTTACCAAAAACAGACGAAGCGAAAATTATAGGTAAACAACTACTTCGTTCTGCAAGTTCTGTTGGGGCTAATTATCGAGCGGTTTGCAGAGCAAGAAGCCAAGCCGAGTTTTATTCAAAATTAAGTATCACTATCGAAGAAGCAGATGAATCTCTTTTTTGGTTAGAAATTTTAGTAGAATCACAAATAGTTGCAGAAAATAAATTAGCCGATTTAATGCAAGAAGCTGAACAAATAATAAAAGTACTTTCAAAGGCGAGAAAAAACACAAATTGATAAAAATTTAATTTCGAATGAATGTTAGAATGATAGAATAAAAAATATTCAATCGTTCAAGCATTTACTCATTCAAACATTCACTCATTCTATCATTCAAAATTAATTTATGAAAACAATAAAAGGGCCAGCAATATTTCTTGCTCAATTCATGGGCGATGAAGCACCATTTAATTCACTCGATACAATTGCCGACTACATGGCAGGCTTGGGCTATAAAGGAATTCAGCTACCATCATGGGATGGTCGTGTGATTGACCTCCAAAAAGCAGCGGAAAGCCAGACTTATTGTGATGAGCTAAAAGGTAAACTAAAAGATAAAGGCTTAGAAATTACTGAACTTTCAACACACCTTCAAGGGCAGTTGATTGCTTCGCACCCAGCTTACAATACAATGTATGATGCGTTTGCACCAGCAGCCGTACATG
>JALQYE010000108.1 GCA_023254245.1 Emticicia sp.
AAAACACCAAATTCAATATCGAGCAAAGCTGATAATGCTCCTACATAAATGATATTTTTGAATAGTTGGCGTTGACGTGGGTCGGTGTATTGTTCCATACAAATACCCATCAACGGAATACCCAAATACGTGATGTCTTCACGAATATATTCTTTATGTAATGGTTTGGTACTATCGTACATAAAGTATCCACCCGAACTTACGCTTTGTACGTCTTTGAGCATACTTTGCGGATTGACCGAAACCATCAAATCAATTCCTTCACGGCGGCCTAAATAGCCTTTTTCGCTTATTCTTACTTCATACCAAGTAGGTAAGCCTTGAATATTCGATGGGAAAATGTTTTTTGGCGTAACAGGGATTCCCATTCTAAATATAGCTTTGGCAAACATCCCATTGGCACTGGCAGAACCAGTTCCGTTGACATTGGCAAAGCGTACTACAAAATCGTTGACTTTTGACATATAAACATTCTCAAAAAAGAGGAAATTTCATTTAATTTATTGCTGCGAAACAAGTCAGAGACTTGTTTTACTAAGCGTGACTTCCACACCCATGATGTGCCTTGGTGGTATTATAGAAAAACTTCTGCATATCCCAAGCTGACGTTGGACAACGCTCGGCACACAAACCACAGTGCAAGCAAACATCTTCATCTTTTACCATCACTCGGCCTGTTGCAGCCAAAGTATTTGATACCAAAAGGTCTTGATTTAGATGCAATGATGGTGCTTTGAGGCGTGTACGAAGGTCTTCTTCGGTACCGTTTACCGTAAATGTGATACAGTCAGTTGGACAAATATCCATACAGGCATCGCATTCGATACAGCGGTTTTCGGTGAAAACAGTCTGTACATCGCAGTTGAGGCAGCGTTGTGCTTCTTTGAAACCAACATTTTTATCGAAACCAAGTTCTACCTCTTTTTTGCGGTCGATAAGAGTTACTTTCTTTTCGGCTTGCGGCACAACATAACGGTCGTCATTAGCCACAATGCTATCATAACTCCATTCGTGGATTCCCATTTTCTGAGAAACCAAGTTTGTCATAGGGTCAGGACGCACATCCAATGGTTTTCCTTGACAATATAAGTCGATTGAAACGGCGGCTGAATGACCTTGTGCTACGGCCGTAATTACGTTTTTAGGGCCAAGTGCAGCATCACCACCAAAGAAAACTTTCGGATTTGTTGACTGGAAAGTAGTGCTATCGACATTTGGCATATCCCATTTATCGAATTCAATGCCTAAATCACGCTCAATCCAAGGGAAATAATTTTCTTGTCCGATTGCTACCAACACATCATCAGCTTCGATGAAAACGTGCGGTTCGCCCGTTGGAACGAGTGAACGTTTGCCTTTTTCGTCATAAACTGCATGTACTTTCTCAAAAGTCATACCTTTCAATTTGCCATTTTCTGAAACAAAAGAAATAGGTACGTGATTATCGAGAATCGGAATATCTTCGTGTTGGGCATCTTCTTTTTCCCAAGGAGAAGCTTTCATTTCTGAATATGGACTACGAACAACAACCTTTACCTCTTCGCCACCCAAACGGCGAGAAGTACGGCAACAGTCCATAGCAGTATTTCCACCTCCTAAAACAATTACTTTCTTACCGATTGATTTTGTATGTTCAAAAGCTACACTTGCCAACCATTCGATACCAACGTGAATATTTGCCCCACCTTCAGCACGACCTGGGAGATTTGTTAAATCACGTCCACGAGGAGCACCAGTTCCGATGAAAACGGCATCATACCCATCGTTTAATACGCTTTTTAAGCTCGAAACGTAGGTTTTGAAATGCTGATGAATACCTAAATTCAAGATGTTGTTTACTTCTTCATCTAATACAGATTCGGGTAAACGGAAAGAAGGAATCTGACTACGCATCATACCACCACCTTTGATTTGCTCATCAAAAACATGAATTTCGTAGCCCAAAGGGGCTAAGTCACGAGCAACGGTAAGCGAGGCTGGGCCAGCACCAATTAAAGCAATACGTTTACCATTGCCTTTAGAAGGAATCTTAGGAAGTAAATGCGAAATATCGCCTTTGTTATCGGCAGCTACACGCTTTAAGCGACAAATGGCTACTGGTTCTTCATCAACTCTACCACGGCGACATGCTGGCTCGCAAGGGCGGTCGCAGGTACGGCCTAAAACACCTGGGAAAACATTAGACTCCCAATTGACCATATAGGCCTCGGTGTATTTTTCGGCAGCAATGAGTCGGATATACTCAGGTACGGGTGTATGTGCAGGGCATGCATACTGACAATCTACGACCTTATGGTAATATTCTGGGTCGTGTACATTAGTTGGTTCCAATGATTGAATAGGTTTAAATAGAAATCAGTAGGTAAAACTACTTAAATTTATAAATCATTACCAAATATTATTTTGCGAAATAATAAAAGTGGCAAAGATGGTATGATTTTCTGCAAATAAATACAAATTTACATCTGCTTCAACTCATGCTGTGCGAAGTTTTTAACTTCGCACGGGTGTTCTTTCATCTCCCGATGAAAGAATTACATAAAATGCCCAAAATTTGCCTCTTTGATGGAATCAAAAAACTTAGGTTCTATTAAATCAATCTCAATAAGGCCTTGTGTTCCTACATAATTTCTTGCACTTGAATATAAATAGTCAGATGCTTTTTCGACAATGCCTGCTCTAACAGGGTTTAAGTGAATATATTCTAACTTTGTCCACATGAAGTTTTCAGTAAAGATTTCTTCGGGGTGGCTGCCGTATTTCCAAAACTGATGAATATCATTCCTGCTATGACTCCGAGCAGCAAATTCAAATCGTTTTAACATCCAATCTTTTCTGCTTTCGGGTTCAGTTTTAATTAAATTTATGCAGTTTTTTGCTGTGAACTTCTTGAAATCTCTTACTAAATCTGATAAACGCTCATTTTTCGACCTCATTACAACATGAATATGATTGCTCATAATAACATAAGCGTTCAGAATCATTCCTTTTTCTTTTCGGCAAAAATTAAAACTTTCCAAAATCAAATCTCGGTAGTTTTTTCGAGAAAAAACGTCAACCCAATCTACAACAGTAAAGGTCATAAAATGAGGTAAGCTTTGGTCTCTTATATTGTAACCTTCTTCTTTCATTTTCTTATCACAGCAAATTGTCATCAGGAGATGACATGACGCCCCTGCGAAGTTGGAAACTTCGCAGAGCGAAATAAATACAAATTTACATCTGCTTCAACTCGCTTACCAATTTCGATAAAACTCCTTTGGCATCACCAAAAAGCATACTTGTTTTTGGTTGATAGAAAAGTAGGTTATCAATCCCTGCATAACCAGCATTCATACTTCGCTTATTCACAATTACATTCGTAGCATTTTCTACATCTAAAATGGGCATTCCGAAGATTGGCGATGACGGGTCAGTTTTAGCGGCAGGGTTTACCACGTCGTTTGCCCCTACAACCAAAACTACATCAGTTGTGGCAAATTGCGGGTTGATGTCTTCCATTTCTACGAGTTTATCATACGATACATTACTTTCGGCTAAAAGTACGTTCATGTGGCCAGGCATACGGCCTGCTACTGGGTGAATGGCATAGACTACTTCTACGCCTCTTTCTTCCAATAATTGTTCTAATTCGTGAATGACGTGTTGGGCTTGTGCAACCGCCAAACCATAGCCAGGAACAATAACTACTTTCTTGGCATAATTCATCAAAATTGCGGTATCCGAAATCGAAATATCTTTGATTGAGCCTTTTACATCAGTTCCACCGCCAACGGCGGCTCCGCCACCGAATGCTCCGAAGATTACATTGCTCAGTGGGCGATTCATGGCTTTACACATGGCCAATGTAAGGATTGTCCCTGCCGAACCAACTAAAATACCACCCGTAAGCATCACTTGATTTTGATATAAAAATCCACCGAAAGCAGCAGCTAAACCAGTAAATGAATTAAGTAAAGAAATAACTACGGGCATATCTGCTCCACCAATCGGAATTACGAATAAAACACCATAAATCAAGGCACAAATAAATAATAAAACCACCAAGAGAAGATGCTCAGGTTGAGCATAAACAATGTATGCACCAAACAGCATCAAGGCAATCATCACAACCGTATTCAAAATGTTGTATGAAGGGATTCTGATTGGTTTTTTCATGGTTTCGTTAAGCTTCAAGAAAGCGATAATACTACCGCTAAATGAAACCGAACCAATAATAAGACCCGCAATGATTGTGGCTAAAGCCCCAGTTCTGCCGAGGTTATGCTCATATTCCATGAGGCCGATAATGGCAGCACAAGCTCCACCCATACCATTGAATAGTGAAACGAGTTCAGGCATTTTGGTCATTTGTACTCGGCGTGCAGTAACCCAACCCGCCACCGTTCCGACACCGATGGCTACTAAAATTAAGATGATTTTCAGAGGTTCACGAGTAGTGTGGCCGTCAGAATGATTGTATAGGAAAATTGTACCTATAATTGCCAGAGTCATACCAAAAGCTGCGTAAATATTGCCTTTGCGAGCAGTATCGGGGTGACTCAGCATTTTCAAACCAAGTACAAACGTTACCGAAGCAATTAAATAGATGATGTCGAGGATATATTTTATTTCCATTTTTAGTCAAGAAAATGCGATGATGAATTTAGCCCTCCCTATCGGGGAGGGTTGGGAGGGGCTGTTATTTTTTCTTTTTAAACATTTCTAACATTCTATCGGTAACGGCAAAACCTCCGACAACATTAAGCGTACCCAGCACAACTGCTACAAACCCAAGAGCCAGTGCCAGAATATTATCGGCAGGAGTATTGAGCATGACGATGATTGCCCCAACAATCACCACTCCATGAATGGCATTTGCACCGCTCATTAAGGGCGTATGCAGTACGGCTGGCACTTTACCGATAACTTCGACGCCTACAAATATCGATAATATGATGATGTATATCATCTGCATATTTTCGCCGAGGAAAGTAAGTATTTCGTTCATTATTTGGTGATTTGTTACTGGTTATTAATTATTGGGAAACTGGTTACTGGTAAATTGTTACTGGGAAACTGGTTATTAGTTATTGGAAAACTGAATTAACAAATCAACCAGTAACTAATTACCGAGTAACTATTTAACCACCTTTCCTTCATGCACAATCAATGAGCCTTTGGTTATTTCTTCTTCCATTTCCCACTTGAAACCATCTTTTGTAGCAAGGTGTGTAAGGAAAGTAGCCACATTTTTAGCGTAAAGTTCGCTGGCATTGAGTGGAAGCGTTGAAGGAATATTTGCTTCTCCTACGATAGTTACGCCATGTTTTTCAACGGTCTTTGCAAATTCACTGCAAGCACAGTTACCGCCTTGTTCAACCGCCATATCGACTATCACAGAGCCAAACTTCATATTTTTTACTACTTCTTCTGGAATTAGCATTGGTGCTTTTTTACCAGGAATTAGTGCAGTGGTAATCACTAAATCGGCTTCGCAGATGTGTTTAGCAATTACTTCTTGTTGTCGTTTTAAGAAATCCTCTGAAACACCTTTTACATATCCACCTTCGATTTTGATAGAATCATCGCCTTTGACTTCAATGAATTTTCCACCTAAAGATTCTACCTGTTCTTTGGTCTCAGGGCGAATATCGCTTACCTCAACCACTGCACCCAAGCGTTTGGCAGTAGCAATGGCCTGTAAGCCTGCAACACCCGCACCCATAATAACCACTTTTGCTGGCTTGATTGTACCTGCGGCTGTCATGAGTAGAGGAAAGATTTTTCCGAGATGATAAGCCCCAATAATGACCGATTTATAACCCGCTAAATTGGCCTGTGAACTCAGAGCATCCATTTTTTGGGCTCTGGAAA
This sequence comes from Emticicia sp., assembly GCA_023254245.1. Taxonomy (GTDB): domain Bacteria; phylum Bacteroidota; class Bacteroidia; order Cytophagales; family Spirosomataceae; genus Emticicia. The sequence continues at coordinate 5,857 of JALQYE010000108.1, forward strand.
TACGAGGAATAGCGTCGACCGAAAATGCAGAAATACCTTGTTTGACTGCGGCTTCTACCATTTCTGGGTTAGTGGCCGCATACATAAACGAAATCGAAATTGCTCCTTTCTTCATAGAGCCGATTTCATCGGTAGTAAGAGGATTGACTTTTAATACAACATCTGCCGAAGACAGTAGTGATGATTTATTATCTTGAATCGTTGCTCCGACGGCTGTATAGGCGGCATCGTCAAAGAATGAAGTTTTTCCTGCGTCGTGTTCGATTATACATTCAAATCCTGCTTGGATTAATTGTTTACACACATCGGGAGTAAGAGCAACTCGGCGTTCAAATGGTTTGGTTTCCCTAATTACGGCTAATTTCACAGTGCTATCGGTCAGTTGAGGTTTTCTAATAGCAATGTAGAAATATTTCAATTATTTATCAAAATATTTATAAAAAATATTTTTTTGGAAAAATTTTATCAGAAAGACTCAGGTTCATAATCAATCGGTAGAAATTCCCCCATTTTTTCGATTCCCCAACGGCCTTCAAATAAAACCGCTAAAGGATTAACTAAATGCCCCGTTGATTCAATTAAAGTTTTTGGTTCTAAAAGCGTAAGTATAGAAACCTGTGGAGCGTCTTTTTTTCCTAAATCGGCAAATTGTGGTTCTTCAAATTCTCGTTCGTAGAAAACGTAGAGATAATTATCGAAATTAAGGTAAGGAAGATTATTTTTTACCTCGAAAACACAATTTTCATCTAATGGCAAACGATGCAAATATTGGACATACGGCGAACGCTTAGGATTTGGTACTTTATGCAACCACTTGTTTTTACTAAGTAGAATATCAGTCGAATCAACTTCCTTCTTTGCCTTTGAGGCGTGCTGAATAATATTTCCCAAACTGTCTTTGATTTCTGGAATTAGAGGAACCATGAAAAAACGCTTTTCTTCACGATACATCGTATAAACTTTATAACCTGCATTGGCCCAATCGTGATTAATGGCCGATTTTAAAAAATGTTGTGGTGAACCAAAATAGGCTTTCTCACGGTTTTCGTGCCACCTTTGTTGTTTTTTTTCGTTTTTGGTGGTCATTTCCTGAAAAAATGGGAAACCATAATACGTTACGTAGCTTTGCGAGAAACTGTACTTAAATTCTTCTAAATCATATTTTATCGTATATCCTAACGCTCTATTTTCTATCTCTAAAGGTTCGTCGGCATTGATAGTCAATTCCGATTCATCATCGCTTAATGAAAACCAAAGTGCTTTTGGATTTTTCAAGATACAAGATTCCGAAAAAGCCGTTTTACCCAAAAAATGCTCTTTAAAAAGTGGATAATATCGCTCAAAACCATTTTTTAGTCTTTTCACGGTTACGCCTTGCAGAGCAATGGCATCGGGCGAAAGCATAATTAGGAGTGGTTTTCGGAGAGTATCGGCCTTTATTTTGATAGAAATAGTCTCGTAGCCAATAAAACTCACTACCAAGTCAAGCACACCCGCAGGTACGTTGGTTAGTTTAAATCGGCCTTTATCGTCGGCTTGTTGGCCTTTGGTTGAATTGCTGATAAATACGTTGGCAAACGAAAGTGGTTTGCGGTCTTCTCCACTAATCACTCTTCCTTCGATGTTTCGTTGGGCAAAACTCAACAAAGGAAAACACAAGTAAGTGATATATTTGATGATACACTTGAAAGTCATTGAGAACTGAAATACAATAAGGGTACAAATTAATCATTAATAAATGATATTTTTGTCGTAATCACATTAAAATTATGTAGAGATTCTTTTTTGAAATCGACATAATTTTTCCCAACTTTGGTTATTAACCAATCAATCATGGAAGAGCAAAAGAAAATAACGAAGCATTATAAAAACGATGATATTACGGTTGTTTGGCAGCCACATATCTGTATTCACTCGGCTATTTGTTTCAGAGGGTTATCAAAAGTTTTTAACCCACAAAAACGCCCGTGGATAAACTTAGAAGGTGCTGAAAGTGAGGCGATTATGAAGCAAATTGATGAATGTCCATCGGGTGCATTATCGTATATCAAACACACCGAAGAGCCACAAGATTTGGAGGTTGAAACTATAGTTGAGCCACTTCAAAATGGACCTTTGTTGGTTTATGGAAATATCTCAATCAAAGATGCTGAAGGAAACCTGACTAAAAAATTTAAAACAACAGCATTATGCCGTTGTGGAGCATCAAATAATAAACCTTACTGCGATGGCTCACACGTGAAGGTGGGGTTTGAAGGGTAGTTGTAGGACAGGTTTTCAACCTGTCAAAAGCTAAGTACGAAGTTTTAAAAATAAAAAAGCGTAGAATTTCTAAAATTCTACGCTTTTTTATTTTATAGTCTTCAAAGAAATTAATCTTTAATTCCTGCTGCTTTTTCCTCAGCCAATTTTCGTTTTTCCTCTCTTGCCGAAATAATAATACTTACCTCGTAAAGAATATAGAGCGGGAATGCTACCAAAATCTGACTCGTTACGTCAGGCGATGGCGTGATAATAGCCGCCACAATCAAGATAACCACCACTGCGTGTTTGCGGTACGTACGCATAAATTCTGGTCCGATTACACCGATTTTTGTAAGCACAAAAATGGCTACTGGAAGCTGAAAGGCCACACCGCAGGCCAATGTAAGGGTTGCCAAAATTGAGATATACGAACCAATATCAAACTGGTTTTTGATACTTGGGTCAATCTGAAAATTAACTAAGAAGTTGATAGCCAGTGGCGAAACAATAAAATAACCGAACGAAACTCCCGAAAAAAACAAGAATGTTACATAAAAAACTGCTCCACGTGCCGATTTACTTTCCGAAGGTTTCAAACCTGGTTTCACGAATCGCCATATTTCCCAGAATACGTAAGGAAACGCAAAAACTAAACCAATGATAGCCGCCGACGTAAGAGCCATTACAAATTGCCCCGAAACCTCACGGCTCATCAATTCAAAGTTGAGTTTATCTACGCATAACCCTGGTGCTCCAACCAAATTGCCCAACTTACACATCATTCGGTAAGTCCAAAAATCGGTTTTGGCGGGTCCTAAAATGACCTTATTGTAGATTTCTTCAATAAAAACAAATGCAAAAACCATGAAGAAAACTATCGAAATAGCTGCACGAATTAGATGCCAACGAAGTTCTTCGAGATGGTCAAGAAAACCCATTTCTTTGCCTTCCGATTCTTTCTCGTCGTCGTCGTAATCAAAATAGGGTGTTTGGTCTAAAGCCATATTATAATTGTCAATGATTAATGTTTAAGTGATAATGCAAATTTATTGCGTCAATCATTAAACATCAATCATGAATCATTAAGCATTAATAATTATTTTTTGGCAGTCGTAGTATCAGCTGTAATTTTGCCTGATTTTTTGTCTTCTGCGTATTTTTTGTTTAAGCCTTCCAAAACAGCTTTTGTGATGTCTAAGTCTTCTTTGGCATATAACACACCACCACCTTTCGAGTAGCCGATTACCATGTCATATTTATCACCAGCATTGAATTCTTTCAAGAATGCTTGAATGTTGTTCAATACATCTTCAGTTTTCTTTGCATCTTCTTTCGCTAAATCTTGAGCAGCTTTATCACGATACGCCATGATTGATTGCTCTTCTTGTTGTAATTGAGCCTGAGCAGTTTGTCCTTGCTCTTGTGTCATGCCACCTTGTTGTACTTTTTGTTGGAAGAAAGCTACTTTATTTTGGAAATTTCTTGCTTTGTTTGAAATGTCTGTCTCCAAACGGAAACGCTTATTTTCAGAAGATTTTACGATGTCTTTGTAATAATCGTATTGATTTAAAAGGGTATCGGTATTTACATATACGATACGACCCGCCACTTGTTTGCCTCCCGATGTTGCCGTAGAAGCAGATTTGTCACAACCCCAGATAATTACTGAAAGTAAAAGAGCTACAATAGAAAAGTTTTTCATGAGAAATTAAATTAGTAAATAAGCTAAGGAGTAAAATGACAATCAAATCTTCGACTCTAAAAGCTAATAACGTTGTTTTTTTAATGGTTTTTGAATAAAAATAGTTCGCAAATATAAAAAAATCCCCCCGATTCGGAGGGATTTTCAAGAGTTTTATTTGAAGAGCTGCCTAAAATGATAACCAGCAGTAGCCGAAAGGCCTGCTACCTGCGAGCCAATAATGGTCATAATCGTAAAAAAGGTAGGAGTAACGGGTAAATTTTTCAGAAATTTGATGTTTTCAGAGAATAAACCACCGATTTTCTCTACCATAATTCCTTCGTTAGCCGAATTTAAAAATGTAGCATAACCCACCCAAAGTGTAGCGATAGCTCCAGCGGCGGCAGCGTATGCTCCAAGAGCCGTTTCGGATTTCCAAGCACCAATGGCAAAGGCAATAGGGGCTATTACCCACCACGGTAAAAAATATTGTGCAACTGCACTGACGATTAGTATGATAATGTAATTCATTAGAGTTCTGAGCGACCGACGCTCGGTTTAAAGTGCTGAGTTCTGAGTTCTGAATTCAAATAGCGAGAAAATTCACTTAGAACTCAGAACTCAAAATGCAGAACTATTTTTTGCTTATTTTAACTGTTCCCGAAATTCGGCTACTTTTTTCGTCTTTTGATTTCATGAAAAGTAGCTCGTTTAGTTCACCTTTTGCCCATTTATCAATCATATTATCGTAGAATGGACTCGCTGGATTTCCCGACTGTCCACCTGGGTAAAGGCCGTAGGCTTTTGGCCAGCCTTTGTCGAGTTGAACAACCATTCTCCAAGAAGGCCCGTTGAGCTCGGTCGTTGCATTCACAATCCCTGCACCACCACCATTCGGAATGTCTTGGCGGCCAAAACCTGGTAAGCGTCCTAAGTGATTAATATCCGTACTCTTTACTTTATTCCATGCCCACGTTTCGGCGTTCATCGGTCCCAGTTTCATCGTCAGCGAATCAATACTTGCTTTGAAACTTTGTTTTACCACATCTTGAAGCGTTTCTTGTTTGTTTTTGGTCGAAACATTATCAAACCACTTGGCAGTTGGCTCTTTTACAACCATATCCCACATTCTATTACGTGAAGGATAAACCATTGGAGTTTTAAGATTTGTCATCGGAAATTCATCTTCAAAAACCGTATAGCGAAGCTCTTTTACCCAACGCTCAAAGATAGTGGCACCCACTTCGTTGGCATCGTTTTTCATATTCCATTTTGCTAAAGTCTGATACGCAGGATTTTTAGTTTCTGACGAATCAGCATTCAAAATCTTCATCAAAACTGGTAAAATTCGACGAGCTTCTACATTAAAATTATCATTTTGAAGCATTCTTAGACTATCAACAGTGGCTTTTTGCATTTTTTCAAGGCGTTCGTTGATTCTAATCGCTCGCTCGCTCGGAGCAAATCTCCAACCTAAATAATACGGATATGTCGGGTCGGCCGAAAATTGATTGGCCGAACTCACAAAACCTCTTGGAGGGTTTTTCACAGTTGGATTTTGTTCTACGGGAATCCAACCTTGCCAATCGTGAGCAGGATTCGAGCCGTCCATAATAAACTTACCTTGTTCTTTCCACTTCAAAGGCAATTTGCCGTTTGGCGTAATCGAAATATCGTTTTGGTTACTCGCAAACACAAAGTTTTGAGCAGGAGCAACATAATAAGTGAGGGCTTTGCGGTAATCATCGTAGTTTTTTGCACGATTTAGGTAATAAAAGGCCATCAAATCAGTGCCTTCTTTTTCGTGAGCTACCCAACGCATGGCGTGTCCGACGGGCACATTCTGATTAAAGTTTTTATCCGAAGCTGCATTGTAAACAATCGGACCGTGGTGTGTGCTGTAAACGGTATCTTTCAACGCTTCGGGGCGACCTTTGACCACAAACTCTTCGATTCGCATCGTAGTTGGTTTCCAAGCACCGTTGTACCAGTATTCTTTTTTCGTATTATCTTTAAACTTGATTTGGTAAAAATCCATGACATCAGAGCCAACGTTGGTTACGCCCCATGCTACATCTTTATTAAAACCAATTACCACACCTGGTGCGCCTGGCAAACACGCACCATACACATTCATGGTTGGGGTGCAAAGCTGCATCTGATACCAAATAGAAGGTAAGGTAAGCTGTAAATGTGGGTCGTTGGCCAAAATAGGCAAGCCCGTAGCCGATTTTTCGCCACCCACTGCCCAGTTATTACTACCGATTTCGGGCGAATGCTGCGGAATATCAAAGGCTACACTCTCAGAAACGCTCATTGGAGCCGAAATCTGTGCAGGTGGAGCAGGCACTGGCACAGGTGTGAAATTCCACTTTGTACCCACAGGTATAATCGGTGATTCATTGCTCGGATAATTCGGGAATAAATCTTTCATTACTTCCATGCCGTATTTTGAAAGAGCATTCGACATGCGGAAATCATCGCTGCCACCGTTTAGCACATTACGCATATTCATCATCATCAGAATAGTTTTGTACGGCGACCACTCTTCGGGTTGATAACCAATGATTTTGTATTCGACAGGAAGATTTTTGTAGCGTAATTGCTTAATGTAGGTATTCACACCCGCCGAGTAAGCATTAAGCACTTCATCAAAAATTTTGTTGGTTTTGCCGTTTTCGTAGACTTTTTTTGCGGCATCGGCCATGCCCATTCGGCGGCTATAACGGTCGAGTTCTAAGGCACGCTCGCCCACTACTTCGGCCAATCGGCCAGAGGCAGCCAGTGTATAAAACTCCATTTGCCAGAGGCGGTCACGAGCCATTAGATAACCTTGTGTAAAATAAACATCGTGGTCGTTTTTGGCAAAAACGTGCGGTACTCGGTTGTCGTCGAATACTACATTTACTTCGTTTTGTACGCCTTCGAGTTGGAGGTCGGTTGGAGGGAGGTCGAGCTTTGATTCGCCATTTTGCCAAAAGCCTTCAAATGGACTAAAGAGTCGTCCGAGAGCAGGAACTGCTCCGAGCGGACGGTTCAGCACATAAGTCAAACCAGCCGCCGCTAAGAGACTTATGATAAATTTTACAAATTTCATTGATTTGGGTAAGAGTGTTTAGAAGTTTAACGATTGCGAAAGTAGAAAAAAAGCATGAATATTTTATTTTTTAATGAGTTTTTAGGATTTTTTTGTGACCAAAGACTGTTGTCTATCAAAAGATTTATACGAATGAACCGATTCCTTTTCTTGATTTTTCTTATGTTTTTATCAAAAACAACCAACGCACAAATAAAAAGTAAAGCTTTTGACAGCCTTTTGAATGTAATGGTCACAAAATCAGTTCCGACCGTTGGTTGTGAAGATATTAAGAAAATGAAAAACGTAGTGCTGCTCGATACTCGTGAAAAACGAGAATATGAAGTGAGCCACCTAAAAGATGCTCGTTGGGTGGGCTTTGATACATTCGATTTAAAAAACGTAGCAGCTATTCCGAAAGATGCCAATATTGTGGTTTACTGCTCAATTGGGGTAAGAAGTGGCAAAATTGGCGAAAAACTCATGCAAGCAGGCTACAAGAACGTCCATAATTTTTACGGAAGTATCTTCGAGTGGGTGAATCAAGGAAACCCAGTCTACGACATGGCAGGCAAACTCACCAATAAAATTCATGGTTATAACTGGAAATGGGGCGTTTGGTGCAACAAAGGCGAAAAAGTTTATGAATAAGCTACTGTTTTATAAACTTTATACTTTTTTGTTCTGACCCCAATCTCAAGAAATAGGTACCTTCAGGTAAATACTTGATGTTAACCTTCCAATGGTTTTCGGTGGTACGAACAAAATCGCATGAGATTCTTTTGCCTTGTAAATCAATTACTTGGGGCGAATTTTTCTCCGAAAAATCGCTTAGTACATCAACCATCAAGAACTCTGAACTTGGCTGAGGATACACTTTGAAAGATTGCGTTTGTGGTGCTTCAATGGCCGTAATAAAAGCGTTGGTGTAAGTACATACTAAGGCTATTTTCTGGCGAAGCTCGGCCAATTTTGCATAAAGATTATCGCCTGGGCATTCGGTAGCACAACCATCACGATGCCCCGAAACGATATTGAGCAGCTCATCTGTATGCTGAAATTGCCCAATAACGGGCAATTTTTCTTTCCCCAATTTCCAACCCGCCAAATTAATGAGCGATTTAATGGCTGCATTGGTTGGCTGTACTTCATTATAATTTCCGAGCAAGCAAATCCCCATCGTTCCGCTGTTTTTTCCACAGAAATGAGCTCCCAAAACATTATCACCGTCCATAATTCCCTGTCCGTCACGTCCTTGAAAAATGGTTCCATCTTGGGCAATCAAGAAATTATAGCCTACATCATTCCAACCGTTACCATTGGGTGGGGGAGTTGTATGAAAAGTATAGATATTCCGTACGGCTTCCAGAAAATTTGTGGTAGTATTTGAGCCTGCTGAATGATGCACAATGATGTGCTTAACCGTGGTTTTTGAAGGAGCTTCTTTGGGTGGAGCCAGGCCTTTACGCCATTCCGAAGCTCCAATAACAGCTGGTTTATCGCAACTATCGGCTTTTTGTCTGAGAGATAAATGGTTGATAGTTAAGGGTTTTACAAATTGTTCAACGAGCATAACGCTCCCTTCAAGATTCCCCGAGTATAAATGAATGTTCTTGATTGGATGAGCAAAAATAATAAGCTGACTGCGATTTACTTCACTGACATCGGCATCTTTCGTAAGTGAAAAAGTAT
>JALQYE010000109.1 GCA_023254245.1 Emticicia sp.
AAATAAATCAATAATGCCAAACACAATAAATTTAGCCAAAGCAAATTATGCTTGTTGACATACGCATAAGCTTCTCCAAATTTATTTTTCGCTCGAAAAAATACCATTAAAGAAATACAACAGTATAAAACACCTACCGAAATAGATAAAGGTTGTAATACTGCTGGAGGGAAAAAGCCGACATGCCTATTTAGTAGATAGCCGTTTTCCTTGTAATAATTATCTAAAATAGCTATTTTTTCACTATCTGGTAATAGTAAGTCTGGTAAAATACCTATGAAAACCAGACAAGGAATGAGAAAATTAAGCCAATAAACAGGTTTAAGTTTCTTTTTCGGATTTACCATTTTTAGTACATAGAAAAACAATGAAATCGGCAGAAATGCTCGAAAAACAAAAGTTGACCTGTACATAAATAGCATCTTATAAATATGCTTGGAAGTGAGTGTATAAATATAAAATTCTAAAACAATAAGACAAAAAATTATAGATACTAACCAGTATATGATAGGAAAGTGTCCAAATCTGATTAATAGAAAAACGATAAAAAACAAACCAATGCCACTTGTTAAAAATGATAAATAAGGAACTAAGTCATACATAAGTTAATCATGGTTAAATAGTAATGCTGCAAAAAATAGACAAAAAAAAATTTTTTTTGGACAACAATAAGTAAATCTATAGTTTTTAATGGGTTAAAAGAATATAATTTTGACCAAAATAATTGATAGTAATACTTTTAAAATAAGCTACAAATTTTTAAGCAATTCTGTATAATAAATTAGGTATCGTAAGGTGTCTTAAAATACATTTTTGGTTAATTGTAATTCCTTTCTAAGGCAATCACATAACCAAAAAAATCCTATAATATTTTGGGTTGTTTCGCCAAAAAATATTTGGCAATGATTTCTCACTATTCGCAGGAAGATATGATAAAATGGATACTTTACAATTGGTTAACAAGTGATTATTCATTAGTAAATAAGCACTGCTAATATCAAGCAAATGGCATCAGCACCCATTAATTTTAGGCATATTTTCAACAAAACAATTTTGACGTATTCAAAAATAATTTTCTGTAGGACACTGTAATAATTAAGTAAGTTTTTTTTCTGAAAAAAACGATGAAACGACTAAAAATTTCGGCGAATGGTAAAATGAACGATGTGCTACAGAGTCCCTTAGTAGTATGAAAGATAGTAATCTATTAGTATGAAATGCCTAATTCAATAGTAAGGTTTAATATTTGATTTATAAGGATATATTGTCGATAATAATTGTCATCACCTGCCACTTCTAAAGCCACAAAATAGCATTGCTACTTTTCTGGTAATTGACTGTAATATCATTTCAGTATCATATCTTTTTCTCAATGTGTCAAAAACAATTTACAATTCAAAACTAACATTAACATGAAAAAACTTCAATTATTCTGTCTCTTACTGTTGTGTGCTTTAACTGCATTTAGTCAAGCTAAAACAAGTAATCACATTTACTATAAAATAAAACCAGGACAGCGTACCGCTTTTAATGCGGCCCTAAAAACTCACGTAGAAAAGTACCGTAAAGCAGGTTCTCCCTCTGCCTGGTCAGTATTTAATGTAGTGGGTGGCAGCCACCACAACGAGGTAATGGCAGTATTTAACAACGGCCTCTCTTGGGCACAACGCGATGAATTAGCAAGTGTGCCTCCCAATACCGAAGCTTCTAATGATTTTTACTTGAAAGTTTCACCTTTCATCGATGAAGTAACGGGTGGAGAGATTATAACTTACCAACCTGAGTATAGCAATTCAACGATGGAGGAGCGTTCCGCTAAACTTAGAACCAGTTTACTTACCCTTAAATATGCACCAGGGGAAGATTTTTATGATGTAATAAAGAGATTACCAAAAGCTTGGGATAAGGCAGGATTAAAGATTGCCACTTACACAAGCTCAGGAATCAACCGATTGATGTTTATTAGACGCTTCCCAAATGGATGGAAAGAATTAGACGAACCCTCAAAATTAAAAAATGCCTACGATGAACTTTACGGAAAGGGGGCTTTTGAAAGAGACATAGCCATCATGCGAAACTATATTGTAGAAAATGAAACTGTGTATTTGACTTATCAACCAGATTTATCTTCAAAATAAAAGATTTTTCAAATCATAAAGAGGCTGTCTGAAAAAGGACTGCCTCTTATATTGTTGCAAATTTTTGTTAGGTCCCTCTACCGAATTTGTTTACGAAGTTGCTCTATTTCGATGTTAACAAGGGCTTATACTGGTGTTTCTTGTGATTTATCTTCAGATTTTCATTTGTAAAATATATTTTACCCTATACCCATTGTACGTGAAACTTCGGCTACACTTCGCCCAGACTTAACCATTTTTAAAAGTTCCATCTTGAAACTTTCATCGTATTTACGACGCTTTTTGTTTATACTGGTCTTTTCCATTTGTACACAAAATTAAGAGAGTTTTGTGTGCGGAAAAATTAGACAATCTCAGAAGTAGATAGGTTGATTATTGTGGTTTCCGAAACCTACGACATTGTGGTAACTATCCCAGAAAATGGCATGAGTTATGAGTTTTTAGCAACAGCCGAAGAACGTACAAAATCTACTTCTTTGTGGTTGGGTGAAGGGATTAAAATGAAAGCCCATCCAATACCAAAATTGAAATACTTCGAGGGTATGAAGATGATGAACGATATGATGAATTTGGATGGAAGCATGGATGATATGGGTATGTCGATGAGCCTCAATCAAATGGATATGAACGCCGTCATGTATCCTGAAATTACGGGTAGTGATGAAAAAACGATGAAAATGGAAGGCATGAGCCATGAATCTCATCAGCAATTAGGTAATATCGTTACACTCAATTATGCCATGTTAAAATCTCCCACAAAAACAACTCTGCCAGTTACCACTACAAAAACATTAAAATTTGAATTGAGTGGTAATATGAATCGCTACGTTTGGAGTTTAGATAATAAGGTAGTTTCGGAAACCGATAAAATATTGATAAAAAAAGGGGAGAATGTAAAATTGATTCTTTACAATGGCTCAATGATGCGACACCCTATGCACTTACATGGTCATGACTTTAGAGTTCTTAATGGTTAAGGTGATTATGCTCCGCTCAAAAATGTAATTGATATTATGCCAATGGAAACCGATACACTTGAATTTAATGCAAATGTTGAAGGCGATTGGTATTTTCATTGTCATATTCTTTACCACATGATGAGCGGAATGGGTCGAGTTTTTACTTATGAGAACCAAGCTACGAATCCACTTATTCCAAATCCAAAATTAGCACAAAGAAGACTATATGCCGAAGACCGTCAATTTCATTTGATGGCTGAAAATGACTTTGCTACCAATGGAAATGATGGAATGTTAATGATTCAAAACACAAGATGGAGTATAGGTACTGAATGGCGATTGGGTTATAATGGTATGCACGGGTACGAAACCGAAACGCACATTGGGCGATACATCGGTAAAATGCAGTGGTTTATGCCATTTATTGGATTTGATTGGCGTTATAGAAAATTTGGCATGGATGAAGTTGAAAAAAATATCTTTGGACAATCCAATACTAAAGATAATCGTAGTTTATTGAGTTTAAGTATCAAGAATAAATTAATTAATATTATTTTGTAACTTTCGCCAAAAAGAAATCAATGGGGCGAGTCTTACATATAAATTTAACATCTGAGCAAAGAACCGAACTTGAACATTATTATAAGCAAAGCAATAATCATGTTTTACGTCAACGATGCCATATTATTTTATTAAAATCATCTAATCGCAAGACATCAGATATTTGTGAAATAATAGGTATCAAAAGTGAGAATCAAGTAAATAAATGGATAAAACGCTATAAAACTGAATATTCTACTCTCGGTATCAACTCACTTCGTAATATAGAAGGGCAAGGACGAAAACCAATTTTTGATACTGAAACAGATTCAGAGATAATTCAAAAAGTGGTTAAAACTGAACGTCAAAAGTTAGATAATGCCAAAGTTATCTTAGAAAAAGAGTTAAATAAATCATTCAATATCAAGACATTAAAGAATTTTTTAAAAGCCATGGCTGGAGATATAAACGAATAAGGCTTAGAACCAAAGGGAAACCAGATTCAGAATTATTAGCAATCAAGAAAGAGCAATTATCTCTTTTAGAACACCAAAGTGAATTGGGCCATATTGAGCGGTCCGCCGCCGCGGTTATTCTATGGTGACGAAACAGGTATAAGTGAATTGGCTTATGTACCTTACGGCTGGCAAATAAAGGGCGAAAACTTAGCTATAAGTGCCAATCATGGTCAACAAATTAACTGTTTTGGTATTTTATCAAGAGACAATACCTTATTTTCAAAAACTACAATAGACAGTATTAATGCTGACTTTATCGTAGATTTTTTTGAAGAGTTTTCATTTAAAATCTCGAAACAAACAGTCATCGTTTTAGACAATGCACGTATTCATCTTGCTCAGAAAGTTAAAGAACGATTGAAATATTGGCAAAAAAGAGGGCTATTTATCGTTTATTTACCGCCTTACTCACCACACTTAAATATTATTGAAAGATTGTGGAAGGAACTCAAAGCTCGTTGGTTAAAACCAAATGATTATGCTTCCTTCGATACACTTAAATATGCAACCATTAATTGTTTAAATCAAGTTGGAATAAACTTGAAAATCAACTTTTCAAAATATTGTTGATTAATTCTTTACAGATACTTACTTTCAAAATTTAATAATTTAGAAATATACTTGAACTTATTTCAATTTTCCCTCTTCTAAAAGTATCTCATATTTATATCCCGCACCGAAGTCTTTATTTAAAATTACCTTACCAACAAAAGCCACATTAGCCCCTAATGGAATATTCTCATCAGATGTTATTGTTATATCACTGTTTTTTCCAGCTTTTTTAGTTCCATCTTGAATATGATACCAATTTTTGCCCATAATTCCATAGTTTGCCTTTACACATTTACCGGAAACAACAACTGATTTACCGTTGTATTTCTCTCGATTAGTAATAAGTTCATTCACTTTTATGGCACCCGAAACTTGTTTCATCTCAGTCGTATTCGGTGCTACTTCAGAAGTACCAGTATGTGTTTCTTCGCCACCTGGGTGAGCATCGGCATCTATAATGCTTGATACTAAGAAAATCTTATCAAAAACTCGATTATGCTCCTGACTTTCAAAATTAGTTTTCAATAAACCACCTCTGTAAAAATATTTATTCCCTTTTTTAGCCTCAAATTTGACAGTTGCAATCCAAAATGTCTCAGCATTTTCCTCTACTTTTATATAGGTGTATCTTTCTGCTTGCAGAATTTCAACTGCCGTAACTTGGTGCATATCGCTCGGCGAACCTCCTGTTGTATTTTCGTTTGTATTTGCTACTACTGCCTTATTTGTTGAATTCTGAACTTCGGGCTTGTCTTCAACAATAACTTTTGGTTTTGATTTACAGGCAACGGCAAATAAAACAACTATTAAAAAACTAATATTGATTGATTTCATGATAGAACGTTTATGTTATATATTGACGATGATTATTTGCTTTTTATTCTTTGTAATACGGTAATATAGTATCGGTTATATACTTTATTGGGTTCAAAAGTACCTTCATAACTCAACATAATTGAGGTTCTATTTTTGCCATAAAAATTTGCTGCCCCTCCAACTATATTCTGTTGCATCCTTGGTTGTTCGGTATTAAAGAATCTATAATCAACTTTTCGATAATTTAATTCAGCCGACACTTTACTCTTGAATAAATCCTTCGTTAGCCTCGCACCGTAGATACTTCCATCAAAATAGTAAGTATTCATGGTATTAATAGTGAAATTCAACGAAGAACCTATACCCATAACTTGAGAAATTGTAAGACTGACAACATAATTTTTGGTTGGTTTAGGCCTACTTTCTTGGTATCGATAAAAACCTGAAGCATTCAAGTTGATATACTTAGAAAGGTTATAATTGGCATTGAGCCTAATCCCTTGTCGTGTTTCCTGATTTATCAGTTGGTCTATATAGGTCCTGTACGACTCATAATAGATAATATTTCTCCGATTATCATACGATGAAGTCATAGATAGCTTTTTAAAGGGTTTATATCTCAAAGAGATATAGGTGCTGGTCAAGTTTATATGGTTTGTTTTTATATCATTTATATTCTGAAATAAATCTAATTCTAAAGAATAGAATAAACTTAATTTTTTTAGAATGGCATTAGAATGTTGAAAATAAAGAAATCTTCTATCCGTTTTTCCATGATTTTGTTGTTCAGCAAACGCTAAACTTGTTTGTATTTGCCCTTTAGAAGTCTCAATTTCGTGAGCAATAAAACCGCCTATTTGTAATAGTGAAGCATTAAAACTATAATCCAGATAGTCAGGTCTAAAACCACTAAAGCCCCCAAAGACTATTTTTTTATACTTGTGGTCAATTTGTAGACCATCAATCGCTCCCATATTTGAGGTTCGGTCATTGATTCTTCTACCCAAAGATACGGTTGTCTTGTCATTCGGTTCATAATTCAACGATAATGTATAAACCTTAAAATCATCCTTAAATGTACTCGGAGCTTGCTCAGCAGATACCCCCAAACGGTGTCTATATGTAATGTAGTTTTGTAATGAAAACTTGCTGTTATTGATATGATTAAGGTCAAAACTCATTGAAGTTCTAACTCGGTTGAAGGCTTTTTCCCGTTCGTCCATACTTCCATTTGAAGAAACCGAAATTCGACCGTCAAAGGTTTGTTTTCTTTCTTTTGGTTTATCAATAGTAGTAGTTTTTGCTACTTGGAGAGAATCTTTCCTTGAGACAGCTACAATAGGTTGATTGGTCTGCTTTTCTAAAGTGATACTCGGTTTGGATATTTTATTTACATCTTCTTTGGGTTGTCGTTTTTGATAAGCCACTTTAAAACCAACCATAATATTATCGGTAATAAATGCCTTCGTTATACAAGACTTTGAAGAAACCATTTCCACAATCAAAGCCTTTTTCCATTGATTATCAATTAAAACCATCAGCGTATCAGATACGACCATATCGGTTGCATCTTCAAATCTTACATAAACACTTCTTGGCGTTATGTAAGAAACCGCACCAACATTCAATTGTCTGCTATCTTGTGCATGAATAGCCAAAGGAATGATGAGAGTAAAAACTATATACACGACTATCTTATTCATAGAATTAACTTTTGCCTCTTGGGTGACACGCATAACAAGAATTACTATCGTAATTGTATCCTTTTACTTTTTTGTGGTCGTTATCAGTTTCTCCTTTTTTATGGCAGTTAAGACAGTTAAATACACTATAATTTCCTGAAGCGGTATGACACTCGTTGCAATTATTCCATTTACCTCTATGAGCTCCACTGTAAATAGGGAAGTATTGTGCGTCATGGTTCCATGTTGCGGGCTTCCATGAGTTTTGACTATGACAATTTGTACAATCTGTCGGGAAACCAGAGGCTGCGTGATTTGGACTGGCTCTGTTATAATCTCCTGAATGGCAAGAATAGCAAGAACCGTGATTATAGTTTCCACCAGAATGGCAAGCTGTACAGTTTGAAGCAATTCGAGCGTGAGCCCCAACTAAGGCAAAGTGGTTGTTATGATTAAAGGTAGTTGGTCGCCAACTCGGGTTGGTGGTATGGCATGAAGCACAATCTCTCGAAAGTCGAATGGCACTATGATTCGGATTATTTGCTCCATTATAGGCTCCACTATGACATGAATTACAATCAGTAGGTGTATTACTAAATCTTCCTCCTGCGTGGCACGCCGCACAGTTTGAGGCAATATTGGCGTGAGCTCCCGTGAGCGGGTAGAAATTATTATGATTAAAGGTGGATGGTCGCCAACCTGGGTTAGTCGTATGACACGAAGCACAATCTCTTGAGAAACCAGATGCTGCATGATTCGGGTTGCTCGCACCATTATATGCTCCACTATGACAAGCATTACAATCGGTGGGGGTATTCTTAAATCGTCCTCCTGCGTGACAAGCCGTACAATTCGATGCAATATTGGCATGAGCTCCCGTAAGCGGGTAAAAATTATTATGATTAAAAGTGGATGGTCGCCAATTCGGGTTGGTCGTGTGACAAGATGCACAATCTTTTGAAAAACCTGCCGTAGCATGATTTGGGTTTTGTGCCGAATTATAGGCGTTAGTATGGCAACCAATACAATCTTTCGGCGTATTAGCAACATTACTGCTATGGCACTGTGTACAGTTTGAGGCAATAGCGGCATGAGCCCCTGTTAAAGGGTAATAATTATTATGATTAAATGAAGTTGGTCGCCAACCTGGATTCGTCGTATGACATGATGCACAATCAGTCGATAAACCTAATACGGCATGGTTTGGATTTTTTGCACCATTGAAAGCAGGATTATGACACGCATTACAATCCGTTGGTGGTTTTTTAGAGTTACTTCCTGTGTGACATTGATTACAATTCGATGCAATGGCCGCATGAGCTCCCGTAAGCGGATAGAAGCTATTATGATTAAAGGTGGATGGTCGCCAACCTGGATTCGTCGTATGGCATGATGCACAATCAGTCGATAACCCGATAGCTGAATGGTCTGGATTTTTTGCAGCCTGATATGAAGCATTATGACACGAATTACAATCTGTCGGCGTATTTTTTATATTTCCACTCTTGTGACACTTCGCACAATCATTGGCAATCGTATTGTGAGCTCCAGTTAGTGGATAATAGTTAGCATGGTTAAACGTAGATGGCCGCCAACCTGGACTCGTCGTATGACACGATGCACAGTCAGTTGACAACCCTAATGCGGCATGATTAGGGCTTTTTGCAGCATTAAAGACTGTATTATGACATGAATTACAATCCGTCGGTGTATTTTTTATATTTCCGCTCTTATGACACTTCGCACAATCATTGGCAATCGTATTGTGAGCTCCAGTTAGTGGATAGAAGCTATTATGATTAAAGGTGGATGGTCGCCAACCTGGATTGGTCGTATGACACGAAGCACAATCAGTTGAGAGACCTAAAGCAGTATGATTAGGGCTTTTTGCAGCATTAAAGGCTGTTTTGTGACATGAGTTACAGTCTTTTGGGGTATTTGTATAGTTTCCTGCTTTATGGCATTCGCTACACGCAAGTTTTGCATGAGCCCCAGTCAATGGATAAAAATCATTATGTGCTGCAAATGTAGCTGGTGACCAATTGGGGTTAGTGGTGTGACAAGAAACACAATCGGTCGAGAATTTGAAAGTAACGTGGTTAGGTGCTGTGGTTGCTTTATAATCAGTGTTATGACAAGAATTACAATCATTTGGTGTTTTTTCAAAATTTCCACCTTTATGACATTCATTGCATTTGGTAGTAGCATGAGCTCCAGTTAGCGGATAAAAATTATTATGAGCAGCAAAAGTGGCTGGCGACCAATTAGGGCTTGTCGTATGACACGATGCACAGTCGGTTGAAAAACCTAACTTCTGGTGATTAGGATTAAGTGTCTTTTTAAAATCAGTCGAATGACAGGAATTACAGTCATTTGGTGTATTATTATAATCTCCTTTGTGACATTCAGCACAATTCTTAGCAATGGTGGTATGAGCTCCTGTTAATGGGTAATAGTCATTATGAACAGGAAATGATGCGGGTTTCCAACCGGGAGTCGTGGAGTGACAAGATGCACAATCGGTTGAGAGTCCTATCTTAGCATGATTCGGATTAAGCGTTTTGTTAAAATCTAATTTATGACACACTACGCATTCAGAGGGGGTATTAGTATAGTTTCCTCCAATATGACACTTTTCACAATCTTTGGCAATAGCAACGTGAGCTCCTGTAAGTGGATAAAATGAATTATGGTCAGGAAATGCGGCTGGTGACCAATCAGGCGTCTGTGTATGACACGAAGCACAATCGCTTGATAGTTTTAATTTAACGTGGCTTGGATTAATTGAAGCTTTAAAATCTTTATTATGACAATCGACACAGTTTAAGCCAATTGGCTTAAATCTCAAATTAGTTTCGTTCTGATGACATTTATTACAATCAACTGTTGCATGAACACCTGTCAATGGAAAAGAGGTTTGCTCGTGCATACTTGTAATATTTTCTACAATCCATGAGTTAGAAGTATGGCATCTGGCACAGTCGTTTCCTACGGTTTGGTTATGCATATCAGCATGGCAAGATACACAATTTGAAGGGGTATTCTTAAACTTCAAAGTGGTGTGGCAAGCTTTACATGTTGCCTCTTTGTGTTGGCCTGTAAGTTTAAAACTCGTTTCATTATGGTTAAATTTAGTGTTTTTGGTACTAAATTTCCAACTTTTCGAATCATGGCATTTCGCACAATCCATAGCAAAACCCTTTCCATGTGGCGATTGTGCATGGAGCGTACAGGTAAGCAAAACAAAAAATATTAATGTAAATGACAATCTATACATTGGTATTTTGCTATCTTAAATGATTTAATGTTTTTATTATCACTCAAGGTTTCTTTATGGCATTTATCGCACGAAACCGCCTTATGTTTACCGTCTAACTTATAATTTGTTGTGTTATGGTCGAAACTGCTACTATCCCAAGTAGTCATTCCATGACATCTGGCACAATCAGTTATCCCATTTTTAGTAAATTGCCCACCATGAATATCCTTATGACAAGAAGCACATTCCTGTGATAGTGCTTTAAAAGTTTGTTTAATAGGATTTACCTTTCTATCCACGTGGCAATCTCCGCACTTAGCTTTTAAATGGCCGCCAACCAACGTGTATTTCGTCGTTTTATGGTCAAAATCCACCGATTTCCAATTTTCTGCACTATGACAAGCACTACATGACTGTTGTCCATAATATTTGGAGTCGATAATTCCTACATGAATATCCTTGTGGCAGCTGATACACTCGGTTCCCATTTTACTGAATACCCACTTTTTTTCGGCTAAGTGACAAGAAAAACAAGGTTGAGCTACATGAGCTCCTTCGAGTTTAAATTTGGTTTTATTGTGTTGGTCAATTGTAAAGAATGACGGTGTAAAGCCTTCTACTTTATGACAACTCGCACAGTCGGGATATTTATCTTTCTTAGTTTCAAAATCTCCGTTATGTTTATCTTTGTGGCAGTTCGTACAATTATTATGAGCAATTGGGTCGGTAAAATCACTTTTATGACAGATTCTACAATCAACAGCTTCGTGTTTTCCTTCAAGTGGATAATCGGTCTTATCGTGGTCAAATTTGCCTGTATAAGATTTGTTTTTGAGTAAAAAAGAGTTTTGATTGTGGCATGATTTACAATCATTACCGAGCTTTCCTTCATGAATATCTTTATGACAGCTAAGACACGTAATATTTTTTTTCTGAGCAAACTCTTTAAATGTTCCAGCCGAGCTATCATGACATTTTTTGCAATTAATATCTCGGTGTTTTCCCTCTAAAGCATACCCTGTTATTGAGTGGTTAAAACTTTTTGATGGGCTTATTTTAGTAAATGATTCTTCGTTGTGGCAGGTCTTGCAATTAGTACCATATTCACCTTTGTGAACATCTTTGTGGCAACTTGTACAGTTTGAAAATGCCTGACCTGCATATTTTACAAACTTTTTCCCATTTCTTATTTCTTCCTTGTGGCAAGAAGCACAATCTACTTTTTTGTGAGCTCCCACTAATGCAAATTCCGATTTATCGTGGTTAAACAAAGGTGCTTTCTTGAACTCATTGAAATCATGGCAAGAAGCACAATCATTCGATAATGTTTTTTGATGATAATCATCGTGGCACGAAAGACACTTTGTATCCAAACCCAAAAAAGTTGTTGGCTTACTTTTTAAACTGGGATTCGTGATATTGTCAGCTTTGTGGCAATCGTTACAATCTTTTACTTTTGTTTTGTGTGCACCTTTAAGTTCGTAGCCTGTCAGATTATGATTAAATGTTTTTTTATCAAACCGATTAACATCAAAGTTTAACCCGTGATGTTCGCTATGACACGTTATACAATCTTTCCCTTTTACTTGAGCCGAAACATGGAAGCCTTTGTTTTTAGAAACTTGAGTATTTAATTCTTTATGGCACGCCAAACATTTTTGGTTAGAAACTTTATCACCGATAGTATGGCATTGCGTACAATTTGATAGGCCTTCTAATTTAGCATGCCCTTTTGAAAGTTTCCCAGGTGATAATTGAGCAAACGACCCTGAAACAATCAAAGTATAATAAATAACCACACAAAACTTAGCCGAAAGCACACTGAATAGCGTCATTCTTCTATCTGATTTAGTAGAAAAACGGAGCTTAATAAGGTATTCGATATTTTGTTTACCAAATCTCAATGATTGTGGGATTTCACGGTATAACCGAAACGTTGAGTAATTTCTATGCCCGATTTTTTCAAAAACTGTGTTGGCAATTCCCCACCAGCAAAAATGTAAACCAAGTCGTTTTCAAATCGAAGTTCTTCTTCGTTTTTAGTCAACACTACTTCATGTTCTGTGATAGTACTCACCACCGAATTAAATTCCATTCTAATCAAATTTTGGTCAATAGCCTCTTTAATTTTTTCTAAATTTTTGGGTTTTAGTCGATTAAAGTTTTCGCTCCTATACGAAAGCGTGACATTATTTTCGGGAGCGAGTAAAAGTGCATTCTCGATGGCAGAATCGCCACCACCAACGACTAATATTTGCTTCTTAGAAATTAATTCGGGTTCTAAAAGTCGATAAGCTACTTTCTCCAGTTCTTCTCCTTTGGCATTAAGTTTTCTTGGACTTCCACGTCTCCCAATGGCCAAAAGTACTTTATTTGTTGAAAAGTATTCCCCATTTTCTGAAACAACCACAAAATTATTGCCCTCTTTTTTTATCTCGCTTACCTTGGTATTTTCATTGATTTTGATTTCATTTTCCGCAATCACAGTTCTCCACAAATCAAGTAATTCAGTCTTACTTGTTTCAAACAATTTTACTTTTCCATGCCCAGGTAATTCCATTGGAGATGTCATTACTACTTTTGCACGAGGAAAATTAAAGACAGTTCCTCCCAGCGAATCTTGTTCTAAAGTCAAAAATTTTAGGCCTATTTTTTTTGCTTGTAAAGAAGCCGAAATTCCTGCTGGTCCAGCACCAATAATTACGATATCGTGGCTCGCAGTGTGATTTTTATCAATAATTTCATTGATATTATTAATTGCTTGTTTGCCTTGTTCGACGCTGTTTTTAATTAAACCCATACCGCCTAATTCGCCTGCAATAAAAATCCCCTTGATGTTGGTTTCAAAATTTTGATTTACATGTGGTAAATCGACCCCTCTTTTTTCTGTTCCAATTTTTAGAGAAATAGCTTCAACAGGGCAAGCATGAAAACACGCTCCATGCCCGACGCAGTTTGATGCGTTTATTAATACTCCTTTTCCATTGACTACTCCAATAATATCTTTTTCGGGGCAAGCCGAAACACAAGCAGCTCCACCGATACAACTATTGGGGTCAATGAAGGGATATAATGATACAGGCTCATAGACACCATCCTCCTTGGCTTTCTCTATCTTTCGTTCAACAATTTCCGATTTTTTGGATTTTGTTTTTACATAGAGAAACATCACTAATACACACAGCAAAAGCCCACCGCCATAAATCAATATTTCTTCGAGTATCATTTCCATTTTAGAATATCCATCTGTATCCAAAAGCAATCGTAACTCCTACATGAATAAGCATGATAACCAACATAATGATGGCAAAAGGCAGGTGGATAACGTGCCAATAATTAAACCATTTTTGCATAACCTGTAATCGTTCAATTTTTCGATTCATGGTTAATTCATTGCTTACTAAATTCATCACGCCAATGAGTTTTTGGCTTGATAAATTTGCTTGCTTCAACTGCCTTTTAATATTTTTTTTGAGTTTCCAGTCGAAAATGTACTGGGCAATTATACTTTTTTTATTGCTCGACCTTTTAGTTAATGTCAATATTTCGGTCAGTTTTTCACTACTCAATTCAACTTCTATCTTTTCAGTAAGCTCAGTTTGCATACCTCTGATTTCGCCAAGGCTCAATTCTCTACCTTGTATCGTTCTCGGAATTTGTAAATAAATAAACCTTCCAACCACTCCGCTTGCAACAACGGCTACCATACTCCAAAAACTAATAGAGACCAAGCCGCCAAACTTAAAAGAGGTATGAAATAAAACCATTATTGGCCCCAACGTGCAAAGGAAAATATGAAATTCAAGCCAATACTTTAAGACTCCCAGTTTTGAAAGTGACCGCATGTATTTTCTGGCTTGATACCCAAAAACACCAATAATCATTAATAATGTACCCGTAATCCCTAAGCCATGTCCAAGTGGTCCACTTGGCTTTAGCATTTTATGGTCTGCATGATAAAACCGCTCCTCAATTGATGTTTTGTAATAGGGTAGGCCTCTATAAAATAAATAGGCAGTAACACCCACAATGACTGCTGCCATTGAACCGATGTAAAGCCTATGTACTGATTTTGTCAT
>JALQYE010000010.1:0-15829 GCA_023254245.1 Emticicia sp.
CTTTTTGTGTAGCTCAAACCAACCATCTACACAACCAGGCACGCTGATTGGCAAAGGACCTGTTGCTGGAATATGCGTTAAGCCTCTTTTCTTAAATTCTTCGAGAGTCAACGAATACGGTGAACGTCCCGAACCATTTAAACCATATAGTTTCTGAGTTTTAGCATCCCAAACGATAGCAAAAATATCGCCTCCGATGCCATTTACGTGTGGTTCGACCATGCCTTCCATAGCATTGGCGGCAATGGCAGCATCAACGGCACTTCCACCCGCACGAAGAATCTCGATAGCGGCTTGCGTAGAAAGCGGGTGCGACGTACAAACCATTCCGTTTTGAGCCATTACTTCCGAGCGACCCGCCCAAGTTTTACCGTACATTCGGTCTTGTGCAAAACTGGAAATCGAAAAAGCAAGAATGAAAATGAAGGTTAAGTGTTTTTTCATATAGTTTGTTAATTTTTTCATAAATATAATTTTTTTAGCCACGGCTTCCAACCAAATCCTAAAAACCCGAATCATTATTTACGAAAAGGGTAATTTACTCAGATAGAAACACTTTGTTTCGTCGTGGGAGGAGAAGTGAGTAGAACCTTCGTGGTAACTACTTTTTTCTTCTCCCCGACAAGCTGAGTTTTTTAGTTCGCAGTCCAATGCCCACGGACATTAGTTTTTCTAATTATCAAATCTACATCTATAACAAAAATGAAAAAGCTAAGTTTTTTATTAATTATTACTTCTTTACTTGCATTTTCTTGCACTAAAGAAGAGGTTTCGTCTGCCAATGAAAGTACGAGTAGTCTTATCGGAGAATGGCGTTGGATTTCATCAACTGGTGGAATTGCGGGTAAAACAATCACGCCTTCATCGGCAGGCTATGAACGAAAACTCGTACTTACAGCCGATTTGAAATTTTCTCGCTATAAAGATAATACCCTCGAAAGTTCGGGTACGTATCAGCTTACACAAGGAAAATCTATTTATAAAGTTGAGCAGGTGGATTTCATTAAGTTTAGTGATGGAACTTCGGCAGTAATCATTAGCCAATCGGCTACAGAGCTATCATTGGCAGATAATTTCTATGATGGTTTTGGCGAAACTTATCAACGAATTAAATAGTGTAATCAATATGAGATTTTTAGTAAACACCCTTCTAATCTGCACCATTCTTTTGGGAGCTTGCTCAAAAGAAATTGTCGAAGCTGACGCTATGAACCTTAGTGCCATCAGTAAATCAGACCTCTTGGGTCAATGGAAATTTAAAAGTTATGCCGACGGCAAAACACCAGCTTATGATATTACGCTCGAAATCAAAGACGAAGATGGCAAATACACTTTCAATGGACGTTCGTCGGTGAATTTTTATTTTATATCTCCCGAAATTAATGAAAACAAGAAGACGATTTTGGTGGAAGGTATAGGCAGTACCAAGATAGCTGGTACACTCGAAGCCAATCAGTTTGAAATGGCTTACTACGAAAACCTCAGAAATATTGAGCGATATGAATTACAAGATAGAAACTCGCTCATTTTTCATATTTCAAAGCCTACAAAAGAGGCAATGTATTTTGAAAGAAAGTAAATTAGTCAATAGTCCATAGACGACGGTCAACAGAATAAAAAACTATCGACAGTTGACTATCGTCCGTGGACTAAAAAAAATCCAAACAAATGAAAAAGTTAAAAACACTCACACTCGCTGGAGCATTGTTTATGATGGCTGCCAGCTGTAACGAAGATAACGCAGACTCTGTGAAACCGAACCAACTTTTAAAGGCAATTCCTGCCACCTTTGCCGACCAAACCAGCGAGTTTACTTTCGATTTTCTGAAAAAGCATAATGCCGAAGAAAAAGCAGACAAAAACTATTTTGTGTCACCACTGAGTTTGCACATTGCCCTCGGAATGCTTCTAAATGGTACCGATACAAAAACTAAAGAGGAAATTCAGAAAAGTTTACGAGTTTCATCTGATTTGGCTGTAACTAATGGTATTTACAAAGATTTGATGGAAGGGCTTCCAAACGCCGACCCAAAAGTTACGAATACTATTGCTAACTCGGTTTGGTACAGAAATACTTTTTCGGTCGAAAAATCTTTCTTAGATGTGCTGAAAGCCTCTTTCAATGCTCAGACTTATGCCGAAGACTTTACTAATACAGCAACCGTTGGCAAAATCAATAATTGGGCAAGCGATAACACCAACGGAAAAATCAAGAAAGTGATTGAGCAAATCGAGCCTGCTCATGTGATGTTTTTGATGAACGCCCTTTATTTCAAAGGCGATTGGAAGATTCCATTTAAGGTTGAAAATACTCGAGATGAAAATTTTGCGGGAACGACTGGCACAAAGTCAGTAAAGATGATGAGCATGCAAGAAAAAGTAAAATATGCTAAACGCTCTAATTATCAAGCACTTGAATTGGCTTATGGTGGTGGAAATTATGTAATGACCATCATTCTTCCCGAAGGAAAAACGTCTGTTGGAGAAATCATCAACACGATGTCAGCAAGTGAGTGGAAAAGTCTGAATACAACCCTTGCCGAGCAAAAAGTAATTGTCGGGCTTCCGAAATTTACGGTTGAATATGAAACAAATCTGAATAGTGTTTTGAGCAAAATGGGAATGCCAACGATGTTTACTGATTTGGCAGATTTATCTAAGATTTCGCCTCCAGCTGGTAAGCTTAAAGTTGGATTCGTGAAGCAAAATACATTTGTAGCCGTTGACGAAAAAGGAACTGAAGCAGCAGCTGTAACAACCATTGGCGTAGAACTCACTTCGATGCCGATTTTGCCAGAATTTATCTGCAATAAGCCGTTTGCTTTCTTTATCAGCGAAAAACAATCAAATACGATTCTTTTTGCAGGTAAAATTGTGAATTTATAACATATTCGAGACACAAGATACGAGAATAGAGACTTGCTTTATTTTCGTATCTTAATTTTCGAATCCCATCTCTAAAACTATGAAAAAACTATTACCTATTGGGGTATTTGCCTTTGTGGCACTTACCCTAAGCTCTTGTACTGATGATTGCGAAACTACTCGCACTTATCGAACAACCGTACCCGTCACCATTAGTGTCGAACAAATCCGTTCGGGAATTTCTGCCAAAACTCCGCAAGATTTAGTAAATCCTGGAAAAATTTATGCAAAAGATAATTATTTGTTTATCAATGAAGTAAAAAAAGGTATTCATATCATTGATAATTCAAACCCTCAACAACCCAAAAACATTGCCTTCTTGCAAATTCCAGGCGTTATTGATATGGCCGTAAAAGAAAACACGCTTTATGCCGATAACTATATCGACCTCGTTACATTCGATATTTCAAACCCTTTGGCTATCAAAGAAACTGGGCGAGTAAAAGAGGTTTTTCAAAATGGCTTAGTCGATGGTATCTCTTGGTATTATAATCCTCAAAATCAGACGATTACCGACTATGAAGTAAAAATCATAACCGAGAAAATAAAAACTAATTGCGGCATCGAAAATACCACTATCAACCCAATATACTATTTACAAGATGGCTTTAAATCATCGGCACCTTCAGCCAGTTCGGGCGGTGGAACAACTACAACTGGCACTGGTGGTTCGATGGCTCGTTTTACACTTTATGATAATTATTTATATACCGTTTCTCAATCTGATTTACTGGTGTTTGATGTAAAAACAAGCAATAAACCCACTCAGCAATCAAAAATTAATCTTGGTTGGGGCATCGAAACCATTTTTCCGTATAAAGACAAACTTTTCATTGGGTCGAACACAGGCATGTATATTTTTGATAACAAGAACCCCGAAAAACCCGAACGCCTTTCGATTTTTCAGCACGCTCGTGCCTGCGACCCAGTAATTGTGCATAATGACATTGCTTACGTAACACTTCGCACAGGTTGGTGTGGTACTTCACCCAATCAGCTCGAT
Source organism: Emticicia sp. (assembly GCA_023254245.1). Taxonomy (GTDB): domain Bacteria; phylum Bacteroidota; class Bacteroidia; order Cytophagales; family Spirosomataceae; genus Emticicia. The sequence continues at coordinate 3,929 of JALQYE010000010.1, forward strand.
GTTGTAAATGTTGCCAACCTTACTTCACCGACTCTAATTAAAAGTTATCAGATGCAACACCCCGCTGGCTTAGGCATTGATTTTCCGAATCTTTTCGTTTGCGAAAGTCAATATGGGTTAAAATCTTTTGATGCTTCTTCGGCAACCAATATTACGCTTCAACAACACATCGAAAAAATTGATGCTTATGATGTAATTCCGCTCGAAGGAAAACACCTACTGATGGTCGGTAAAGATGGGTTGTATCAATACGACACCTCAAATCCTAAGAATTTGAAGCAATTGAGTGTCATTCCAGTAAAAAGAGAGAACTAATTCCTATCAAAATCATGAAAAAGTCATTTATTATTATCTTGATGGGAGTTATGAGTTTTCTTCCATCTCTGGCACAAGAAGAAGCAAAAGGGTTCTTCAAAAAGTACCCATTCGTAAACATGACCGAATTTGGTTTATTGTTTGGTAGAGGCAAATTTGAAAGTTATAATTATTTGTACCGTGGCTATTATCCACAACCTTATGAGCCCGTTTACCAAGTAAAAAATAGATTAAATTTATCAATACAGACCTTCAATGGTATCTACCTAAACCCCAAAACATCGGTAGGTATTACTGTTGGAGTAGATTCATACGGCTCAACGGTATTAATGCCCTTTTCGGCAGGTATTCGTCGAAGTTTGGTTCAAAAAAAGCATGGCGGAAGTATGCTCCTTAGTAGCCTTGATGTGGGTTACGCTACCACATGGCTTAATGAAGAGAACTCGGGTTTTCAAACAAAAGGTGGTTTTAGTATTAATCCTGCTATTGGCTATAAATTACCTATGCGAAATGGCTCTGCTTGGTTAATTAACGTTGGTTATCGAATCCAAAGAGCAGAATATTCACAGAAACGTACCGATGACTTTTACTGGTACGAATCGAATGAAGTAAGAAACTACAAACGTTTCGTAGTTCGATTCGGTATTGAGTTTTAAAACTCACTTCAAAAGGTTTTCTTTGGTTTTGTTTTTATCTTTACTGAAAATCATCAACCAAAGAAAACCAATATGAATAAATTCCTCCTACTCTTCATCTATCTACTATCAAGTTTCACAATCATTGCTCAGAAAAAGCGAGCAAGAGATTATGGTATCGAAATTGGTGTACTCCGAACTGGCAAGCTCAATGCCATTACTGATGTTGTGGGTGTAAAAGTCGGACAAGTAACTTTTCATCAAGCCGATGGCGTTCATACGGGCGTAACTGCCATTTTACCGCACGATAAAAACATTTTTCAGAATAAAATTCCAGCGGCTATTCATATTGGCAATGGTTTCGGAAAACTGGCGGGCTATTCACAAGTCGAAGAACTGGGCAATATCGAAACCCCAATTGTGCTTACCAACACGCTCTCTGTTCCAACAGCGGCAACGGCCATTATTGATTATACATTTCTATCTCCCGAAAATAATAATGTCAGAAGTGTAAACCCAATAGTTGGTGAAACTAACGACGGCGGACTAAACGATATTCGTAGAAGATTCATCACCAAAGAACACGTACTGGAAGCTCTTAAAAAAGCTCAAACAGGAGCAGTAGAAGAAGGAAACGTAGGTGCTGGTGCAGGAACTGTCTGTTTTGGGTTTAAGGGTGGAATTGGCACTTCGTCAAGAATTTTACCCAAATCAAAAGGGGGTTATACGGTTGGCGTTTTGGTGCAATCTAATTTTGGTGGTGTACTGCAAGTCAATGGCGTACCCGTGGGTATAGAACTTCAAAAACACAAATTCAGCAAAATCGACGAAGCCTACAAAGACGATGGTTCATGCATGATTGTTGTGCTGACTGATGCCCCATTGAGTGCTAAAAACCTAAAACGACTGGCTGCACGAGCAATGCTCGGTTTAGGTAGAACAGGGGGAATGGCAGCCAATGGTAGTGGCGATTATGTAATTGCGGCTTCAACAGCCGAAGACTTACGAGTTGCCCACAATTCAGATTCTATGTTTGAAACCTTTAAAGTACTCAGAAACAATGACTTAGACCTACTTTTTGAAGCCGTAATCGAAGCCACCGAAGAAGCCATCATCAATTCACTTTTCGCCGCCGAAACACTTACTGGCTTTGAAAAGACAAAAGTGGAGGCTCTGCCGATTGATAAAACTATCGAAATGTTAAAGAAATATAACCGAGTGAAGTAATCATTGAAAACGCAAAAAGCCTCGAAATTCGAGGCTTTTTGTCTTTATAGGCGAACTCGGAGGCTCCGACGCTCGGCTCTATGCTTCGCCCATTGGGCCGCCGAAATTCATCGGGAAAGGCAATGCTTCGTTTGTTTCTCTGATACTCCCAAAATTATCTTCGTACTTCGCAATATTATCTTGCAATGCTGTCAATAAACGTTGTGCGTGTTCGGGAGTCAGAATTACTCGTGACTTCACCTTTGCTTTCGGCACTCCTGGCATTAGTCGAATAAAATCTATCACAAATTCTGTATTTGAATGAGCTATCATTGCCAAATTAGCGTACACACCCTCTGCCATTTCTTCCGATAACTCAATGTTTATTTGTTGTTCAGGTTCGTCCTGAATGTCTTTGCGTTTTGCCATTATTATTTGTATATTTAGGTGGTTGGGAGTCATCGTTTCATTTCAGTAATCAAATATAGAAATCATTTTCGGAAAATGAAAATTAGCCCCCAATTTGTTATTCTGTGGTCGGAATGTTTGAAAAACTGTGTTATTTCACAGCCTCACGCACCCTCAAAAGCTTTTCGAGTAAACCCTCTAATTTGTCTAAAGCCAACATATTTGCCCCGTCCGATTTCGCTACTGCAGGATTTGGGTGTGTTTCAATAAAAATGCCATCAGCTCCAACAGCAATAGCCGCCTTTGCAATAGTTTCGATGAGTGCAGGTTTTCCGCCCGTCACGCCCGATGATTGATTCGGTTGTTGAAGTGAGTGTGTACAATCCATAACCACAGGAACATTAAAAGCTTTCATTTCGATGATATTCCTATAATCAACCACAATATCCGAATACCCAAACGAATTTCCACGGTCAGTTAGCATTACATCAGCATCGGGGTTCACTGCCTTCACTTTCTCAACCGCAAAACCCATTCCCGAACCATGCATAAATTGCCCTTTTTTTACATTTACCGCTTTTCCTGTTTTTGCAGCTGCCACTAAAAGCTCTGTCTGGCGACAAAGAAAAGCTGGAATCTGCAACACATCCACATACTGAGCCGCCAAAGCAGCTTCTTCTGACTCATGAATATCAGTTACGGTTGGTACCTCAAAAGTCTGCCCAACTTCTTTCAAAATCCCGAGAGCCAGTTCATCGCCAATACCTGTAAACGAATCAAGTTTTGTACGATTCGCTTTTCGGTAGGAAGCCTTAAAAATATACGGAATTGCCAAACGGTCAGTAATGGTTTTGATTTTCTCGGCAATTTCCAGAGCCATATCACGCCCCTCAACTACGCATGGGCCAGCCATCAGAAAAAAATTGCCCGAATCTTGATTTTTTAAATGATTGATTTTCAATGCTTTGTCTATTTTTAGAATAATTATTTACAATTCTTTTATTTGCCCGCTAAATATTTTTCAAGCCAAATTGAGCATTTTTGATAACCTTTTGCCTAATTTTTGGTTGTAAATAAGCGATTTTACAAAATCTACTGTAAAGGTCTAAACAATTCTCGTACTAAAAAAATTTCCTGTATTTTGTTGTTTTCGTTTAAAAGCGTTTTCTTTGCAGTCGTTTTTCACCAAACTACAGTTCAAAATGTCAGCAATTGCAACTAAAGTAACGCAAATTATCGTTGAGAAACTCGGCGTTGATGTATCAGAAGTAACTCCAGAAGCATCATTCACAAATGATTTAGGAGCAGATTCACTCGACACCGTAGAATTGATAATGGAATTTGAAAAAGAATTTAATGTCTCTATCCCAGACGACCAAGCAGAAAATATCCAGACCGTAGGTCAGGCTATCACTTACTTGGAAGAAAATTCTAAATAAGTATTCTTAGTACTGAGTGCCGAGTATCGAGTTTTAGACAATGTTTTCATAACTAAAACTCGGTACTTCGAACTCTGTATTTTTTTACTTTGACACAAACATTTACACTTTATGGCATTCAAACGAGTAGTTGTAACAGGATTAGGAGCATTAACACCTATTGGTAATACGGTAGAAGAATTTTGGCAAGGGCTTTCAACTGGTAAAAGTGGAGCAGCTACCATCACCAGATTCGATGCGAGTAAGTTTCGTACGCAATTTGCCTGTGAAGTAAAAAACTTCGATGTTACGCAGTTTATCCCACGTCAGGATGCTCGTAAAATGGACTTATTCACCCAGTTTGCAATGGTGGTTGCCGATGAAGCCATCAAAGACTCTGGACTTGACTTAGAAAGTATCAATAAAAATAAAGCTGGAGTAATTTGGGGGTCGGGTATCGGCGGTTTGAAAACTTTTGAAGAAGAAGTTATCAATTTCTCGAACGGCGACGGAACACCAAAGTTCAACCCATTCTTTATTCCTAAAATGATTGCAGATAGTGCTTCTGGCCAAATCTCAATCAAATATGGTTTCCGTGGGCCAAACTATATCACGGTTTCGGCGTGTGCCTCAACTAATAATGCCATCATTGATGCCTTCAACTATATTCGTTTAGGCCGCATCAATCTTTGTATTTCTGGTGGCTCAGAAGCAGCCGTAACGCAAGCAGGTATCGGTGGTTTCAATGGTCTTCGTGCCATGTCAGAAAGAAACGACGACCCTGCAACGGGTTCTCGTCCGTACGACAAAGACCGTGACGGATTTGTTTTGGGCGATGGTGGTGCAGCCTTGATTCTCGAAGAATACGAACACGCTGTGGCCCGTGGTGCTAAAATCTATTGTGAAATTATCGGTGGAGGATTCTCATCGGATGCGTATCACATCACAGCTCCACATCCTGAAGGAGAAGGTGCTTACTTATCAATGGTTGATGCCCTTGATGATGCAGGAATCAAACCAGAAGAAGTTGATTATATCAATACACATGGTACTTCAACTCCACTCGGCGACCCACAAGAAATTAAGGCAATCGAAAAGCTATTTGGCGACCATACTTACAAAATGAGTATCAGCTCAACCAAATCAATGACTGGCCACTTATTGGGTGCTGCGGGTGCGGTTGAATCAGTTGCTGCAGTTTTAGCAATCAAACATCAGGTAGTTCCACCAACAATCAATCTCTTCAATATTGATGAGTCAATTGACCCAAGAATAGATTTGACACCAAATGTTGCGAAAGCTCGAAAAATAGATGTAGTTTTGAGTAATTGTTTTGGTTTCGGTGGGCATAATGCTACGTTGATATTTAAGAAAATTTAATTACGAATCGTGTTGTCGGAAGTAAGTAACTCATTTTGGGGATTTTTCAGAACTGATGCGAAAGAACGCAGTTTTAGAAAATCAGTGGAGCAGATAATTGGCGAAAAGCCAGGAAATCCTTTGCTCTATCAGCTTGCTTTTAGACACACATCTGCTTCGAAAGAAACAAACATTGGTGGTTTCAGAGAATCAAACGAAAGACTCGAATACCTCGGTGATTCGGTTTTGGGTATGATTGTGGCTGAATACCTCTTCAAAAAATATCCGTTTAAAGATGAGGGTTTTCTGACCGAGATTCGCTCCCGTATCGTAAACCGTGAATCGTTAAATGTTCTTGCAAGAAAAATAGGTTTAGAGCGACTCATTGAGTTCGACGGACAGAGAGTCGCTCATAACCGTACTTCTATGTATGGCGATGCCATGGAGGCACTCATCGGAGCTATTTACTTAGATAAAGGTTTTCGTTTTACGAAGAAGTTTATTTTAAAGAAACTCCTCGCCAATTACTTCGACCTCGATACGGTCATTCAAACCAATACAAACTACAAGAGTATCCTACTTAGTTGGTCGCAACAAGAAGGTAAACGTGTTACCTTCGAGATTATCCAAGAAAACGGTAAGCATCACCATAAAGAATTCGTGGCCCAAGTTTCGGTCGATGGTGAAGCTGTGAGCAAGGGTGGGGGATGGAACAAAAAGAAAGCCGAACAAGAAGCAGCTCGCCGTGCGTGCGAGGCTCTTGATATAAAATCTTAATTAAAAAAAGGTTTCAATACTCCCGCTTAGTAAAATGATTTGAATTTATTTGCAGAATCACTACAAGTATCTATTTTTGTGATTCAATAGAATTCAACCAATATGCCGTTACAACAACGGACATAATTATATAAGCTGCCATTTGTTGAAACTTTTACCTAAAATAACGTTCGGCCTATTACTATTTTTAACTTGCGGTGTTTCATACTCCCAAAAGATAAGTATTCAGGTACTACAACAAGGGACATCCTATTCGGATTCGTCTTATTATGACATCATACCCGTAGGCAACAAGTTTTGGATAGGTGGAAAATATGGCACACTTAAATCTATTGACTCCGAAGGCAATCTCTCTAATATCTGCTACCCAAGCGAAAACGTCGATATCTATAAATTAGACCATTTCGATAAAGAAAACCTTATTATCAGTGGCGATAAAGGTATTGTTTATAAACACAACCTGACTACCAATATTTGGGAAACAATCAAAATCAAGGGCTACGAAAAAGCGTGTTTTTATAACCTAACGGTGGTAAATGATTCGACTGCCTTTATCTGTGGAGGAAATTCAGCCATTGCTCATTCTGAAAAGACAGTTCCGTTTGGTTTTATTCTGAAAACAACTGATAAAGGCAAAACTTGGAAACGAGTATATCAAAACGCCTTCAAGATGGTTTGGTGCGTTAAGTACAATGAGTTCGACAAGAAGGTTTATGCTCTAATGTACACCCCCAACAAAACTCACTTGTATGCCTTTGACAATGAGCAATGGGAAAAGAAACAAAAGATAGGTAATAGTATTTTCCACGAAATTCAGTTTGAGAACACCGAAGACTTCATCGCAATGGGCGGCTGGATGGGCAAAAAAGGCCGTATTCACAATCAAAAACAAAAATTGGAGATTCCTACCTCTGGCTTACTTTGGGGGCGTGTAGCCAACGAAAAATACGAAATTTATTCGGGCTGTGATGGGCAAGTAGTATTGGGCGATAAAACGGGAAATTATAAAGTCTTTGGCGAGAAACTTAATAAAGCCTTCAACATTTACGAAACCGTTTTTACTTCTCCTACAACTGCTATTTCGATTGGAAGTGCCAGAACTATTCTTTTACTCAAAATAGTAGAAGAAACTACTACGCATCCGAATTCTACTGGCAAGTAATTCTTTTCAGCAATTTGTAATACCTTTCTTCAAATTTGCTAATTCAAAAGCAACTTCTTAATTTTAAAAACTTTCAAAGATACAAAGTAGGTCTTTCAAAAATTTTAAAATTCAACTATCTAAAACAATGAAAAAAGTATTGGTTTTAGCATTGGTAGCTTGTAGCTCTTTTGCTTACGCCCAAAAAGGCAAAACGGTAAACTTATTTGATGGTAAAACTACCAATGGCTGGCACTCGTGGCACGAAACCACCGTAAAGGGCTGGCACGTGATGGATGGGGTGTTAATGACGCACGGCGGTAATGGCGATTTAGTGACCAATAAAGAATACGAAGACTTTGAGCTAACTTTTGAATTTAAAGCTGCTCCAAAAGGTAATAGCGGCGTAATCTACAAGGTGTTGGAAACACCCGAAGCCAAGGCTTCTTATATGTCGGGGCCAGAATACCAAATCATCGATGATAAGAATTATCCTTCGCCAATTAAAGATGTACAGAAAACTGCCGCAAACTATGATATGCAAGTTCCTGCCGATTTAAGTGTTGTAAAGCCTGCTGGGCAATGGAATACTGGTAAAATTATTGTTAAAGATAACCACGTTGAACATTGGCTAAATGGTAAGAAAATGGTAGAATACGAATACGGTAGCACCGATTGGCAAGTAATGGTAGCCAAAAGTAAATTTGCCAATTGGGATTTTGCCAAAGCTCACGCAAAAGGAAAAATCGCTCTTCAAGACCATGGCGATATGGTTTCTTTCAAGAGTATCAAGATAAAAGAGTTATAATAAAAAAGGAGAGCTTTCAACGGCTCTCCTTTTTTTATTTTTGTATTTGACTTCTTAGAATTTAAGAGAAATACCAAGCGAGCTATACGGTACTCCACCTTCTGCATAAACGGCTAATTTTTCTTTAATGTAGTACCTTGCACCAACATAACCTCCTAACATAATACCTGCCGCTGCTCCGCTGTAATAAGAAGAATAAGTATCGTTGTATTTAACAGTTCTGAATCCACCTACTGCACCAATATAAGGGTCTAATTTATCTTCGTTGATACCTATTTCTTTTAAGTACTTACCGAAGTGAACAGCCGCCCTTCCGCCAACGCTTAGATATGTTACACGGTAATTTGAAAGTACATAGCCATAGCTTCTTGACGAGAAAGCTCCAATAGCTCCAATACTTAACAAATCAGAGATGGCATAATCGACACCAACATTTACTCCAAGACCATAACCAGCCCCAACACCAACACTAAAATTCTTCTGACCTTTTTCAAAAGACTGTGCCTGAATGCTTTCAGAATACAATAAACATGATATTGTAAATAATGCAATTGTGAGTAGTTTTTTCATGATACTTTATTTTTTATGGATGGTTTTATAAAGTCCGAAATTTAGATAATCACGTTTTTAAAACAAAAGTAAAAGGGGAAAAATGACCTAAAAATCAATTAAGCGGTCGGGAAGTTGTAAAACCAGTGGTTTTACTTTGAAACTTCATCTAAAAGCTGATTATAGACCTTTGAGCGACGTTTCTTTTTTTCGTTGATAGTAATCTGCTCTGCTTTTTTATAGCCTCCCATATAATATCGCTGAAACCACGGTGCGGCTATTACCAGCACATCAAACGGACTTGAGCTTTTAATGGCGGCCATAATTCCCCAAGTGGCAATGCCTACGGTAAGAATTATTGAATTTGTTCCGTTCTTTATATCACCCGCATAGAATTGACCAAGACCAGGAACAATCATGCTCATGATTCGAGCGGCTCGGGGGTTGAGTTTGTTTATCTTTTCGTTTTTTACGAATAGCTGTTCAATCTTTTTTCTTGATTCAATATTTGTTGTGTCAATCAAAGATAAAAACTGTGGTTTGGCTAAATCATATTTTTCGACTGAAAAGTTTAGTATGGCCGTATAAAATACTTTTCGTTTAGCTTGCTCTGCATTTAGCTTTGCTGGCAAATTTAATAGTTCGATTTCGGCGTATTCAAAGTTATTCTGAATGAGATAACAAGACATTTTTCTGAATATCACTTCGGCCTTAGCACTATCGGTCTTTTGTTGAAAAAAAGCTAATTCGTAGTAATCGGCTGCTTCTTCGTATTGTTGTGTTTCGTAGAGGCAGTCGGCAATATTCTTGTAGCAATCTTTTCTGAATGTTTCGGTTTTATCAAAGTAAATTACTCTCCGATAAGTAACGCTTGCTCCGAGGTAATCTTTTTTGGCAAAGAGTTCGTTGGCAAAATCGAAGCTTTGCTTGAGGTCTTGCGAAAAAGAAATTTGTGGTATTAATATAAAAAGTATTAAAAGTATTTTTTGCATAATTATCGACTCAATAGTAGCTGTTAAAGAGATTCTCTATTTTGGTTCGGATGCCCAAATGGCTTTTTTTATTATAGCCTTTTGCCGAAACCACCGAGCCGTAAATATTACCTAAATAAAAACCAAAGCCTATACCGCCATAAATCCAACCTCTGGTGCTTTTAACGCCACTCTTATTAAAACCTCTGATTGATTGAACCGCCATCGTTCCGACAAAGAAAAGTGACACGATTCCGTCTTTCCAATCTTTTACATACATACGCCCTGTACCTGGAATTATGGCCGACATTATACCTGCAACAGCTGGACTTTTACGTTTGATTGCCATTGCTTGTTCGGCTAAGTCTTTATAGTTGGCAGCTAATCGGTGGTCTTCTGGCTTAATTGTTTGTAATAACTCATTGGCACTTTTATAATTATCTTGAAGAATATCAGAAGTAGCCGAAAGGATTGTTTTATCAGCTGACGATAACTTTACGTTGGAGTCCCAAAAGCTTTTTGCTGATTTATACTCAGATTTCAAAAGAAGTGTTCGGCCATATTCTACGGCCGACGAAGCACTCATGGTTGTGAGTTCGGGGTAAAGTTGTTTGCCTCTGATGAGTGCCTCGTCGTATTTTCCCGAACGACGATACATGGATAGGAGCGAGGTTTTGAGGGTATCGTTTTCGGGCGACATAAATGTGAGGCGTTCAAACTCACGAGTTGCTAAATCATATTGGCCTGACTTGGCTAAGTATTCAGCAAATTTTTTTGTGTTTTCAAAATTATAAAGGTCTTGGGAAAAGACATTTGTACTATAAAATATTATAAAAAGTATTAAAAGTTTTTTTTTCATTATCAAGGCTTATCTATCAGTAATTTCTCTTTAAAATCAATTGCGTATTTTTCGGGGCTAAGACCATTGCAACGAGTTAGCCTGTCCATCGTTTTGATTCCTCCCATAACAACTCCGCTCTTTTTAACAGCCAAAATACCGAACTCTGAACAAGATGGTGTAAATGTACAAACCGTTAAGTCTTGAGAAGAGAAAAAGGTTTTGTAGAACAGAAACAGTCCCGAAAATAAATACTGAACTTCATTGCGATTCCCTTTTGCTTCTTTATAGACTCTTTTTTGTGGAGCTTGAATAACCCCACGAAGCACATTCACCTCCGTTTTACTTTGGGCTTTTAGCTGGCTGCTTAGGCTTAGTGATAGTAGGAATAGGATAGTTATAACTTTCGTTTTCATCTTCTTGGTCAATGATAATGTTCTTATAGGTCGTTTGTTGAATATTCTGTGTACCGTCTGTATTGTACGAAATTTGCGTCACTTGTTTCGGAAATTCAACGCCGTTGTAGTTTGAATATTCTTTAAAAAACTGTTGGCTGAGGAGTTTTTCTTTAGGGTCGTAAAAGGCAATCGCATCTAATTTTTTGTTGGCATTTGCCATTTTTATTTTTCCGAGGGTTTTCATGAGTTGTTTTTCTACGACACTCCACGTAGTTATTACTCGCCCATCTTTATCTTTTTCGACTTTCGATATTTTATAGATTTTTGCTACATTTCCTGAGTTGAGACCATAATCGGCCAATTTACCCGAAAGGGCCAAATGAAATATCGAAAACTCATTGGAGGCTAAAACACTCTGTACCAAAACACTATCTTTTGTGATTTTATACAAAGTAGTATCCTTAATAATGATTGTTTCTTTTTGTGGAAAGGTGAGTTTATAAATTACTTTTAGTGATGTTTTATCGTAATAGACCTTCCCGACTGTGAGGCGATACGAACCATTCGATAATTTATCTTTGATAGATACATCAGCCTTAATTCTATAAAATTGTTGGGCATTAGCAAACTGAACGCCCAATATATATGTCATTAATAAAAGAAAAATGCTTTTTTTCATAAAATAGAATTTCAAATAAAACACCTGCGAGTCTTACTATTACAATGTTCCTGCACTCAATCCAATTGCAAGCAATACAATATAAATTACTGCTACAACTCCACCAGCCGTCAAACATCCATAAAGAGCTTTTTTGGTTTGTTCTTTATCTTCTGTAAATATATAGACAAGTAAAATACCCAGTCCCCCCAAGAAACAACCCCACAAAAATGCGGGAATATTCAGTGGAAGTTCATTATCTTTTGTAATAGTAGCTAATGTATTAGTATCAAGCTCAATATCTTTTACTAAATCAGTATCCTTTATTGTTTCAAGATTTGCCTCTTGGTTTTGCTCGATAAATACTTCAACTTTATTAAGTTTTTCAAAATGGCTATTGATACTTTCTGGGTTGTATAT
>JALQYE010000010.1:15928-46563 GCA_023254245.1 Emticicia sp.
TCTTCGATAGTTGCACCTTCGTGAGCAGCTACGTACTCTTCTAATTTATTTAATTTTTCAAATTCTGCATTTACTGCTTTTTCATTGAAAGTCATTACTTGGCTTTCAGTAACAGCTGGAGCAGCAGGAGTTTCGGTGTTCAATGAAGCAATTGCTACTGAATTATCAGCCGAAAGTGCCGTTTCTGTTGGAGCTATAATCGAAGCAGTTGCCTCTTCTACAACCGCTACTTCAGTAGTTGGCTGAGTAGCTACCACTTGTTTTTTTGCAACTGTATAGTTGGGTGTGCTTGTTTTCTGGAAAGAAGCATATTCTTTCTTTTGGCATGAAGCCAATACTACGATTGCCGAAAGGAATAGGATTAATTTTTTCATAGAACAAATGGTTTAAATGTTAAGAAAATGATTGTTGATTACAAAAATAAAATTTAAAATTGATTTTCAAAGTGATATTAATAATAAAACTGTTATTTTCCTAATAAGTCAAAATATTTCTGTTGGTTGACTCTTTTTTCAGAAAATGCAAATGAACACAAAAATTCTATCTTTGTATTTTTTGAATGGTTAAAATCCAAAAAAATTTACTTAACGGTCAAAAAGTATTTTTATGGAATCCGAACACAAACACATAAGCTACGCTACCGAAGCAATTCTAAGTGAACAAGAATTGATTACCAAGTCGAAAGAAGTTTTTCAAAATCTCAATAAAAGGCGTTCATTAAGGCTCTTTTCTGATAAAACTTTTCCAGCCGAAGTAATTGACAATTTAGTAATAGCGGCCTCAACTGCACCTTCGGGAGCAAACAAACAACCGTGGACATTTTGTGTGGTTTCTTCTCCTAAGCTAAAAAAACAAATCAGAATGGCAGCCGAAGAAGAAGAACGCATCAGCTATGAAAGCAGGATGTCGGAAGAATGGAAAGAAGACCTAAAACCTTTTGCAACCGATTGGCAAAAACCTTTTTTAGAAACGGCTCCGTATCTTATTATTGTTTTCAGGCGTGCTTACGAATTTGAAGTAGGAGGGAAGAAACATCAAAATTATTATGTGAGCGAGTCGGTTGGTATTGCCTGTGGATTTTTACTTACAGCTATTCATAACTTGGGCTTGGTCGCACTTACGCACACACCAAGCCCAATGGATTTTCTAACTAAGATTTTAAACCGCCCTTCTAACGAACGTCCATATCTATTAATACCCGTTGGTTATCCAGCAGAAGCTGCTACAGTCCCTGATATTAAACGAAAGGAAAAAGAAGAGGTGCTCATCTGGTATAAGTAATGCCTTACTTGATTCTATCGCTGAATACTTTTTTGAATTTTTCAACTTTTGGTTTTACTACCATTTGGCAATAGGGATTATGACCATTCAGATTGAAATAATCTTGGTGGTAATCTTCAGCCTTGTAGAAAACACTTGCTGGCTCAAAAGTAGTTACAATTGGAGCATCATACGCACCCGAATGGCTCAAATCATTTTTTATGCTTTCGGCAATTTGCTTTTGGGTAGCATCATGATAGAAAACAGCTGAGCGATATTGCGTACCAATATCTCCACCTTGGCGGTTTAGCGTTGTTGGGTCATGGGTTTTCCAGAATACTTCCAATAGCTCTTCAAACGAAATGATGTTTGGATTATAAGTAATCTGACACACTTCTGCATGGCCCGTTTGGCCAGTACAAACATCTTTATACGTAGGATTTTTGAGTGTACCACCCATGTAGCCTGATTCTACTTTTTCAACACCTTTCAACTTTTGAAATACAGCTTCAACACACCAAAAACAACCAGCAGCCAGCGTGGCTACTTTATTTGTTGGTAGTGCCGTATTTTCTACTTTTACATTTTCTTGATTCATTTTCTTAACTTTGTTTTTTACGACCTGAGCATTGGAACAATATCCAACAAACAGAAGTACAATTAGTGGGACATTGTATTTCATTTTAACAATTTACTTTTGGGTTATGTTTCCTTAAATTAAATTTTATATGAATCTATTTCAGAAACCATTACGATACATTGCATAGCAAAATTTACAATCCAATGAAGAAAATTGATATTGACGACTTTAGGTTTAACGGTAAAGGTAAATTTTCGATTAAAAAATCAGAGACCAAAGTTAGTGATTTTTATGATGATAAAGAAGATTACGAAACAGCTTTAAAGTTACTCCAAACGGAGCTCGATGAATTACAAGAAAAAATGTTTGCTCATAATAGGTATGGCCTTTTGGTTATTTTTCAGGCAATGGATGCTGCAGGAAAAGATGGCACGCTGAAGGCTGTCTTCTCAGGAGTCAATCCTCAAGGTATGAGGTTTTATTCTTTCAAGCGTCCGACCGAAACCGAACTCGACCATGATTTTCTGTGGCGAACGAATATGCAACTCCCCGAACGTGGAACAATTACGGTTTTCAATCGTTCTTATTACGAAGAAGTTTTGGTCGTAAAAGTTCACCCCGAAATTCTTTTAAATACCCAACGCCTCCCTACTGAAATTTCGGAAGATTTAGAGAAGGTATGGGAAAACCGTTATGAGGATATTGCCAATTTAGAAAAATACCTTACTCGCAACGGAATCCATGTGGTGAAGTTTTTTCTGAATGTTTCAAAAAAAGAACAATCGGAAAGGCTCATCGAACGCATTGAAGACCCTTCAAAAAATTGGAAGTTTGAAGAGCAAGATGTGAAGGAAAGAGAGTTCTGGAACGACTATCAAAAAGCTTACGAAGATGCCATTAATGCCACTTCTACTGAGCTATGCCCATGGTATATCATTCCAGCCGATGATAAGAAAAATATGCGGTTGATTGTGGCGAGTATTCTTGCCAAAAAGTTAAAATCACTTGATATGAATTACCCAAAATCGGATGCCACCCGACAAGCAACTTTGAAAGGTTTGATTGAAAAAATTCGATTACAAGATAATAAATAATTTCGCATAAAAACAAAATAAATAATAAATAACGAAGTTATTTATCGTATCATTTTTCAATAAAATATTGATAATAAAGTAATTATATTTAAAAATCTATTAAATTTTTCATTTTTGCTTACTTTTTTAATTTTAGGAGCAGTATTTTGAAGAATATTACTATATATACGTTTTACGTTTACAGGTGATTTTATCAAAAAACCTGAATATATTAATAGAAATTAGCTAAACTTTTATGTGGTAAAGTATAAATACTTTCAATTAAAGAATATAATTTTACTTCGCTTTAAAACAAAATAAAAAATAAATTACGATATTATAAAAACTGTAAATTTTACTATAAAAAATTGATAATTAACAAATTACACTATAATTATTATAAAATTCAATAAAACTCATAGATACACATATTTTCTTAACTTTGAAGACAATAATGAGTGTCGTTTTTTACATTTGTATCATATTAGCAGGACGCAGAATTATATCTGCGTCCCTTTCGTATTTATAACAGCAGAATTAAAGTGAAAGCCCACGAATTATTAAAGATTTATGAAGAAGATAGTTTTATTAAAACGCTTCTTGAAGAAATAAAATCCAAAAAAAATGTTTATATCAAAGGTCTGTCTGGAAGTTTAGATGCAATCATTGCCGCAGTTAATTATAATGTAAATCCCCAACACAACATCTTTATTTTAAATGATAAAGAAGATGCAGCCTACTTCTATAACGACCTACAAAATCTGTTAGGTGAAGAAAACGTTTTTCTTTTTCCGATGTCCTATAAGAAGCCTTACTTATATGAAGAGATTGATAATGCAAATGTCCTACAACGCTCTGAGGTCCTAAATCAATTAAATAACGAAAAGACCAATCTTTTAATTGTAACATATCCCGAAGCACTCTCCGAAAAAGTAATTAACAAGAAATCATTAATTGCCAATACGCTTCAAATCAAAATAGGAGAGAGGCTCGATGTAAGTTTCATTTCGGAGTTACTGGTTTCGTATGATTTTGAGAAGACGGATTTTGTTTACGAGCCTGGGCAGTTTTCGATTCGTGGAGGTATTGTCGATATTTTCTCTTACGCGTCTGAGTTCCCTTGTCGTATCGAACTCTTCGGCGATGAAATTGATAGCCTCCGACTTTTCAACCCAGAGTCACAGCTGTCGCTTCAATCGGTTAATCAAATCAATGTTATTCCCGATGTACAAAATAAGCTAATTCAAGAAACTCGTGAATCTTTCTTTAATTTTATTCGCAATAAAAGTACTATATGGGTAAAAGACGCTGAGTACTCTTTAGAGTGTATGGAGGATTGTTTCAACAATGTTGAACAGCAATTCCATAAAATACTTGAGCAAAGCGGTGGAATAGAAATTATTCTGAAACCAGAAGAGCTTTTTGAAACTCGCAGAACCTATCTCAACGAACTAAAAAAGTTTGATGTAATTGAGTTCGGCACAAAATCATATTTCAAAGACTCCGAGAAAATGGTTTTCCCTTCCAAGAGTCAACCTTCATTTAATAAAGATTTTAAAAGGCTAATTGATAATGTAAAAGAAAACCAACTCAACGGTATTTCGACACTTATCACCTCCGACTCTCTCAAGCAACTTAACCGACTTGAATCTATTTTTGAAGAAATTGACCCGCTGACCAAATTCAATGCCTTAGAAATTTCTCTGCGTGCGGGTTTCATTGATGAACTCACCAAAGTTGCTTGCTACACCGACCACCAAATTTTTGACCGTTATCACCGCTTCAAAGTCCGTGATAAATTTAGTAAGTCAAAAGCCCTCACTCTAAAAGAGTTGAAGTCGCTTCAAACGGGTGATTTCGTTACACACATAGACTACGGAATCGGACGATTTGTGGGTTTAGAAAAAATTATGGTGGGCGATAAAGAGCAAGAAGCCGTGAGATTGATTTATCGTGACAATGATATCTTACTCGTAAATATACATTCTTTACACAAAATTGCGAAATACTCAGGCAAAGAAGGGGCACCTCCGACCATGAGTAAACTTGGCTCGGGCGAGTGGGAAAACAAAAAATCGAAAGTCAAACGACAAGTAAAAGATATTGCCAAAGAACTGATTGCCTTGTATGCCAGGCGTCGCCTTGCACCTGGATTTAAGTTTTCGCAAGATGGTTTTATGCAAGCGGAGTTAGAGTCTTCTTTTCTTTATGAAGATACACCTGACCAAGCTAAAGCAACAAGTGATGTGAAAGACGATATGGAGAAACCGTATCCAATGGATAGGTTGGTTTGTGGCGATGTTGGCTTCGGAAAAACAGAGATTGCCATTCGTGCTGCCTTCAAAGCAGTGGCCGATAGTAAGCAAGTGGCTGTCTTGGTTCCGACCACAATTTTGGCCATGCAACATCACAAAACATTTGCCGAGCGTTTGTCAAAGCTACCTGTTAATATTGAAGAAATTAGTCGCTTCCGAACTGCCAAAGAAATCACCCAAACGCTAAAAAATGTAAAGGAAGGAAAAACGGATATCCTCGTTGGTACACACCGTATTCTGAATAAGGATATTGTTTTCAAAGACCTTGGTTTACTCATTATTGATGAAGAACAAAAGTTTGGTGTAAAAGCCAAAGACCGTTTGAAAGAAATCAAACACAACGTCGATGTACTTACACTAACAGCAACTCCGATTCCAAGGACATTACATTTTTCTTTATTGGGAGCAAGGGACCTATCCATTATTTCTACACCTCCACCAAACCGCCAGCCTGTAACGACGGAGGTTCATGTCTTCAAGGAAGAGCTCATCAGAGATGCTATCAGTTACGAGTTAAAACGTGGTGGACAAGTTTTCTTTGTACATAATAGAGTGAATGATATTGAGTCGATAGCCAACATTATTCTTCGACTCGTTCCTGATGCAAAAATCGGAATCGCTCACGGACAAATGGACGGCGACAAGCTGGAGAAAGTAATGATGAAATTTATTGAGGGCGAATATGATATTTTAGTTTCGACTAATATCATTGAATCGGGTCTTGATATTTCTAATGCCAATACAATTATAATAAATCAAGCTCAAAACATTGGGATGTCAGACCTACACCAAATGCGTGGTAGGGTGGGTCGTTCTAACCGAAAGGCTTTTTGTTACTTACTTACTCCCCCTGTCTCGTTGCTTTCTAAAGATGCTCGTAAGCGTTTACAGACACTTGAAGAATTTTCGGATTTGGGCGATGGCTTTAAAGTTTCGATGCGAGATTTGGATATACGTGGAGCAGGTAATCTTTTGGGTGCCGAGCAAAGTGGGTTCATTAACGACTTAGGATATGAAACATACCACAAGATTTTAGATGAAGCTGTTCAAGAGCTAAAAGAGAACGAGTTCAAGGATTTATTCATGAAAGACTTGTCTTCGGCTATTGATTTAAGACTGCCTGATTGCCAAATTGAAACCGATTTACAAATCATTATTCCTGAAAGTTATGTAAGCAATATTTCCGAAAGACTTTCGCTTTATAATCAACTTGATAACATTGAAAGAGAAGACGAACTTCAGGAATTCCAAAAATCTATGATTGACAGGTTCGGACCAATGCCAGAAGAAGTAGAAAATCTATTCAAAATTGCTCGAATTAGATGGAAAGCAGAGCAAATTGGTTTTGAAAAATTAACCTTAAAAAACAATATCCTAAAAGGATACTTCGTTTCACAAGAGCGTACAGAATATTTTCAGACCGATAAGTTTGGCAAAATTCTTGATTACATTAAGAATAATCCTAAGCATTGTTCGCTTAAAGAAATCAAATCAAAACTGCTACTTACAGTCGAAAAAGTACAATCAATTGATGAATTAGACAAATTATTAAGCGGTATAATCTAATTTATCATGTTTCTTAAGTAATTGATTTTCAGATTTCTACTGAAATATATATTGAATTACCTATTTTTGCAAAACGAATTTAATTAACAAAAATCATTCCGAAAATGAAAAAACTACTTTTTAGTTCGACTGCGGTTGCGTTAGCGTTCATGCTAATTCTAAGTGGTTGTTCGAGCAAAAAGAAAGCTTCAAGTATCAATCCAGGCCGTAAAAGTACAGCTACTGGTATTGCATACAACAAGAAAAGTAAGAAAGGAAAAGAGCCTGAAGGTTTACAAGTAAAAGACTTCAAAGGCCAACCAGCAGGTCCAAACCTTGTGTTTATCGAAGGAGGTCGTTTCACGATGGGTACGGTTGAGGAGGATGTGACTTTCTCTCGTGACAACCTTGAAAGAACTGTAACCGTTTCGTCTTTTTATATGGATGAAACTGAAATTACGAACCTTCACTGGTTAGAATACCTTCACGCTGTACAAAAAGATTCTTCTCAAGAGTTCTATGAAACAGCTCTACCCGATACAACAGTTTGGTTGAGCAAGCTATCTTTTAATGACCAATTCACCGAGCAATATCTTCGTTATCCAGGATTTCGTATGTATCCTGTAGTTGGAGTTTCTTGGGTTCAAGCATCCGATTATTGTAAATGGAGAACCGAAGCCGTAAACGGAGAAATGGCTACTCGTTTTGGAGATAAAGCTAAAAAATCAAATAGTGGTGGCGGTTTCGGCAAGAAATCTAAAAAAGGAGCTCCAGCTCCTGAAGCACCATCCGTTAAAGTTGGTGGTCGTTTAGCGATTGAATCAGGAAACGTTTTACCTGCTTATCGCCTCCCAACCGAAGCTGAATGGGAATATGCAGCTAAAGCGTTGATTGGCACACAATACATGGATGAAAACCAATCGAACCAACGTATTTATCCTTGGGATGGCTCATCTATGCGTAAAAGTAAAGGTAAAGCAAAAGGAACTATGTTGGCAAACTTCAAACGTGGCCGTGGAGACTATGCTGGTATTGCTGGTCATCAAAATGATAAAGGAACAATTACTGTTGAAGTTTACGAATTCCCACCAAATGATTTTGGTTTATATCAAATGGCTGGAAACGTAAATGAGTGGGTTTATGACCTTTATCGTCCAAATTCTTTCCAGGATGTTAATGATTTGAATCCAATCCGCCGTAATGATTTCTTAGATGAAGAAAAACTTTATGATAAAAAAGGCTTTAACTCTTTAGTAGACAATAATTTAAGAGTTTACAAAGGTGGTTCATGGAACGACGTAGCTTATTGGTTATCACCAGGTACTCGTCGTGCTCTCGACCAAGATTCATCTACTGCTACTATTGGTTTCCGTTGTGCAATGATTGCAATTGGGCCAAAAGGAAAACGTAAACTATAGTTAAAATATTGATTATCAGTAGAATCCCCTCCCCAAAGAGGGGATTTTTTATTTTAATAGGCAGCTGCAATTGTTATCACTGAAATCGCTTTTGCCTCTGCATGCAGTAGGGTAGTTCCAAACGATTCGATTGTTGAACCAGTTGTCAACACATCATCCACAATAGCAATTCGTTTGCCTCTAATCTTCTCACTATCAACTACTTCAAATATATTCTCTACATTCTGAAAACGCTCTATACGGCTCTTTTTTGTTTGTGTTGAGGTATAAGTTAATCTTCTTACAGCGTTTATCTCATAGGGAATATTTAAAGCCTCTGAAAGCCCTTCGGCAATACAATCTGCTTGGTTATAGCCTCGTTGCATCAATTTGGTAGGGTGTAGAGGAACACCTATTATCAAATCAATCTTTTTATCAAACTCTACCGCTTTCAAATCTATACCATAAATTTTACCCAAATATTTTCCAACCTCTGGTTTGTTTCTATATTTCAATTCGTGGAGTAGTTTCTGTACTTTTCCTTTCTTAGAAAACTTCATAAAGGTGATGGTATCCGTTACAGGTATTTTACCCCAAAAACGATTAGAAACATTATCGAGTCTTTCTATGTGTGAATTCGTGCGTGGTAAATCTATCATACAATTCATACAAATCAGATTTTCTCCGCTTAAAAGAGCCTCTCCACAAGCTTCACACGTACGTGGATAGATTATATCTAAAAAATGCTTAAACCATTTCATAGTGTTTGTTTAAGTTTGTGTATCAAATCTTATATTATGACACAAGAAGACAATATTTTAAAAGAAAATTGGCAAACATTACAAAGTTTCCTAAAAAATAACCTTGGTAAAAAACCTGCTGACCTCAATGGCGTTTTATTTCTTATTGGCGTTCAAGAACTTGGACAAGGTAAAAAAGTTTTTACAAAAGAACAAAAACAAGACCTTATGCACATTGCTATTTGTAAGGTTTTAAGCATCGGTGGCTATTATGAACTCGTAGGTAGAGATGAAGAAGGCTGGCCACATTGGAAATTAATTACACCACTACCACATTTTGATATGCTTTCACAAGAAAAATTACTCAAACATTTTGTAATTGAGTATTTCAGAAAAGAGGTTGGACTTCATATTTAAAAGGCATTATAACTATTATATATCTAAAAAATGAAAATTATTTCATATAACGTAAACGGTGTTCGTTCGGCAATTAATAAAGGTCTAATTACTTGGTTGAAAAGCAGCAACCCCGATATTTTGTGTTTACAAGAAATTAAACTTTCGGAAACTGAATTAGTTAGTCCGCTATTTGAAGAACTTGGTTTTTATTGCTATTGGTATCCTGCTCAAAAACGAGGCTATAGCGGCGTTGCTATCTTATCTAAAACAAAACCCAATAATGTTCAATACGGAATTGGTAATTCTCTTTTTGATGATGAAGGCAGAATCTTAAGGGCTGATTTCGATACATTTTCTATTCTAAGTATGTATTTTCCTTCAGGTTCTTCAGGCGATGAACGCCAAGGTTTAAAGATGACTTTCTTAGATGATTTCCTTGTTTATGTTCAAGAACTGCAAAAAGAGTTGCCTCATTTAATTATAAGTGGCGATGTAAACATCTGTCATCGGGAGATTGATATCCATAATCCTAAGGGTAATGCAAATTCATCAGGCTTTCTACCCGAAGAACGAGCATGGGTTGGCAAATTTCTTGATACTGGTTACGTTGATACTTTTAGACATTTCAACCAAGAGCCACATCATTATACTTGGTGGTCATATAGGGCAGGAGCGAAGCAGAAAAACTTAGGTTGGCGTATTGACTATCATTTTGCTACCGAAAGCCTTAAAAATCGTTTAGCAAGTGCCGCTATTCATCCTGACCAATTGATGTCTGACCATTGTCCAATAGAATTAAACTTGCTTTAAAAATTTATTAAACCTTATACTATCATGTCAACATCTGTAAAAACTATTTTTGAAAAAATAGACGATTACAAAAGAAAGTATTATAAAAACCTGCTTATCAAAGGTTCTTTATTTACTTTGGCTTTGATATTCTCTGCATTCTTATTAGTTAATACAGTCGAATATTTCGGTCGTTTTAACTCAACCATTCGAGCTATCTTGTTTTTTAGTTTTCTCGGAATGGTTATTTACTCACTTTTTGCGTGGGTAGTTAAGCCATTACTTTATCTTTTTCATTTCAATGAGCCACTTACTTACGAAAAAGCTGCGAATGAAATCGGCAAATTTTTTCCAGAAATAGGGGACAGGCTTCTCAATACATTACAATTAGCTCAAATTTCAGATAAAGACAATTCTTTACTTCAGGCAAGTATCGCTCAAAAAGCCAACGAGTTACGTTTTGTAAAGTTTGCCGATGCAATTAAGATTGACGAAAACAAGAAGTATTTAAAATACGCTATTCCGCCTTTGCTGCTTATTATTTTGATAGCTGCTGTTTCACCAAAATTCTTTAAAAGTAGTACTGAGCGTATTGTGTATTTTCAGAAAGACTTTGCCGAAGAAGCTCCTTTTAAGTTTAAAATTACAAATGAAGAACTAAAAGCAGTTAAAAACGAAGATTTCAACCTAAACCTTACACTTATCGGTAACGCAGTTCCTGAGGCTGTTTATTTAGTAGCTAACGACCGTAAGTTTAAAATGAATTCGGTTGATAACAAAAATTATACTTTTACCTTTTCAAAGGTTCAAAATCCAGTAGATTTCCACTTTTTAGCTTCTGGATTCAAATCAAACGAATTTGAACTTGAATTAATTAGTCGTCCAAATCTACTTTCATTTGATGTTGCCTTGAATTATCCTTCGTATTTGAATAAATCGATTGAAAGTTTTGATAACGTAGGAAACCTTGTTGTACCAGAAGGAACAACCGTAGAATGGAACTTTAGAGCTGCCAATACAGATTCGCTATATTTATTATTCGAAAACGAACCTAAGCATTTATCAAGAGATGGCTTTGGTGATAATTTCTCTTATGTTCGTCGTTTAAAAAACTCCTCTTCTTACAAAATTCAACTTAAAAATGAGTTTAGCACTAATCGTGAAAACATTGATTTCTATATTAATGTGATTCCTGATAAGTATCCACAAATTCAACTCGAACAAATTCGTGATACTACGCTCTTCAATTACATTGTTTTAGGAGGAAATATCAACGATGATTATGGTTTAGCTCAATTCAAGCTTTTTTATCGTCCTGTGCGTGATGTAGCACAAAATCAAGCACCTGCATTTACTTCGGTTGATGTTGCTTTTAATAAAACTCAAATCTCTCAAAGTTTCTATTATCAGTTCCCATTAAGTGATTTAAAACTTAATCCAGGCGAAAAAGTAGAATACTTCTTGCAGGTTTGGGACAACGACGGCGTAAATGGCT
Source organism: Emticicia sp. (assembly GCA_023254245.1). Classification (GTDB taxonomy): domain Bacteria; phylum Bacteroidota; class Bacteroidia; order Cytophagales; family Spirosomataceae; genus Emticicia. The sequence continues at coordinate 27,522 of JALQYE010000010.1, forward strand.
CTAAAAGCACAAAAACACCCGTTCTGACGTTTGCTTTACCTTCAGCAAAGAATTATGACGCCGAAGTAGAAAAAGCAACTGAGAAGACCGAAAATATGCTTGAGAAACTAAGTGAGAAATCGAAGAAATTAAAGAATGACCTCAATAACTTAGAAAACAAACTAAAGAGCAAGAAGGACTTAGATTTTCAAGAGAAAAAACAACTGGAAGAATTGCTTAAAAAACGTGACGAGTTAATGTCGGAGATGAAAGCCATGCAAGAGCAGTTTGAAAAGATGCAGGAAAAAACCAATCGTTTTCAGCAACAATCTCCTGAACTCCAGAAAAAAATGGACCAACTCAAAAAATTGATGGAGGAAATCATGAATGATGAAACCAACAAAATGTATGAAGAGTTGAAAAAAATGATGGAAAAAGGCTTAGATGAGAAAACGGTTGAGCAACTCGAAAAGTTAAAAAACCAAGAGCGTAATATGGATAAAGATATTGACCGTACGCTTAAACTTTTCAAACAACTTCAAATGCAACAGAAGGTTGAGAAAACTGCCAATGAACTGGAGAAACTCGCCGAGAAACAAGATAAACTGGGTGATGAATCTCAGAAAAATGAGAAAGAACAAAATCAACAGCAAAAAGATGCAAAGAATGAAGAACTGAAAAAGGAGCAAGAAAAGCTCTCTAAAGAGTTCGATGAGAAAAAAGAACAAATGAAAGACATCGAAAAATTGAGTAAAGAACTCAAAAAAGAATTCGATGAACAGAAAGAGGAGCAAGAAGATGTTTCTGAAGAACAAGAAAAGTCAGAAGAGCAACTTGACCAAAAGCAAAGCGGAGCTGCATCTAAGAGCCAAAAGAAAGCTGCCTCAAAAATGAAGAAGATGGCTCAGAAAATGAAAGAGTCGATGCAATCGCAAGAAATGAAAGAAATGGATGAAGATATGGATGCTTTAAGAGCGATTCTCGAGAACCTCGTAAAACTTTCATTCGACCAAGAGAAGATTATGAAGGACTTCCGTAATATGAATGTTGCCGACCCACGCTTCGTGAAACTATCACAGGACCAATTAAAAATTCAAGATGACGCAAAAATGATTGAGGACAGTTTGTATTCTTTAGCCAAGCGTGTACTTCAAATTCAGTCTTTCGTGACAAAAGAAGTAACATCTATGCGTAACTCAATGGATGAGAGTGTTAGGTTTATTAAAGAAAGAAAACTAAATGTTGCTTCAGCTAAACAGCAGTTCTCTATGACTTCCATTAATAACCTTGCGTTGATGCTTAGCGATACCTTTAGTCAAATGCAACAAATGATGGCCAATGCAATGCCAGGAAGTGGCAGCAAAGGAAAAAAAGGCAAAGCTCCATCACCTTCTTCGATGGGCGAGAAGCAAGACCAATTAAATAAATCTATGGAGCAATTATCAAAATCTGGAAAGTCTGGACGTGGTTTATCTGAAGAAGCAGCCAAACTCGCTCAAGAGCAAGCAGAACTAAGAAAGCGTATCCAACAGATGCAAGACGAATTAAAAGGTACTGATGTGGGCAAAAAGCTTGGAAATGAATTAAAGGAACTCGAAAAGAAAATGGATGAGAACGAGACAGATTTGGTAAACAAACGTATAAATCCAGATTTAATCAAACGTTCTCGTGATATTCAAACAAGATTGCTTGAAGCAGAGAAAGCCGTACAACAACAAGAAGAGGACCCTACACGTCAATCAAAAGCGGCACAACAATTCAACCGCCAATCTCCACCTTCAATGGATAAGTTCTTGCACGAGAAACAAAAGCAAGTGGAATTAATTCGTACAGTTCCGCCTAATTATACGCCTTTCTATAAGAAACAAACGGATAATTATTTTAGAAAAATCAAGTAAACGTTTTTCTTAGTAAATTTGCAGGGACGCACTAAATGCGTCCCTTTTTTGTTGAGTAATAAAATCATCTGTCAGTTAGTTTAAAGATATTTTATTTTTCAGCATACTTAAAGAAGTCTTTAAAATCCCTTTTACGATTAATATTATTTCGTTTTATTTTCACACAAACTATCGGAAGATTTTTATCCAAAACTCAAAGTAAAAAACTCACGTTTCACGTGAAACAGAGTAATTCGCAAAAGCACAAACGTTTCACGTGGAAACATAAATAAAAAAGTAATGTTTAAAGAATATGATGTAATAGTAGTTGGTGCAGGCCATGCAGGATGCGAAGCAGCCTCAGCTGCGGCCAATATGGGTTCGTCTGTTTTATTAGTAACAATGAATATGCACACCATTGCACAGATGTCGTGTAACCCTGCGATGGGCGGTGTCGCAAAAGGACAAATAGTTCGTGAAATAGATGCTTTAGGTGGTCAATCAGGAATTATAAGCGATAAGACAATGATTCAATTCAGAATGTTGAATCGCTCGAAAGGGCCAGCTATGTGGAGCCCCAGATGCCAGAGTGATAGAATGATGTTTGCCCAAGAATGGAGAGATACGATGGAAAATATCCCGAACCTTGATTTTTGGCAAGAAATGATTGAAGGGTTAGTTATAAAAAATGGTAGGGTAGTGGGAGTACGTACAGGAATGGGTATTGAAATAAAAGGCAAATCAGTTGTACTAACAAACGGAACGTTCCTCAATGGAAAGATTCATATAGGAGAGAAAAACTTCGGCGGAGGAAGAACAGGAGAGAAAGCTGCACACGGAATAACAGAACAATTAATAGAGTTGGGATTTGAATCAGGCAGAATGAAAACAGGAACTCCACCACGCATTGATGGACGTTCACTCAATTGGGATTTAATGGAAGAACAAAAAGGTGATGAAAATCCAGAGAAGTTTTCCTACACTGATACCCCAAAGCTTACAAAACAAAGAAGCTGCTATGTGACTTATACGAACGAAAAAGTTCACGAAGTGCTTAGAAAAGGTTTCGATAAATCACCAATGTTTAGCGGACGAATCAAAGGACTTGGTCCGAGATATTGTCCTTCGGTAGAAGATAAAATAAATCGTTTTGCCGATAAAGACCACCACCAAATATTTGTGGAACCAGAAGGATGGAATACAGTAGAAATGTATATCAATGGTTTTTCTACATCACTTCCAGAAGAAATACAATACGAAGCTTTGACCAAAATAAAAGGTTTTGAAAGTGTAAAAATGTTCAGACCAGGTTATGCAATCGAATATGACTTCTTTCCACCAACACAGTTAAAACTTACTCTCGAAACTCATTTAATCGAGAATCTTTATTTTGCTGGACAAATAAACGGAACAACAGGATATGAAGAGGCTGCTTGTCAAGGATTAATGGCAGGAATAAATGCACACAATAAAGTACACGAAAAAGGTGATTTTATTCTCAAAAGAAATGAAGCATACATCGGAGTTTTAATTGATGACTTAGTAAACAAGGGTACAGATGAGCCGTACAGAATGTTTACATCAAGAGCAGAGTTCAGAACATTATTGAGACAAGATAATGCCGATATTCGTTTAACACAAAGAGGATATGATTTAGGATTAGCTTCAGAAGCTCGTTTAGAAAGAATGAACTATAAAAAAGATGAGGCTGCCAAAATAGTAGAAGAAATAAAAACAAGAAAGATTACACCTGATAACGCCAATAATTACCTCGAACAAATTGGTTCTTCGACGTTAAGAGAGAAATCATCTTTCTACAGTATTCTGAAACGCCCTGAAATAGAAATAGAAAACATTCGTTTATTAGATAGCGATATGAAAGACTTTCTAAGTCAATATGATGATGAAGTAATTGAACAAGCCGTAATACATATTAAGTATGAAAGCTATATAGAGAAAGAATTATTGATGGCTGAGAAAATGTCTCGTTTGGAAGACTTAAATATTAATCCAAACTTTGATTACGAAAAACTATTATCTATTTCAATCGAAGCGAGACAAAAATTAAAAAAGATAAAACCTCAAACACTCGGTCAGGCATCAAGAATAAGTGGAGTTTCGCCAGCAGATATTTCAGTCATAATGATTCATCTGGGCAGATAATAAAAAATTAAAGTTTCATAATTACCCTCAACAAATCGTTGAGGGTTTTATTTTTACTAAAAAATTAAAACCATAAAATGATTAAAAGAAGTATTCTTAAAAGTGTAGTTCTAATAACTGGTTGTAAGTTATTGATTAGTTGTGCTCAGTTTGTCCCACCAACAGGAGGAAAAAAGGATGAAACTCCACCAAAACTAATTAGCTCGATTCCAAAAGGAGAACAGAAAAATTATAAAGAAAAAACGATAAGCTTAGAATTTGACGAATTGGTAGATGTAACAAGCTTGAGACAAGAACTTTTAATCATACCAGAAGCAGAAGGGACTTATGACATTCGTTCAAAATCAAATACAGTAATTTTGAAATTTGATAAAGCATTTAAAGACAGTACTACTTATACACTTAATTTCAGGAAAGGTATTAAAGATTTAAACGAGCGTAATGAATCTCGAAACCTAAAGTTAGTATTTAGTACTGGAAGCAATATTGATTCCTTAAAAATAGGAGGCAATGTAAAGGGCTTATTAAGTAATCAACCTGTTTTAGAAGCTCATGTAGCTTTATACAAACTGCAAGATTCATTAGACCTCAAAAAGACAAAACCAGATTATTTCATAAAAACAGATTCGTCGGGTAATTATCAATTTGAAAACCTAAAAAGTGGAAAGTATCGTATTTATGCTTTTATGGATAAAAATAACAATCTAAAGTATGATACAAAAACAGAAGCAATCGGTTTTAGAAATGATACAATAAATTTAAATAAAAACTTAAGTGGCATAAACATCTTTATAGCGAATGCCAATAATGAAAAACCCAAAAGCCAAAAATTAATACCAAGAGCAGAAGACTATACTATACTATATGATAAGAATATAAAATCATTTGAAGTAAAGTTTGAGAACAAAAATGATAGTATTCCATACTTTGGAGAAGGAAAGGAACTAAAATTTTATAATACTACTCAGCGAACCGATACTTTAAAAGTAAGCATTACAATTGCTGATTCAAGCGGGAATGCACTCAGTTACTTACAGAAAATTAAATTCAGAGAACCAGAGAAAAAGAAAAAAGAAAAAAGAGAATATTTAACACTCATAGTAAACCCAAAAGTAGGAGAAGTACTGGATAAAAAAGTAAAATACGAAATAAGCTTTGATACTCCCATTTTAACATTTGATAAGAATAACTTTAAAATATTGTCAGATACTATTAAAGAGGAAAAGCTCGAAACATTAAACTTCACGTGGAATACATCTAAAACCAAGCTCACAATAAAAAAAGAGATAAAAGCAGAACGAGAAGTAAAAATAGAAATGGGTAGGGGAGTATTTATCAACATTAATGGAGATTCAAGTGATAAACAAAATATAAAGTATCCAATTCTAAAATCAGAAAGATATGGATTAATAGAAGGAAACTTTGATGAAAAAAAAATCAATAAGATAATACAAATAATAAATGATAAATATGAAGTAATAGCGGAGCAAATAACCAAAGACAAATTTTTGTTCGAAAACATAAAGCCAGGTATATATTTATTGAGAATCATTAGAGACAAAAATGAAAACGGATACTGGGATAATGGGAATGTAGAAAAGAATATTCAACCCGAAGAAGTACAGTTTTATGAAGAACCAATAAGGCTTAAAGCAAACTTTGAGGTACGGGGATTAATCATAAAATAAATAACATTTCAACAAAAAATTGATGGGTATAGAAAAGGTCAATTCAAAATAAAAAATATCCAAGAAATTTTGTGGACAAACATGTGGATTGAATACCAATACTGTGAATTAATACGTTGAAAGCCATGTGGGAAACTCCAACGAAAAGTGGAAAGAATAAAAAGGAAGTGGAAATCGGGTAAAAGTATAGGGTTATCCTCAATTCACATGATGTTGATTAACGTGGACACATACTGTGGAAACGATTATAAGTAATAAACAAAAAATATTTAGAGCCTATGTCAATAAATGGTATTAGAATTGATAATCAATAATATAAGTGTTAATTAAGATAATAAAGATGTGGAAAAAGCAATTAGTTATGTACATTCACATTTTGAGGGTTGTCAACAACAAAAGTTTATACACATATCAACAGCCCTAACAATTTAAAACAGTAATTAAATATATATTTTATTTCTTTTTTTTAGGAAACTATGAAACGGTATTTATTGATAATTCTATTCTTTTCAATTCATTGCTTGGCGAAGGGGCAAGACATCGAATTGGCAAATGAATACTTCAAACAAGGGGAGTATGAAAAAGCTAAAGATATCTTCCAAAAAATTGCGAAGGATAAAAATAACATTCGCTTGATTCATCAGAATTATATTCAGTGTTTATTCAAACTGAAAAATTTTGATGAAGCCGAAAAATATTTGAAACGTCAGATAAAAAGCAACGACCTAACTGGAATTGCCTATCGCTCAGATTATACGAGCTTACTCGAAATGACAGGAAAGTTTGAGGAAGCTCAAAAAGAAATGGAAACATTAATAGACCTTGCTGCTCGAACAGAAGGAACAATCTACGAACTCCAAGATTTGTTATACAGAAATTCAAAAACTGAACTCGTAATTCAGTTATTAAAAAAGGGGCGTGAAATTGCCAAAGACGAAAACAAATTTGCAATCCTGATGGCAAGGGCATATCTCTACAACAGTCAGAAAGAGCCGATGATTGAAGAAATGTTAAAGTATGGTTTAATTGAAGGAAACCAAGATTATGTAAAAGCTACGTTTCAAGATAATCTCAAAACTGAAGCTGAGATAGATATGCTCGAAAAAGCCCTTTACAGCAAGGTTCAGAAGTTTCCAACCGAGCAGTACTACACTGACATACTTATCTGGCATTTAATTCAACAGAAAGAGTTTTCTAAAGCCTTTATTCAAACAAGAGCATTAGACCGCAGATTACGTCAAGACGGACAACGTGTTTTTGAATTAGCACAAACAGCCTTAGTAAACAAAGACTTCAAAGTTGCGATTCAAATGTATGAGTATGTAATGAAAGAATATCCACAGGGGCAATACTACACATACGCTCGACGAAATGCTTTATTTTGCAAAGAAGAAGTAGTAAAAACAGCTTATCCAGTAAGCGTTGCCGATATACGTTCGTTGATAAAAGATTATCAAGGTTTATTTTCCGATTTAGGCCGAAATGTAAAAACAATGGAAGCCCTCAGAAATACAGCACAGCTCTACGCTTTTTATTTGAACGAAAGAGATACAGCAATAACTGTTCTCGAAACCGCCATCATGATTGCAGGTTCAGATAACGCGTTCAGAGATAAATGTAAATTAGATTTAGGAGATATTTATGTGTTGAAAAACGAACCATGGGAGGCAACGTTGCTTTATTCACAAGTTGAGAAATCTCAGAAGGAAGACCAACTTGGTCAGGAAGCCAAACTCAAAAATGCCAAGTTGCATTATTACAACGGCGAGTTTGATTTATCAAAAGAAGTTTTAGATATCTTAAAAAAAGCAACCACTCGTGAAATTGCCAACGATGCAATGCAACTAAGTTTGTTAATTCAAGATAACATCGGTTTAGATACTTCTGAAGTGGCAATGAAAGAATATGCAAAGGTTGACTTACTACTTTTTCAAAACAAAAACGCAGAAGCAATGATAGCACTCAATCAGATTTTTGAAAAGTATAAATCACATTCTTTAGCCGATGATATTTTATTATTAAGAGCAAATACAAATCTCAAAATCAATCAGCCTCAAAAAGCCTTAGAGGATTTAGAGCTACTTCGTAAGAATTATAGCTTTGATATTCTGGCCGATGATGCTTTATTTTTGGAAGCAAAAATCTATGAAGAGAGCTTCCAACAAAAAGACAAAGCCATGGAATTATACCGTGAAATACTACAAAAATTTCCAGGTTCAATTTACGGAGCAGAAGCTCGAAAACGATTTAGAAATTTAAGAGGCGATACAATAAATTAACCTCTTTTTGCATTTATAAATTGAAACGCCTCAAAACTTTCTGCTTTGGGGCATTTTTGTTAAAACTGTGTTAATAAACCCCTTAAATAGCTATCGAAACTACTTTTCCTCGTTTATCTAAATATAATCACTTACAAACGTTCACCCCATGAAATTCAAGTTATGCACATTATCCACAATGTTATCCACATTTGTGTTATTTGCTAATGCACAAGAAGAAAGAGTTAAATCTTTTGGATATAACTACTACGGACAAAAAATAAACGAAAGAGCATTTTGTAGTCAATTTAGTTTTCGCTCAAAAGAAGTAGCCGAAAAAGCCGTTGACGAAATCGTACGAAGAAGTGGATTAAAAAGAAACTTCTACGTAATGGAATGCCCAAATACAGATAATTGTTTTGCCGCCATACAAGGGCAAACTCGACTAATAGTATATGATGGCTCATTTATGAAAAAGGCCAATGACTTATCAAAATCAGACTGGGGGGCATTAAGTATTCTGGCACATGAAATTGGGCATCACCTCCAAGGGCATACAATCGTAGAAGGAGGAAGCGACCCAGTCAAAGAATTAGAAGCCGACGAATTTTCAGGCTTTGTCATGTACCAAATGGGGGCCTCATTAAAAGATGCACAAGCGGCAATAAATAAACTTACCTCGGATTATGATGGCGGAACTCACCCAGCAAGACCCAAACGCTTAGCGGCCATTAAAAAAGGGTATGAGAATGCACAAGAGCTTTACCCAAATATCAAGAAAAGCGACGGAAGTGTTGTTACGCAGCCAAAATCTCAACCTACACAACAAGCTCCGCAGCCACAAATTCCATCAAGCACGAATTCGCAGCCAATACCACAACAACAACCGCCAAGAACCTACCCACAACCAACTAATAATCAAGAAAATGTGGATAAGGTAGAAAATTCGGTGGACAATTCTGAGGTACCAACAAAAAGACCAGATATTATTGTTGCAGCACCAACAAATGTGGAAAACACTGGTGAAATTGTTAAAAAGGGTGGATGTTTTGAAGGAGATTGCAGTAATGGATTCGGAAAAATGATAAATCCAAAAACCGAAGAAAAGTACGAAGGTGAGTGGAGAAACGGAAAACGAGATGGAAGAGGCGTAGAATTCTATACAGATGGTGAGAAAAAATATGTGGGAAACTTTAAAAATGGCAAGTATGAAGGAAATGGTACCTATTTCTATAAAAATGGGGATAAATATGTGGGTAAGTATAAAAATGGATTTATGAATGACGAAAAAGGCTATTTTATCTTCAATAATAACATTAGATTGGTAGCTCGTGTGGAAAACAATATCAAGCACGGAAAAGCCATGAGAATCTATCCAGATGGTAGGCGTGAAGATACTTTTTTTGTCAATGATATAGAACGAAAAGGGTACATACCTGATAAGAAAATTAGATAAAATGATTTAAGTAAGGCTTCGCTCAAGGTGAAGCCTTACTTATTTTTAATGTCAATAAAATAAAATTTTGGAGAAAACTGAATAAATCAACGGACAAGTTTATTTACCTTTGTCCCCTCAAAATATGATAACCTACTATGTCTTGGTTTAAGAGAACAGATAAAGGAATACAAACTCCGACAGAGATGAAACGCGAAGCCCCAGATGGGCTTTGGTATCAATGTCCAAATTGCAAGAAAGCGATGCACACCCGTGAGCATAAACTAAATGCCTTTACGTGTATCAATTGCAACTACCACGAGAAAATTGGCTCAGAAGCATATTTTCAAATTTTATTTGATGAAGGTGAATACACCGAACTCGATGAAAACCTTCGCTCAGGTGACCCACTAAAATTTACTGATACAAAATCGTATGTGGATAGAGTAAGGGCAACCGAAAAAAAATCAGGGCTAAAAGATGCCGCTCGTACAGCCTACGGTAAAATGGATGAACTTGACATCGTGATTACTTGTATGGACTTTAGTTTTATTGGTGGTTCGATGGGGTCAGTTGTAGGAGAAAAAATTGCACGTGGAATAGATTACGCCTTAAAGCACAAAATGCCATTTTTGATGATTTCAAAATCGGGTGGAGCAAGAATGATGGAAGCGGGCTTTTCGTTAATGCAAATGGCAAAAACCTCAGCCAGATTAGCTCAACTTTCAGAAGCAGGTCTGCCTTACATTTCATTACTTACAGACCCAACAACGGGTGGTGTAACGGCCTCTTATGCCATGCTTGGAGACTTTAATATTTCAGAGCCTGAAGCACTCATCGGATTTGCAGGGCCACGTGTAATCAAGGAAACAATCGGTAAAGAATTACCAAAAGGATTCCAAACTGCTGAGTTCGTTTTAGAGCATGGTTTCCTTGATTTTATCGTCGATAGAAAAGACCTTAAAGATAAACTCGCCAGTTTATTGAAAATGCTACAATGAAGAAGATAAGAGACTTTAGACAAGAGAAATGAGATAAGTTTTCTTCAGAAACTAAAAATATTTTTTCTCTTGTCTTTTGTCTAAACTCTCAAAAAATGAGGCTAATCAAACACCCAGTTTTGTGCAACTACTACGTAACTTATCGCTGCAATGCTACGTGTAGTTTTTGTGATATTTGGGAAAAACCTTCTCCTTACATTACACTCGAAAATTTCAGAGAAAACCTCAAAGACCTAAAAAAACTCGGAGTCAAAGTAATTGATTTTACAGGCGGCGAACCACTTCTTCATCGTGAGTTAGATATACTACTTGAAGAAGCAAAAAAAGCAGGCTTCATTACAACGGTTACTACTAACTGCTTACTCTACCCCAAATATGCCGACCGCCTAAAAGGCAAAATAGATATGCTTCATTTCTCGCTCGACTCACCTGATGAAGAAGAACATAATTTGTCAAGAGGTGTAAAGTGTTTCGATAAAATAATTGATTCTATACGAATAGCGAAAGAAAATAAAGAAAGACCAGATATTCTGTTCACAGTATTTGAACAAAATGTGGATAAGATAGAGCGTGTGTGGAATGAAATTACTCAGCCCAATGATTTGGTTTTGATTCTTAATCCAGTTTTCAATTATAATGCAGTCGAAACTGGGGATAACCTTTCGGAAGCGAGTTTACAAAAACTGTTATGGTGGGGAAAACAGAAAAATGTCTATCTAAACGAAGCATTTATTGACCTGCGGCTTAACGGTGGAAATCATATTGAAAACCCTGTATGTCGAGCAGCTTCTACAACCATCGTGATTTCACCAGAAAATAAATTAGTACTGCCGTGCTACCATCTTGGAACAAGTGATTTTGAAATAAAAGGAAATCTCTACGAGTTGTATCATTCAAAAGAAGTACAAGAAATTGTTGCCTTAGAGGGGAAATTAAAAGAGTGTGAGGGGTGTGTAATTAACTGCTATATGCAGCCATCATTTTCAGTAGAAATCAATAAATACTTTTGGAAGGCACTTCCAAGCACCTTAAAATATAATTATATAAAAGGTACTTGGAAGAATTTATTTTAGTTCAGATTTTCTGTCCTTCGACTTCGCTCAGGGAACAGAAAGTAGAGTTACTTCTTAGGCTTTGCCTTATTCTTATCAATAATAGCCTCCATCGAACTCACCGCCGAAATCCCGAAAAATCCAACAGCTTTTTTGGCAGAGTTTGAGTTTCGATTAATGATATTAGTTGGAATATTTGCCAATGGCGTAGAAAACAAACTACCATCTTGCGAGACTTGTTGGACAAATTGTAAATAATAAAACTGTTCCTGTGTTATCGAATAAAGGTCAACTTTCAAGGTATCTTTGTCAGAATACAATTCTCTACCAACCGATGTACGAATAGGCAAAATAAACAGAAGGCCATCAGTCTTGGAGCCAGGACTAAAGCCAGCATCGTAAGCAACTTGAATTTCAGTAGCCTTCGAAAAATACTTATTATTCTTAGCTGATTTTACCCAGTAGCAATCGCCTTCTCCTTCAAAATCCTTTGCATAAAATTGCGGCTGAAAACCTTCCTGTGGGCCATTTTCTGGTTTGATAGGTAACTTCTCTACTTGATAGTTTATTGAGTCAATCTTGGGCACACGATTGAGTTTAGAAATTGATACAAACTCATCTTCGCCATATTTTACATAGAGAGCATATTGCTTTCCAATTTTATTCAAAGGCTTATTTTTAGCATCGTAAGTATAAACTCCATCCTTCTTTAAATCCTTAAATTCATAAGCAACACTATCTTGGTCGAAAACGAATACCGTTGCACCGAGAGCTGGTTTGATAGCCGAGTTATCAAAGTATCCTTGAGTTAAGGTTAGCTTGATGGTTTGTATTTCTGGCTTATTATTGACCAAGGCATCGACCGAAAGTTGCGATACACCTTCTTTCACATTAATATCAATCACATCCGTACAAGAAAATATAAATACGGATAAAAAGTATATAGAAAATAAATTGCGAATATTTTTCATTTTTTAATATTTTAAACCCTCCCTATCGGGGAGGGTTGAGTGGGGCTTTTAAAATTTAAAATTATAGGTAACAGCTGGAATTATCGAACCAAAAACGGCATAGCGTACAGCCTCTGTTTTTGTTGGGTCAGTTTCATTTTGACGAACAAAGACTGAAAATGGATTCCGACGATTATAAACATTATACACCGAGAAAACCCATTCGCCAGTTCCACGCTTAAAGAATCCATATTTGGTTTGGCGAGTAGCCGCAAAGTCAAGGCGGTGAGATGATGGAATTCGATAAGCATTTCGAGTATCATAATAATTGTGTGGAAGAGCATAACCTTGCCATATAAACTTATTAGTCGGAAAGCTCGCAGGTGTACCAGTACTGAATGTAAAATTACTTGAGAATGTCCAGCGTTTATTCAAGTCATAAATAGCAACTACTGATAAATTATGTGTCTTGTCAATTCTACTCGGAAACCAATTATTTTGATTCAACCCTTCAATTTTTCTTTCAGTGCGAGCAAGTGTATAACTCACCCAACCGTTGAATTTCCCTTTGGCCTTTTTTACATAAAACTCAGCTCCGTAGGCACGACCTTTTCCAAAAAGTAAATCTGCCTCTACAGCTGGGTTTAGTAACAAATCGGCATTTCGAACGTAATCAATTTGGTTGTAGAGGTCTTTGTAATATACCTCAACCGAAGTTTCAAAAAGGTTATCTTTAAAGTTATGAAAATACCCTAAGGCATATTGGTCTGCCAATTGAGGTTTGATATTATTACTGCTTGGAGTCCAAACATCAAGCGGAGAAGAAGCCGTGGTATTTGAAAGAAGGTGTAAATATTGTGCTAAACGATTATAACTGAGTTTGATGGAATTATCTTGGCCAAGACTGATATTGGCGGCAAATCTTGGTTCAAAATTACCATATTGTTGAATACTTTTACCCCAAGAATACTCTGAAGTTTTTATAATACTTCTACGCTCACCATCATTCGATACAGGGCTTAGGTCATACGCTTTTCCTTTACCTAAATAGTTGTAGAGCGAATACCTTAACCCATATAGCAAGGAAATCTTGGAAGTAAGTTTTTGTTCGTTACCCACATAAATGGCACTTTCTGAAGCAAATTTATCATCTAAACCAATCGTACGCTCAACTCCGCCCGAAATAGCCACCGCTTGGCCAGGATTAAATGTATAATAGGTTTGTTGTCCACCGAAGGTAATCGTATTTTTTGTATTCGGATAATACGTAAAATCAGGTTTTATGCTATAAGTGATGATATTTGATTTCCAACGGAAGGCATCTTGGTCGTTTTTCTGTTTAAGGTCAGATTGCAGAGCGTAATCGTAGTTACTATAAAAAATAGTGTTATTCAAAAAGAGTTTGTTATTGAAAACGTGATTCCATCTGAAACTTGTAGTAGCATTTCCCCAATTAAAACCAAAATCAGCACCAAACGTGTCACGCCCAAAATATCCCGATAGAAATACCGTATTTTTTTCATTCACACGATAATTAGCTTTGGCTGTAAAATCATAAAAATAAAAACTCGTGCCTTTCAAATCAGAATTCAAAAATGGTTTAGCCAAAATATCAATGTAAGACCTACGCAAAGCCACAATAAATGAACCCTTATCTTTCAAGAAAGGTCGTTCGTAAGTAAACCTCGAAAAGATGCTACCAATTCCGCCCGAAAATTGGGGCTTTTTTGAGTTTCCTTCTTTCATTCGCACATCCAAGATGGAAGAAACACGTCCGCCGTACTGCGAAGGAATTCCACCTTTAATCAATTTTACATCTTTCACAGCATCAGGGTTAAAAACTGAGAAAAAACCAAAAAGGTGAGATGAATTATAGACAGGAGCTTCATCAAGCAAAACCAAATTTTGGTCAATGCCACCACCACGTACATTAAAACCCGAAGCACCTTCACCAACCGATGTAACCCCAGGTAGAAACTGAATGCTTTTGATAATGTCAACTTCTCCGAGCAAAGCAGGCATTTTTTGCATCGTCTTTATATCCACTTTATTAACCGACATTTCAAGGCTTTTTACATTATCGTCAGCTTTTTTGGTGGTAATAACTACTTCTTGCAAAAGCTTCGAATCGTCTTTTAGTTCGACATCTAATTTTACATCTTGACTTAAAAGCTCCACTTTTTTGGTGATTTTTTCAAAGCCCACATACGTCAACACCAAGTTGTACGTTCCTTTGGGAAGTGTAAGCGAATAGAAACCGTAAGGATTTGTCTGTGTACCTGTCTTGGCTTCTTGTACATATACCGAAACCCCAATAAGTCCTTCACCGTTGGCGGCATCTTTTATGTAGCCACTGACCGTAAACTTATCTTGAGAATAGGCATTCCACGTGGAAAACAGGCTAACTAACAACAATAATAGTTTTTTCATGAATTGGATTTTTTGTAGTAATAAAAATGAAAACTATGTTTCTTTAAAAGATTTTCAAAAAGCAAAAGCTACATTTAGATGATATTTTTGAATGCTTTTTCCTTGAAAAATAGTGAAGAAAGGTAGATTTTTTGTTTTGAATGGTTATAGAATAAAAAATAACAGGAATTAATAAACTTAATACAAAACCAAGATTATTAACCAAAAGTAATAACGTTATAACCCTATCGAAAGTTTTGTTTGATGAAGCGGAAGTTTTGAAGGATAAAAGGGTAAATTAGAGAATTTCAGCAACAAAAGACAATTAATAAGCAGAATAATAGAGATTATTTTAAGAAATTGCCAAGAAATCGGTAAACGATAGTTTTTATTAGAAACCAAAAGAAAATAAATGAAAAGAACACTCATTTTATTATTTACAAGTTTGATAACCCTTCAAACCAACGCACAAACACTTGAAAAACTTAGATGTGAATACCAAGAAACACCCATGGGTTTGGAAGTGCCGAATCCAAGATTATCATGGCAGATGAAAGCCACAAGCCGTGGAGCAAAACAAACCGCCTACCAAATTTTAGTAGCCGATAACGAAGCCGACCTAAAAAAAGATAATGGAAACGTTTGGAACTCGGGTATGGTAAAATCTGAACAATCGATAAAAATAGACTACGCAGGAAAACCGCTCGAATCTCGCAAAAGGTATTTCTGGAAAGTAAAAATTTGGAACGAAAAAAATAAACCCACTTCTTACAGCGAAACAACTTGGTGGGAAATGGCACTACTTAAAAAAGAAGATTGGTCTGCTCACTGGATTGGAAAAAATGGAACCGATGGTAAGGCCATCGAACTTCAAAAAGAATTTAACCTAAGCAAACGTGCCACAAGAGCCAGAATCTATGTAACAGGAGTAGGAGCGTACCACTTGATTTTCAACGGAAAAAAAGTAGGGCAAGATATTCTAACACCAGGTATCCTGCAAAACTCAAAAGCAATTCCTTACCAAATCTACGAAATCTCAAATGAAGATTTGAGTATCGGAATCAACTTCATTACGGCAACACTTGGTAATGCTTGGCAAAAAGGTAATCTCCCAAACAAACTTCTGTTTCAGATGGAAATGGAGTTTTACGATGGTTCTCGCCAAACAGTTATTTCTGATGGAAGTTGGAAAACCCGCCTTTCACCAATTGTCTCAAATTCGGTTTATACAGGCGAAACTTACAATGCACAACTCGAATACGGAAAAGATTGGGAAAATGCTGCAATCATGGATGAAGCTCAAAGCGGAGTTGAATTAAAACCCTTGCTTTCGCCACAGATTCAAGTAATCAAAGAAATAAAGGCAGTAAAAATTACCGAACCACGCAAAGGGCGTTGTGTGTTTGATTTCGGCCAAAATCTAATTGGCTTTGTTTATCTCCAAACCGAAGGTAAAGCCACCAAAGAAGTAGAACTTAAATTTGCCGAAACATTAACTGATAAAGGGCTGGCCGAACAAAAAGGAATAAAACCAACCGACAAATATTTATTAAAAGGATATGGCATTGAAAAATGGGAACCTAAATTCAGCTATCACGGCTTTAGATATGTAGAAGTTGAAGGGCTTCCTAAAAAAGCCGATGAAAACACCCTTACCGCAAAAGTATTCGCCGAAAACATTCCATTCATAGAAAACTATGCGTACTCAGAAGATTTTTTGGCAAAAGTATATGCAAAAAAAGCCATCGTAGAACCCAACTTCAATGAAACAAAGATTGTGATTACACCAGCTTTGGCACAGGAATCAAAAACTTTCGACACAAACTATGGACAAATTAGTAGTCAATCAAACCTTCAAGGTAATAAGTTTAGTTTGAAGCTAAGTATTCCTGCCAACTCTTCTGCACAAATACAACTTCCGCTGCAAACGGGTAAAACCATTAATAATATCAAAGAAGGAGGGAAGTTTTTCATCGTGAAGAAAAAGCCAGTGAAAATAGAAGGGATAACCTACGTAAAAACCGAAAAAGACAAAGCCATTTTTGAAGTTTCAAGCGGTAGTTACGACTTCGTAATCGAATAAAAACACTATGTTTTATTTTAAATTCTCGGTATTTACTTAGAAATGCCGAGAATTTTTATTTTACAAAAATATTTTTATTAGTATGCTTGCATAATAATTTTAAAAATATTTATATTTGCGTAATAGTATGCAAGCATAATAATATTTAGATAAAAATATTCAACTATAAATACCATGACAGCAACCGAAAACAAATCATCAATTAAAGGTGGCGAATTTTTAATCAAAGAAGTTGAAGCTCACCAAATTTTCATTCCAGAAGAATTTACGGAAGAGCAACAAATGATTGCCGAAACTTGCCGTGATTTCTTGAAAACTGAAGTTCACCCACGCCTCAATGAAATTGATACGGCCAAGTCTCCAGAATTAATGTCTTCTTTGATGACAAAAGCTGGTGAGTTGGGTCTTCTTGGAACGGCAGTTCCTGAAGAATACGGTGGTTTTGGTATGAACTTTAATACTTCAATGTTGGTGGCTGAGGCTCTCGGAACAGGTCACTCGTTCTCGGTAGCACAATCTGCTCATACGGGTATCGGAACATTACCGATTGTGTATTACGGAAACGAAGAACAAAAAGCTAAGTATTTGCCACTTTTGGCTTCGGGTGAATGGAAAGCGGCTTACTGCTTAACCGAGCCAGATTCGGGTTCAGATGCAAATGCTGGAAAATCAAAAGCTGTTCTTTCGGCAGATGGAAAACACTATATTATCAATGGACAAAAAATGTGGATAACTAACGGTGGTTTTGCCGAGTTGTTTATTGTTTTTGCTAAAATTGATGATGATAAAAACCTAACGGCTTTTATTGTTGAAAAATCGTTTGGTGGAATCACGATGAATGAGCCTGAGCATAAATTGGGTATCAAAGGCTCAGATACTCGTCAGGTTTTCTTTAATGATTGTCATGTTCCTATTGAAAACATGCTTTCAAGCCGTGGTAATGGTTTCAAGATTGCTGTAAATATCCTTAACATTGGTCGTATCAAATTGGGTATTGCCGTAGTAGGTGGCTCAAAGGGTTCATTGAATCATGCAATTAACTATGCCAACGAACGCAAGCAATTTGGTGTATCTATTGCTACGTTTGGTGCAATAAAATATAAATTGGCTGAAATGGCTACTCGTATTTTTGCTTCTGAAACGGCCAATTACCGTGCAGGACAAAACATTGACGATGCCATTGAAGACCTAAAAGCACAAGGCTTAGGTGATGCTGAAGCAAAACTAAAGGCACTCGAACAATTTGCTATTGAGTGTGCCATCATGAAAGTTCATAGCTCAGAGGTTCTGGATTATGTAGTTGACGAAAGCCTACAAGTTTATGGTGGTATGGGTTACTCGGCCGATGCTCCAATGGAGCGTGCCTACCGTGATGCCCGTATTAACCGTATTTTTGAAGGTACGAACGAAATCAACCGTATGTTGATTGTCGATATGCTTTTGAAGCGAGCCATGAAAGGTGAACTTGATTTGATGGGTCCTGCAATGGCAGTTGGCAAAGAAATCATGTCGATTCCAGATTTTAGTGCTTCTGATGATGAAACGCTTTTCGCAGCTGAGAAAAAAGTATTGAAAAACTTGAAAAAAGCAGCTTTAATGGTTTCGGGTGCGGCAGTTCAGAAATTCATGATGTCGTTATCAAACGAGCAAGAAATTTTGATGAACGTAGCAGATATGGCTATCGAAATTTATGCTGCTGAATCAGCTTTATTAAGAGTTGAAAAACTAATCGGTATTAAAGGTGAAGCAGCAGTTGAGCTACAAAAAGATATGGCCTTAATTTATTTGCACGAAGCAGTTGCCAAAGTAAATAATGCCGGTCGTGAAGCTATCACATCGTTTGCCGAAGGCGACGAACTCAGAGTAATGCTCATGGGCTTGAAACGTTTCACTAAAATTGAACCAATGAACCTCAAAAACGCTCGTCGTCGTGTGGCCGATGCAATGATTGAGGAAAACAAATACATTTTTTAAAGGATAGGGTAAATTTTTTAAAAAGGCTTAGAATCAACAACTAAAAATCAATAAACCGTCTTTCTGATTTGAGAGGCGGTTTTTTATTTTCTAAGTTGTCTTGTCCTGAAATAGCGATACACAAAAAAACATCGTTATGGAATTAAAGACTAATTATGTCAAGCGTAGTCAAA
>JALQYE010000110.1 GCA_023254245.1 Emticicia sp.
GCAGCAGCAACAAAAATTCCCATTCTTGCAAGAATTTGGGGATTTTTTTGTTTATTTATACCAAAATTCAACCTTATACTAATGATTTCTATTAAACGTACAATCCGCTATTCATTTCTGATTTTACTCTCGAATTATTGTTTTGCACAGACCCTCAAAGATGCCTATAAAGATGCTTTCAAGATGGGGGTAGCCGTAAACGATGTCATTGTTTCGGGGCAAGATAAGGCTTCACAAGATATTGTCGTGAAGCAATTCAATACTATCACGATTGAAAACTCCATGAAAGCCGAACGTATTAATCCTAAGCCTGGGGTTTTTAATTACGAACCAGCCGATGCGTTTGTAGAGTTTGGAAAGAAAAACAATATGTTTATTGTGGGTCATACGCTCGTGTGGCACAACCAAACGCCTGCATGGTTTTTTCAGCACGAAGATGGAAAACTCAAAACAAAAGAAGAAGTGAAAGAGCGTTTGCGTGAGCATATCAAAACCATTGCAGGCCGATACGCTGGCAAAGTCAATGCGTGGGATGTAGTCAACGAAGTAATTGATGATGACGGTAATTACCGACCAACTACATGGGTAAAAGGCGTTGGAAGTGGTGACGAACTGGTGAAACTCGCCTTTAAATATGCAGCTGAATATGCACCAAACACCGAATTATACTACAATGATTTCAATGCGTGGCGACCAACCAAAAGAGATGGAATCGTGAGAATGGTTAAAATGCTTCAAAAAGAAGGTATCAAAATTGATGGTATCGGTATTCAAGGCCATTGGGGACTCAATTATCCCAAAACTGAGTATATAGAAGCTGCCATCGAAGCTTACGCAGCTTTGGGTGTAAAAGTGATGATTACTGAGCTGGATGTGGATGTTCTACCGCTGACCAAAGAGGGGCAAGTAATTGGGCAAGGAATGAGCGAAAAACAATTCCAAAACGAAGAATTTAAAGAGTTTCTCGACCCATATAGCAAAGGTTTACCTGCCGAAGTTCAAACCCAGTTGACTAACCGTTACGCTCAATTATTCGAAATTTTTTACAAAAAACGAGATAAAATAGACCGAGTAACTATGTGGGGAATTCACGACGATATGTCTTGGAAAAATGGTTATCCGATACCTAATCGAACAAATTATCCGTTACTTTGGGATAGAAATAAACAACCCAAACCTGCATTTGACGCGGTATTGAATCTGCCAAAGAAATTGAAGTAGTAAGAGCAATTAAATTTAGCAGAGCTAAAATTAAGGCTAATAATATTTTGAGCAAAACTAATATAAATATGAAGTTTAGTAAAGCCCAACTTTAAAGTTTTCAAAGAACTATAAAATTTTAGCAAAAATTAATTAAAAATTAATTACTTGATTATAAGGTATTTATGATTGGAAATTCTTGCCTTATATCTCATAACTTATATTTTTTTTTGTACTTTTCTCATTTCAAACTACTTTTACGTAAAATTCAAAATACACGAAAATAATGAGCGTTCTTGTAAATAAAAACTCCAAAGTAATCGTACAAGGTTTTACTGGCTCGGAAGGTACATTCCATGCGAGTCAAATGATTGAATACGGCACAAATGTCGTTGGTGGTGTAACGCCAGGAAAAGGTGGACAACTACACCTTGACCGCCCTGTTTTCAATACTGTTGAGCAAGCAGTAGTTAGCACAGGAGCTGATGTCTCAATTATTTTCGTGCCACCAGCGTTTGCAGCCGATGCAATCATGGAAGCAGCCGATGCAGGTATCAAAGTAATCGTGTGTATTACTGAAGGTATTCCTACAAAAGATATGGTAACTGCCAAATCTTATATTCAAGGTAAAAATGTTACTCTAATAGGCCCTAACTGCCCAGGTATTATCACAGCCGAAGAGTGTAAAGTTGGTATCATGCCAGGTTTTATCTTCAAGAAGGGCACAATCGGTGTAGTTTCTAAATCAGGTACTTTAACATACGAAGCCGTTGACCAATTATCAAAGGTTGGCCTTGGCCAAACAACCGCTATTGGTATCGGTGGTGACCCAATCATCGGAACAACTACCAAAGAAGCGGTTGAACTATTAATGAACGACCCTGAAACAGAGGGTATCGTTATGATTGGTGAAATTGGTGGTGGAATGGAAGCAGAAGCTGCTCGTTGGATTAAAGCCAATGGCACAAAACCAGTAGTTGGTTTCATTGCTGGCCAAACAGCTCCGAAAGGTCGCCGCATGGGTCACGCAGGTGCAATCATCGGTGGTGCTGACGATACAGCCGCAGCTAAAATGAAAATCATGGAAGAATGTGGAATCTTCGTGGTAGCATCTCCTGCCGACATCGGTGCAACGATGTTGAAAGCTCTCGGAAAAGCTTGATAAATCAGAATATTGATAAAAACAAAAGGTCAGACTCAACAAGTCTGACCTTTTTTGTTTAATTTTGCAAAAAATTTAAAGCAGGCCGTTGAATAAGATTCTTTACATACTTTTGCTAATCATATCGTCAAAGTCGTTTGCCACAACTGTTGGCCCCAACGACCAGTATTTTTTGGTGCATGATTACCACGATGATTGGCAGGTATATAACGACCGAATGAAAGCCTACATTCCGTACATTTCGGAACAGCATTTGGGATATCCTTCACATACCGTTTTCTGTGATATTCAGAGCAATCGTGGGTATAGTATCTTAGTCTATGCACAAAAAGCCGATAATTTCTTATTTATCAATGGTTCTCTTCGTCAGAAAATCCCCGTCGGGAAATGGATTGTACTGAGTGTCGATAGCTTATATCGAGCTTATGAGCAGCCTACAATCTACATAACCCTTTATGGCTCAAACGATATTGAAGATAAAAAATTGATGTTGGGTTACAAACGCTCACTCAATCAGAAACCAATCGTATTGGCAGAGTCAGGTATTACGGCCAAACCTCGCACTCCTGCCCCGTACAGAAACTACATTGTACTGGTATCAATGTTTATCTTGGTTTGTTTCTCTTACTTATCGAACTCATATATTCGTGCTTTTCAGCGGTATTTCAATTTCAAAGATTTGTTCAACACCTTTGTTCGAGAACAATCCTTTCTGATAAATAAGCCTCTCAATAGAATGAATGTCATGTTTATCATTTTGTTGAGTTTGATTATAAGTTTGTTTTATATGCTACTGCAAAGCAAAGGGATTTATGTTTTTGGTGGGCGAGCAATCCTACAAGAGGGCGATACACTCGGAGTTTTGCTTTCAAACTATTTCCGAATCAGTTTGGTCGTATTTGTAATCTTGGTTATGAAATACTTTTTCATTGGTTTGGTAGGGCAACTATTTAATCTCGAGAAGGTAGTTGATTTGCATTATTTCAAGATTATTCAAGCATCAAGCCTTTTTTACTCAGCATTGGTTTTAGTGCTATTAGTCTTGTTTATGGACTACTTCCCGCATGATTTTAACTGGCAAGTCTATCTATTTACACCAATAGTGGCATTTTATTTGATTAGATTTTTCATTCTATATTTTACCATAATTCGTAGTATTCCTATACAAAGTCTCTATTTAATTTCGTACCTTTGTATCGTGGAAATATTGCCCGTTATTCTCGGCATACGGTTTGCCATGTAATGATGTCTTTTTAATTTTCATCATTTTAAAAAACCAAATACAATTTTGTACTTGAAAACCCGCAATTTGGATGAGTGAAGTAACAGAAAAAATAACTCAGGACCGCCTCCGTAAAGTGGAGAGTATTTTGGTAACTCAAGCGAGACCGACCGACGAAAAGTCTCCATATTTTGAGCTGGCCAAAAAATTTAATTTGAAAGTGGACTTTCGTTCTTTTATTGAAGTAAAAGGCTTAGACCACCGTGATTTTCGTCGCCAAAAAGTGGATATTTTGGCACATACTGCTATCATCCTTACGAGTCGTAATGCCGTTGATAATTTCTTCCGTATTGCCAAAGAACTAAGAATCGAGATTCCGATTGATATGAAGTACTTCTGTATTTCGGAGCAAACGGCCAATTATCTACAAAAATATATCGTTATCAGAAAACGTAAGATTTTTGTAGGCCAGAAAACGGCTGCCGATTTAGAAGCATTGATTTTGAAACATAAAGGTGAGAAATTCTTGTTCCCATGTTCAAATATTCGTAGCAATGATATTCCGAACCTGATGAATCGTAATGACTTGCACCTTACAGAGGCAATTATGTATGAAACAGTACCATCCGATTTATCAGACCTTACAGAGGTATTCTACGATATTATTTGTTTCTACAGCCCATCGGGAATTACCTCATTGAATTCTAATTTTCCAGATTGGAAACAGAACAATACTCGCTTAGCTGCTTTTGGACCAACAACCGCCAAGGCCATTCGAGATGCAGGGTTTATTCTTGATATTGAAGCACCGCTACCCAATGCCCCTTCAATGACAGGAGCCTTAGAACTCTATATAAAAAAAGCGAACAATATCTAATAAAAATAAGTTAATAGGCTAAACTACAAGTTTAGCCTATTTTTTTTCGTTATGGTGTTAGGAATACAAATAATTAATTAAATTGCCAATAGAAAAGAAAGCGTTATAAATAATTTAGTGCTTTTGCATCCCATAGGCCATTAATTTTCGTCTATTGACCATCGACTATTTACGCCCACTATGAGAAAAATTTATTATATGATATTGTTGGTAGCGTCGTTTACTGCTCAGGCTCAGCAAGATGCTCAGTTTACACACTACATTTATAATCAGTTGTTTCTGAATCCAGCTACTGCTGGTTCTGAGAACGTTACTCGTTTTCAGGCAATTTATCGTACACAATATCAAGGTTATCAAAGTACGTTTGATGATGGTGGAGCTCCAGTTTCGCAAGTAATCTCGGCCAATGTTCCACTAAAAATGCTTAAGGGAGGGGTGGGTATTACGTTTGTGAATGATAAAATAGGTGCAAGTACGCAACAAGATTTTAAGTTATCGTATGCCTATCAGATGCCCGTTGGAAATAGCCAGCTGGGTATTGGGGTAAGTGGAGGGTATTTTTCGAGAGGAATAGACTATAGCCGTTTGCGTGCAAGAGACGAAAACGACCCACTTTTAGCAACTGGACGTCTGAGCCAGTCGGCTATTGACTTGGGGGCGGGGCTTTATCTAAATAACCCAGCTTATACCGTTGGTTTATCGATGAATCACATCAACCAACCAACCTTTGGCCTTGGTACTGATAAAGCAACCAACACCCTAAAGCGTAGTGCATATCTTACAGGTAGTGTTTTGATAGGTGTTTCATATACGGTTGATGTTAGCCCGATGCTTATCATAAAGTCTGATTTAAGTACAATTTCAGCCGAAGCGGGAGCAATTGCCACGTATGATAGCCGCTATTGGCTCGGAGCAAGTTACCGAACTGGCGATGCCGTTTCGGGACTTATTGGTGCAAATCTATTAGGAGGAAGTATGCGAATTGGTTATGCAGTTGATGTGATTATCGGTGGAAAAAATGCTAAGAGCCCATTATCACACGAAGTGCTTTTGAGTTATTCATTAGCGGCTCTAAGAGCAGGAAAAAAATCAATTGTACGTACACCAAGATATAGATATTAAGAGCCGATTTCTTTAATGATATTTACCAAGAAAAAAGTAAAATAATTACTGATTATTATTTCAAAAAATACAGTTAGGGGTTATTTTGGCACAATTTGTGCCGTTTAATAATAAAATTGCTATTTTCTCCACTACCTCTCTAATACAAATTAAATGTTATGGTTTTTATCCACAACGGGTATAAACAGCACAAATAGGTCAAAGAAAGACCTATGAATAGATATTTTGGCTTAATAATTGCTTAATCAATTGATAGTTATCGGAAAAACTTATTTTTTTTCATAACTTTGTAGGCTAATGCAATATTATTTTCGTAAGTCACGTTTCTATAATATCGAAAGTATAAATACCAAAAAAAATAGATAACCAACTTGTTTTCAGCTATGAACAAGAGAATATTAAGTACCTTTTTGAAATGTCTGTTAGTGATTGCTCCAATCGTGATGATGCAAAGTTGCGGTTCCAAAAGTCCTTTAAGTAAAATGGGGATTGGCGGAAAGAAGGGCGGCAAGAGTGGAGGTAAAGACCTTGGCATGGATGGAATCCGTGATGGAGAAATCATGGCGACCTCTCGTAAAGGTTATAAACAAACCGCTCCACATGGAATGGTGCTGATTCCGTCGGGTTCTTTAATGATGGGTCAGGCTGATGAAGACGTAATGTCGGCTCGTATTTCAATGAATAAAAGAGTAACTATCGTTCCGTTTTACATGGATGATACGGAAGTCACAAATCATGAATATCGTCAGTTTGTAAATTCAATGATGACCGATTCGGTTTCTGTTTTGGGTGAAGAATTTATTATGTCAACCCTTTATCCAGATACTTCGGTTTGGAGTAAAGACTTTACTTATCATAATGGCGACCAAATGACAGAATACTACTATTCGTCGCCAGCATTCGATATGTATCCAGTAGTAGGTATAAGCTGGGATGCCGCTGTATATTTCTGCAAATGGCGTACAAAATTATTGAACGACAACAGAGCTCAGAAGAATTTATTCAAATCGCCACGTTATCGTTTGCCTTCAGAAGCAGAGTGGGAATGGGCAGCACGTGGTGGTAAAGAAGGTGCTAAATATCCTTGGGGTAATCCTTACGTAGCGAATGGAAAAGGTTGTTTCTTAGCTAACTTTAAACCATACAGAGGAAATTATCGTGCTGATGGTTACCCTTACACAGCTCCATCAAATGCCTTCAATCCGAATGATTATGGTTTGTATAATATGGCAGGAAATGTAGCAGAGTGGTGCCAAGATGCTTACGCAGAATCGTATATGCCAGTTACATGGGATTTAAACCCTGTGTATAATGATGAAAACGAGCCTCGTAAAATCATTAAAGGTGGGTCGTGGAAAGATGTAGCCTACTTCCTTGAGACTGGTACTCGAACGTATGAATTCCGTAATGAACGTCGCTCTTATATCGGATTCCGTTGTGTGATGGACCGTTTGGGTAGTGTTCCAGGAAGAGAGTAATGACAAAATAATTGCGAAGTATATACTGAAATATTCTAACTGAATATTTCGTTTATACTTCGCTTTTCTTATCTATGATAGAAAGTAGATTCTAAACACAAAAATAAATTCCCTTTTAAATTAAAGCTTAATTCTTAACTTTTTTAAACACATGGCAGCAAATAACAACGGTACAAGTTTATTTTGGGACAAAATTATTCCGTTTTTCTATGGAGCAGGAGCATCAGTTGTAATCTTAGGTGCATTAGGTAAAATCATGCACTACGATTGGGCAAACTTCATGTTACCTATTGGTTTAGGTACTGAGGCCGCTATCTTCTTAATCTATGCTTTCCAATCATTCCTTCGCCCAAGTACTGAATATCAGTGGGAAAAAGTTTATCCAGAATTAGCTGATGATTTCCAAGGTGAACTTCCAAAAAGAAGTGTTTCAACTCAAGGTGCTGGTTTAACTGCAAAAATGGATGATATGCTTGCTAACGCTAAGATTTCACCAGATATTTTTGATGGTTTGAAAACTGGTATCCAAAGCTTGACTGGTCAAGTTGCTAAAATGTCAGATTTGACAGATGCAACTGTAGCAACAAGCGAGTATGCTAAAAATGTAAAGACAGCTTCTGGCCAAGTAACTGCTATGAATGCCGCTTATGGTACTGCCGTAACTGCAATGAATAGCATGGCTGATGCGACTAAAGATGCTCAAGAATACCGTTCACAATTTAGCAAAATTACTCAAAATATGGGTGCTTTGAATGCTGTTTACGAACTTGAATTACAAGATACTAATAAGCACTTAAAAGCAATGAACGCTTTCTATGGCAACTTGACAACTGCTATGCAAGATATGTCAGATGCGTCGAAAGAGGCTCAACAGTTTAAAACTGAAATGTCGAAATTGACAAACAACCTTACTTCATTAAATAATGTTTACGGAAGTATGTTGTCAGCAATGAAAGGCAACTAAAATAGTTTAGAGTGCTGAGTTCTGAATGTTGAGTTATATTCTACATTCAATTCTACATTCTACATTTCTAATTAACACTAAAATATTTACTAACTGTATAATATATAGAATATATGGCAGGTGGAAAAGAGTCGCCACGTCAGAAGATGATAAACATGATGTATCTCGTTCTGACGGCAATGTTAGCACTCCAGGTAAGTAATGCACTCCTACAAAAATTTCAACTTTTGAATAATAGTTTGGAAAGAGCAAACTCTGCGGCTAACGGCAATAACGAGAAATCAGTAAAAGCAATTGAAAAAGAAATCAGAGAGAAACCAGGTGGTGCTCAATATGCTGATGTACTTCAAAAGGCTGTTGAAGTAAGAAAGATTACAACCGAAATGGATAATTATATCAGTGGTTTGAAGCAAGAAATCGTCAATGCTGGCGGTGGACTTGACGCCGAAACTGGTGGTGTGAAAAATCCTTCGGAAGAAGAAAAAGTAGCCATATTAATGGTTGGTGATGCAAAAAATGGTAAAGGATATGAATTGAAAAAGAAATTGAATGATTTCGCTGTTCAGTTACAAAAATTTGCTGCACCAAACACTAAGTTTCCTGAGTTAGCAGTTGATGCTTCTCAAGACCCTGCTTTGGCAAGAACTGATAATATCACTAAAAGTAAAGATTTTTCTGAATTATATTTTGCTCAAACGCCAGTACCAGCGGCATTAGCTGTATTGAGTCAAAAACAATCAGAGGTTCGTCGTTTAGAGGGAGAAGTATTAGAATATCTCGCAAGCCAAGTGGGTATCAAAGAAATTAAATTTGATGAAATCTTTGCTGTGGTTATTCCAGATTCACGTTCGGTAGTTGCTGGTCAGAAATACAAAGCTGAGGTAGCAATCGGAGCGTACTCTAAATCAATTACGCCAAGAATTAGTATCAATGGTTCTGCTTTACCAGTGAAAGATGGTAAAGGCTTGTATGAAATTACAGCATCAGGTGGTGATTTTGATAAAAACGGCCAGTTGAAGCGTTCATACAAAGCTACTGTTTCCTACCCTTCGCCAGATGGCTCAATGAAGTCAGTTGAAAAAGAGGAAACCTATACTGTATTGAAGCCATCTGTTCAAATCGAAACAGCCTCAATGCCAGCGTTATACTTTAAATGTGCTAACCGTTTAGCTACTTATTCACCAGGTTTGGGAGCATTGTATAGTCCTTCATTTAGCGGTTCGGGTGCAGATTTTATTCCAGGTGAAGGCGGTAAAGTAACAATTGTTCCAAATTCAGCCAAAGCTTCAATGAATGTAGTGAATGGCGGAATAACATTACAGACATTTAACTTCCCAGTTCGTCGTGTGCCTAAGCCAACGATTAAATTACTTGGAATTGATGAACGTAGAGGAGCTTCGGCGACTGGTTTAAGAACAATTAATATCGGTGCAATAGCTGATGAATCATTCAAATCAACTAACCCAGAAGATGCTGCATTTAGAGTAGCAGAATTTGAAGTTAACTTGGCTCGTGGTTCAAGAAGAATAGGAGGAGGTCCATTTAATGGCAATACTGCAAATGTTTCTAACCTTGCACAACAAGCACAGGCGGGTGACCGTTATGTAATAGTAGTAAAGCGTGTAGAACGTAGAAATTTTAAAGGAGAAGTAGAAACAGTGGATGTTGGAGAAATTATTTTCACTGTTCCATTGAATTAATAACAAAATAATTGTCAGAATTATGAAGAAATTACAAGGCTTGGCTTTTGGTATGTCTTTAATTATCAGCCAGTTTGCAGTAGCTCAAGAAAAGTCAAATAATTATTTGAATCCGCTATCGCTTCGCCCTATACATGAGGAAAACGTTATGTATAAAACAACTTTGTGGCGAAGAATTGACTTGAAAGAGAAGCAAAATCAACCGCTTTTCTCGAAAGGAAGTGAAATTACGAGACACTTGATTGATGCCGTAAAAGCTGGTTTGATTGAAGCCTATGATAATGATTCTTTGACAACGAAGCTTACACTCGACCAATTCAATGAGCGTTTATTATTGAAAGGAGAAGGCGGTGGTTTATCGGAAGAAGAAAAAGCTGCTGGTTTTTCGGCTGGTGGTGACGATGGCTGGGGCGGAGACAGTGGCGGTGCTGCTAAACCTGCTGCTGGTGGTGCAGCTCCTGCGGCCGCTGACCCAGGTTCGGGTGTTGAGATTTTTCCGACGCAATTGACAACCTTAGAGTTGAAAGAAGATTGGATTTTTGACAAACAACGTTCACGTCAGTATTTTGATATTCTTACATTGAAATTAATCATTCCAGCTGACCAAACAACTCTCGGTTTCGACCGCCCGATTTGTGTATTCAAATACAAAGAATTAGAGCGTTATTTCCGTAGTAATCCTAAGTGTATCTGGTATAATGCTGCAAATGTGGCATCGCACAAAAACTTAGCAGATGCGTTTGAATTGCGTTTGTTCCACGGAAAAATTATCAAAAAATCGAATGCTTTGGATAATTTCTTAGATGACATTTACAAATCGCCACGTGAAGGTTTGTTGAAATCTGAGCAATTAGAACATGAATTGATGGAGTTTGAACACAATTTGTGGGAATATTAAGATTCAGTTAGCAATCTAACAAAAAAGGGAAAATCGTAAGATTTTCCCTTTTTTGTTTCTTCTCAAAACGGTCAGATATAATTGTCATTTTTTGTCTAAAACCTTAATAATAAAGTGAGTTAAACTACTGTGGACTTATGGACTATTGACCGTGGACTCCTTATTAGAATTTCAAAGTAGCAGGTAAGTACTTAGCTACTAAATCTTCGTAATACGGGCGAAGCTCTTTTGCATTTGGTGGTACTGGTACTTTAGAATACAAATCGTAAGGATTGAATTTATCTACCCACTTAAACATTTTGTAGTCATGAGCCGACATCAAATGGCTGTAAGCATCATCACGGTGTTGTGGATAGAATGAGTGGTAACGAATTGGGTAAAGAGCTTCTTCTGGCAAATAATTTTTCATCATTTGGTAAAGATACTCGTCGTGTCCCCAAGACATTTTTACGTTTTCAAGTCCACAATTTGGTGAATAGATACCGTATTTTGTGTTATAACGCTCGTCTTTTGAGTCAGGGTTTGCCTCAAAAAACTCAGGATAAACAATTTTATCAGAGTGTTTACAACCCACAGGGAAGGTATCGCCTACAACTGCCCATTGTGGCTCGCCGAATAAGCAAAGAACCTTACCTAAATCGTGCATAAAGCCCATCAGAACGAACCAATCTGGGTGGCCATCGGCTCTGATAGCCTCTGATGTTTGAAGTAGGTGTTGAAACTGGTCGAGGTTTGTATCTGGGTCAGAATCATCAACCAATGTATTTAAGAAATCAATGGCATCCCAAACCGACATTTCACGTTTGTCGAACTTCAAGAACTCTTTTTCTTTCTGAATAACAAAATCGTAAGTTTGATACGTATGATTCAAACGGTAGAATTCTCTAACGGTATTTACACGCTCCGAATCAGTATAGTTACGGTATTCTTCTTTCTTTTTCTTAGTTTCAGCGTTTTTAGGCTCTGGGTATCTTTCGAGCAAATCATCTTCCCACTCTTCGATACTTGCGAGGGGCGAAATTTCTTTTTCAGTGAAGTTCATTTCTATTATTTTTTGAATTGTCTAATGAATTTTTCGGCTTTTTGAAACTTAATAAAAATATCTGACTTTCGATACAGACATTCAAACTAAATCTTATGCAATAAAGTAATAAAATCTATAACATTTCAAATAAATTTTACGCAAACGTTTGAAATCGTTGCAAAAAAGAAATTTGATAAAAAGCGATGATAAATAAAATTTGAATTTTATTTATCATCGCTTAATCAGCTAATAATGAACGCTTTATAATTATTAATTATACATTCTACTAAAATCAATATCCTTGATTTTGTTTCAAATAGCCAGGAAGGTTTGAGGCACCATCAATAGCTGTTTGTGGAATCGGGAAGATACGTTTGAGTTTATCTGTATTGGTTTTCTCGGTCCAAGTTCCTTCATATTTTCCGAAGCGAATCATGTCCGTACGGCGAAGCATTTCCCAGTAAAACTCAAAGCCACGCTCTCTAAATAAAATGTCGAGCGACATAGATGTGAGAGCAGGTGGAGGGGTTGTACGTGCAGCACGAACGATATTTACATCGGCCAAGGCACCTGCTGCATCATTGCTTTTACGAAGTTTAGCTTCAGCACGCATCAGGTAAATATCTGCCAAGCGAACAATTACGATGTCGGCTTCTCCGAAGTTACGTCCACTAACCGATTTCTTACTGAATTCATACTTTTCAACACGATAGCCTGTGCTGTAATCGCTTCCTGCGGTTGTAAAGTCAACTTTTTCGGTGAAGTTTACTGGTACCGTTGGACGGTTACGGGTATCGTTAAAGAGTTTACCCACTTTAAATTTACCATCTGGACACTTTAAGAATACACCATTTTTTCTAATTAAACCGTATTGTTGGCCTCTTAGAATACCACGATTGATGTTAAAGTTAGCTTCAGCTACACAAGTATCAGCTGGATTTGAGTAGGCCGAAAGATTTTGTTTATAGAAACGAGGGTCAACGCCTGCTGGGTCTTTTGGAGCGTAGTGGTCTGTCCAAGTACGGTAAAAATCAGGCGTGATAGCAGGGCCATCAGTACCATTCGCATTTGGATAAGCTGGAATCGGGAATTGGTCACCTGATAGCGAGAAATACGCCATACGGTTGTGTCCGTTTAACTCTGCTCTTTGGTCAACTGCAAAAATCAACTCTGGGTTCGTATGGTTGTCTGAACCAAAAATTGAGAAATAATCTGGAGACAATTTGTAAGTACCAGAGTTAATGATTTTATCACAATATTCAGTTACTTTATCCATTTCATCGGCTTTGAAAGTAGGCGTTCCGTAAACATCACGATAAACCGCAGCATTGAGGTATAAACGAGCTAATAAACCCCATACGGCACCTTTCGATAAACGACCTGGGCCAACCGTTGCATCTAAGTTTGGTTCAACCGCCAAAAACTCGTTTTTAATGTATTGGAATGCTTCTTCTCCACGAAGAATTTTTGAAGTTTCGCCAATGTCTTCTTTTACGAAAACTAAACCAAATAAATCGAGCGTAAGCATTGAATAGTACGCACGCATTCCGCGAGCTTCGGCTAAATAAACTTTAGCATTGGCATCATTAAGGGTTGGAAGTGTGTTCATTGCCGTGATGGCACGAGACATACCTTGTAGGATGAAATTCCAAGTATTTCTGATGTTTGGGTCAGTACTTTGGTAGGTGTGTTGGTGCATGGCAATGTAAATACCATTATCGCCCCAGTCAGTACCACCACGATAAGGCAAGATAGCCTCATCGGTCGAAATTTCTTGAATAGCAAAATAGTTGGTATGCAAGAAAATATCTGGGAGACGTGCATATACAGGGGCGATGATACCATCGGCAGCCTGCTTATCGGTAAGTTTTGCAGCTGAAAGGGTTTCGTCCAGAATTTCTTCTTTTAGGTCGGTGCAGCTTTCTAAAACAGCAAAGCTACACAGGAATAATAATGAATATATTTTCTTTTTCATTGAAGTATTTTTTTGAGCTGTTGGCGATTAGCTTTTAGCGATTAGCTTAAAAATTTAAGATGTTAAATTGATTCTCTATTATAATTAAAAGCTAAAGGCTAATAGCTAAATGCTAAAAGCAGTTTTTTAGAATGAAACATTTAGACCAAAGATGATTGACTTAGCTTTTGGATAGCTTAAATAGTCGATACCGTACGATGAAATACCGTTGATAGTTCGGTCGGTGTTTACTTCTGGGTCATAGCCATCGTATTTCGTAATTACGAAAAGGTTTTGACCTGTAACAGACAAACGCAATGCTGGAATGTATTTATCAATACCGAGTGCTTTGGTATTGAAACTATAACCTAAAGCTAAGTTATTGAGGCGAAGGAATGCTCCATCTTTTAAGAAACGAGTAGAAACTGGTGCTGAGTTATTAGTCGATTCGTTAGTATATTTTACAGCCTCAGGTGTTGTATTGATTCCTTTCGACAAACGAAGTTTGTAGAAGTTAGAGTTGGCAGTATTATCATAGATTTTATTGCCACGGACACCATTGAAGTTGACTACTAAATCAAAGCCTTTATAACCGATATTACCGAAGAAGTTATACTGCATTGTAGGCAAAGCACTACCTGCGGCAATACGGTCTTTGTCAGTAACGAGGCCGTCGCCATCAACATCACGGTAGGTGCTAAGACCTTTATCATCAAAACCTGTGAAATCTTTTAAGAAGAAAGTACCGATTGGTTCACCGCTAAGATAACCATTGATTGTTGCAGAAGTAAGACCAGAACCCGAAGCACTTCCCGAAGGAATAACCGAATAAGGCGAGTTTGTTACTTTATTACGAATGAACGTTACGTTTCCACCGATTCCGTAGTTTAGACCACTATTTGTTTTCTGACGATATGCCAATTCGATTT
>JALQYE010000111.1 GCA_023254245.1 Emticicia sp.
GAATATCTTGCGAAAAATCAGGGTGATAGAAAGCTTCACCATCACGTAAAATAGCAGTTTCTGGCTTCGTAAAAATAACTGGTTCGTCAGGACGCTCATTATTAAGTTCTTTGATATGTTCGGCGTAGTTTCGGCCTATAGCAATGATTTTCATGAAAAAAATATTCTAAAATTTGAAGAAAGACTTTCGGATGAATTGACAATATTTGCACGTTGATTAGTCAATCCTATTTACAAAAATAGGTAATTAATCGTTTAGAAGTACCCACTGACTGGCATATTTTTTTAAATTTTTTCAAAAATAGTCATTCGATTTTGTAATATTTTACGCCAAAATTCGTCTAAATGTAAATTTTAATATCTGATAAATAATGAAAACATTTGCTAAATCTTCGATTGCTGCGATAACTTTAGTAGCACTTATTTGGGCGTGCCAGCGTGTGCCACTTACTGGGCGTAAACAATTTGTTGGCTTAGTTTCTAACGAACAGATGATGACCATGAGCTTTACTGAATATAAAGGGTTTATGGATACCTCAAAGGTCGTATCTGCCTCGAATCGAGATGCCGAAATGGTAGCCCGTGTGGGTGGAAGAATCAAAACTGCTGTCGAAAACTATTTGATTCAAAATAACTATAGTCAAATAATTGACGGTTATCAATGGGAGTTTAAAGTTGTACAAAGCAAAGAATTAAATGCTTGGTGTATGCCTGGTGGAAAAGTTTGTTTTTACACAGGTATTTTACCTATTTGTAAGGATGAGGCGGGCGTAGCGGTTGTGATGGGACATGAAATTGCCCATGCAATTGCGAGCCACGGACGTGAACGTGCCAGCGAAGCGATGGCTGCTCAAGGTATAACGCAAGTAGGAGCGGTAGCTGCGGGGGTTTATACTGGTAATCAACAAGTAATGGAGATTGTTGGTCAAGTTTTAGGCGTTGGCTCACAGTTGGGTGTTGTATTACCTAACAGCCGCCGTCAGGAATCGGAAGCTGATAAATTAGGGTTGATTTTTATGTCGATGGCTGGATATAACCCGCAAAATGCGGTTGACTTTTGGAAAAGAATGGCAGAAGCAGGAGCAAAATCTCAGAAACCACCAAAATTACTTTCTACTCACCCTGCTGATGAAGTTCGTATTGCTGATTTAGAGAAACAATTACCTCAAGCCATGAAGTATTATCAGGCTTACGGTGGTAAATAATTGTATGATACAGATTAAAGAAATAGAAGCATCGGAAACTTGGCCACTTCGACACAAAGTGATGTGGCCAAGTAAGCCTTTAGATTTTGTAATGTTACCAAACGATGATGTTGGTATTCACTATGGTTTATTTGAAAAAGATATATTAGTATCTGTTGTGTCTTTGTTTGTTGATGGCCATGAGGCTCAGTTTAGAAAGTTTGCTACCGATGATTATTTTCAGGGAAGAGGCTATGGGTCGAAGTTACTTACTCATTTGATTGAAGAAGCCAAAAAACTTAAAATTACACATTTAAAGTGCAGTGCTCGAATGACGGCAATTGAGTTTTATGAACGTTTCGGAATGAAAGTTGCCTCTGATATTGTCAGAAAAAATGGTAAAGATTATGTAATGATGGAACTTGCATTATAGTAATTGTGTATCTTGGATAAAACCTCCAAGATTATGCTCGACTCTCTATCAAAACTTTATGACCGAGATTTACTAAAATTAAAGTCAGAAATTGAGGCTTATAGAAATGAGGCAGATTTATGGCTCGTAAAAGCAGAAATTAGTAATTCGGCAGGAAACTTATGTCTTCATTTAATAGGTAATCTAAATCATTACATTGGGCATCAACTTGGCGGAACGAATTATCAGAGAAATAGACCACTGGAGTTTTCGGACAAAAATGTTCCGAGAGCAGTTCTAATCGAAAAAATAGAAGCTACACGAGCAATGCTCCAATTAATTCTTCCAAATCTGTTAAGCGAAACTTTATCCCAAAATCATACCGAAGAATTTTATGGAGGGAAAGATTCCAATGAATTTTTCTTGATGCATCTACTTTCGCATCTCAATTATCATTTGGGGCAAATAAATTACCATAGAAGATTAATAAATTAGTATAAAAAAGTAAGGCTTCCCATAGAGAGAAGCCTTACTTTTTTCATCTACCAAAATCATCCTGAACTCGTACGATATCATCTTCATCCGAAGGATTTTCTGGGTCAGTATGTTGCCAAATTTCTGCAATAATGCCCCAATTATCAAGACCTATCAAACGATGTCTTTCTCCTTGTTTTAAGTTAATAATAGTGCCAAGCGAAAGCGTTTGAAGTTCATTTTCTTCATCAGTTTCGCTGGTTACTACTCCTGCAACTCCACCAATTACTTTCCAAATTTCTGCTCTACGAAAATGGTATTGCCACGAAAGACGTTTTTGCGGTGCAACCACCAAAATTTTGGGACTTAGCTTACGACCAACTCCAAAGTCGTTTACTGATAAGTGCGGAAAATATGTTTCGATAAACTTAGGTGCTTGTGATTCGTCAAGTACAAAAAAACCTCCCCATGGGCGGCTTTGGTCTTGCTTATCAATAGTAAATCCTAAATCTGTTATTACTTTCTCAACTGCTTCAAAGACTGCTGCTTTTGCTGTTTCGGCCGAAAAATTCATGTGAATGTGTATAAATGAAAATTTATGAACTAATTTTGTAGGCAAAATTACTGTTTTGTTTGGGTATTTCTTAGTTTTTCATGAATATACTAAGATAGTATAATAATTTGTTGATTCTATACTACACCTCGATGTTTATCATGGCAATGAGTATTAGATGCAAGTAGAAGAAAATATGATAAAAGTAGAAAAAATAGACACATTTACAGGGCATCGAGATTGTGTGTATGCTTTAGAAACTTCTGGAGAAGTTAATCGTTTTTTTTCGGCAGCGGGAGATGGATTTGTGGTTAGATGGAATTTGCAAAAGCCTGATGTTGGCGAATTGATTGCCAAAGTTGGGCGTTCGATTTATACGATGAGATTTTTGTCCGAAAACAATCATCTTTGGATAATTGAAAACTTTGAAGGAATTCATGTGATAGATATTGATACGAAACAGGAAATTCGTACGTTAAAATTGGCACCAATTAATTACTTTGATATTCAGTTTTATCAAAATCATGCTTTTATTGCAGGTGGAGATGGCGTTATTTCGATTATTGATACCGAGAGTTTAAACTTTGTAAAGCATGTTAAGGCTTCCGAAACAAGTGTTCGTTGTTTAGTGATTAATCCTGTAGAACGAGAATTTGCGGCAGGATTTAGTGATAATACTATCAAGATTTTTGATTTACAATCATTTGAGCTTAAAAAAGTAATTGATGCTCACCAAAACTCGGTTTTTACACTGAAATATTCACCAGATTTTAAATATCTGCTTTCGGGTAGCCGTGATGCTCGACTAAAAATTTGGGATGTCGAGAAAAACTATGACTTAGAAAAAGAAATTGTAGCCCATACTTTTGCCATTAATCATATTGATTTTAGCCCTGACCACAAGTATTTTGCTACATGCAGTATGGATAAATCAGTAAAGATTTGGGATGCCGAAACATTTAAACTTTTAAAGGTGATTGACCGTGCCAGACATGCTGGGCATGGTACCTCAGTCAATAAATTGCTCTGGACACAATTCGATAATCAGATTATATCTGGCAGCGATGACCGAACAATATCGGTCTGGAAATTGGAGTTTTGAAAATGATTAAATGGCATCGTTTTTGAATAAATCTATGAAAATATAAATATTAAACATACTTTTTTTGTTACTTTTGCTGATTAACTTATATTTAATTAAATTTTTGATTGAAAATATTATTTTTTGAGTATTTCAGCAATCGAAAAGAGCAACAACCTATTGCTCCATCATCAGAAAACGTTTCAGAATCCCCTAAAACATTTTTAAAAATGAAGATTACACCCCTCGAAATACGCCAACATGAATTTGAAAAAACTTTTAGAGGCTATAATATCGAAGAAGTAGATAGCTTTTTGGGTAATCTTTCTCAAGAATGGGAAAGAGTGCTAAATGAAAGCAAAATGCTTAGAATGCAACTCGAGATAGCCGAAAAAGAAGCAAACAAGTTGCGTGAGATTGAAATGACGCTTTTCAAGACCTTAAAAACTGCCGAAGACACCAGTACAATGATTACTGAGCAGGCAAACCAACAAGCAGATAAGCATCTTCAAGAGGCGAAATTACAGGGTGAAAAAGTTTTAATTGAGGCTCAACAAAAAGCTAACAGCATCATCAGACAGGCCGAAGAGCGAGCCAGATATATTAAAGAAGAAGTTTTGGGTGATGTGAAAGTATTGGAAAGAGATTTCCGTGCAATGGACCACTACAAAACTAACCTTTTAGTGCAGATGCGTAGCCTATCGACGGCAACACTTGAGCATGTACAACGATTTGAAGATAAGTTTGATAAAGAAGGAGTTGAGGCGAAATTCAAAGAAGCTACTTCGATGCTTACAGAAGAACGAGTAGCTCCATCAGTTGAGTCATTAGTTGCACCAATAGAAGAAACGGAAGTTGTAGAAAATGTAGTAGAAGAAGTTATAGAACCTACGGCTGAAGTTGAGGATTTAGTTGCTGATATTCCAAGTATTACACCAGAATCGAGTGAAGAAATAGTAGAAGAGGTTACTGAAGAAACTACACCAATTATTGAAGCTATTGCTGAGCCTGTAGTTGAAGAAACGATAGTTGCAGCTCCAGTTGTTGCTGAAGAGCCAATACAAGAGCTTGTAGAAGCACCTATTATTGAAGAACCAGTTGTTACGACTACAATTTTATCTTCTTCGGTAAATAACTACGTTGAGCCAACAGTTGAGCGTCAAGTTTCAAGAAATACACCAAAAGCTGATGAGTTAGAAATAATCGAAGGCATTGGGCCTAAGATAGCAATGTTACTCTATGATTCAGGTATATTTACTTTTCGTGATTTGGCCATTACTCCAGTCTATAAAATCCAAGAGCTTTTAGTCAAAGCTGGTCCACAATTTGCTCTCCATGACCCAAGTACATGGACTCAACAAGCCAAACTTGCCGCAGAGGGACGTTGGAACGATTTGGAAGCGTTAAAGTTTTATTTAGTAGGAGGAAAAGAACCTAAAAAAGATGAATTAGAGGAAGTTGCACCAGATACTGATGCACATGCTCCAATCGCACCAGTTGAAGTAGTAGAAACTACTCCTGAGCCAGTTGCAGTGGTTGAAGAAGTCAAAGAATCAGTAGTTGAAGAAATAAAAGAAACTATTGCAGCAGTTAATCAAGTACATGCACCAGTTGAAAATAATCTTGATTCTATCACTGAGGAAATGCTTGAAAAAGTAAATAAAGTGAAGGCTGCAATCAGAAAAGCAATGGTAGAAAAAAATGATGTGCCTCTAAAAGACAACACACCATTACCTACATTAAACGATATTATTGCCAAAAATGAAAGTACCACAGGTAGTTCTTTTTTTGATAATCTATAATTGATAAAATTTTTTAGAGAGGTTCAGGTTATTAGCTTGAACCTTTTTTTGTTCATTTTTTAGTCCTAAACAGTTTCTTAACCGAGACTATGGATACGAATCACTAATAATTAAATTGCTTTATGGGAATTATCTCGCTTGAGGGTTTGGAGTTTTTTGCTTATCATGGGTACTATGATGAAGAACAAAAAATTGGAAGTAAGTTTTCGATAGATATTGCAATTACGGCCGATTTGAGCCGTGCAGCACAAGAAGATAAGTTGAAGTTGACAGTCAATTATGAAGAGATATATAAAATAGTAGCCGATGTCATGAAAGAAAGACATCGGCTACTTGAACACATTGCTTATAAAATCATTGAAGCCATTAAAACGCAGTTTCCTCATATTGAGGCAGTTACTGTAAATGTTTCAAAATTTAATCCTCCACTTGGTGGTATTTGCCACCGCTCAAAAGTGACGATTTCGGTTCCTTAATTGGGTTGTGGAGCAGAAAATTTCGAAGGTTTCCATTGGTTATTTCTTGTATTGACATCTGGCAATTTATTGTCAGGGTCAATAACAATTGTTTCAATAGCTGATTTTGAGTCATGTCTGAAACTCCAAGTGCTCCCACGTTGCCAAATTTCATACGGAAGCTGTACTCGTTTTTTAGTCCCGTTTGCTTCTTTTATTTCGAGAGTTACGGGCATTGGCATTTTCTCTAAGTTTTCAATAGTAATCACCGAGCCTTTCGTTGGGTCTTGCTGCACGTAAGTTACATCTTTTACGCCTTGGTCTATTTTCCAATCGTTGATGTACCATCCTTTCCAAAACCAACCCAGGTCTTCTCCAGCGGCATCTTCCATTGTTCGGAAGAAGTCAAGCGGAGTAGGGTGCTTAAATGCCCAACGGTTTACGTATTCTTTAAAAGCATAATCGAATCGTTTTTCCCCTAAAATCAATTCACGAAGCATTGTAAGACCGTAGCCAGGCTTCATATATGCAGCAATCCCTAAATTATTATCTTGAATTACATCAGGAATATTCACAATTGGGTCACGGTCGTAGTAATAAGGAGTCATCTGACGAACATTTTCTGGGCTGTAATATTCTCCGTTGTTGAAGTTTTGTGTCGAAAGTGTGTTAATAAAAGTATTAAAACCTTCGTCCATCCACGCATATTTACGCTCGTTACTACCCACAATCATCGGGAACCAGTTATGTCCAAATTCGTGGTCAGTTACACCCCAAAGGCTTTCGGTTTTGTCACGATAATCACAGAATACAATTCCTGGATATTCCATTCCACCAACAACCCCAGCTACGTTTACTGCACTGGGATAGCTGTATTCGTAAACGTATTTTGAGTAAAATTCAATACAACCTTTTACATACTCCGATGAACGTCCCCAAGCATCATTTCCATTACTTTCTTTTGGATAAACCGATTGTGCTAAAGAGGTTTTTCCACTTGGTAAATTGATTTTACAAGCATCCCAGATAAATGCTTTTGAAGTTGCCCAAGCTACATCACGTGCTTGTTTACATTTAAATTTCCATGTCAAAGTACCATCTGTTCGTGGGCGAGATTTAGCATCATTTACTTCTTCGGCACTTCTTATAATAACAGTTTTATCGCTACTCTTTGCTTGATTTAAGCGTTTAATCTGCTCAGCTGTCAATACTTCGCTTGGGTTCAATAATTCACCAGAACCAACCACAATATGATTATAGGGAACAGTGATATTATATTCAAAATCGCCGTATTCTAAATAAAACTCACCCGCACCCAAATAAGGTAAGGTGTTCCACCCTTCAACGTCATCATATACGGCCATTCGTGGGTACCACTGGGCTACTTCGTAGATTACGCCGTCTTGTGTTTCTTGTTTACCCATACGGTCAGAGCCATAACGAGGGATTTTGAATGAGTAGGAAATTTTGATTTTAACTTCTTCGTTTGGTAACATTGGCTCAGATAAGCGAATTTGCATGCGAGTATCATCGGTCAAATGTTCGGCATAAACTGAGCGAGTAGAAGCTTTTTTCCCAGTTGTGGCATTTTTTTCTACACTTACAAACTGCACATTATAGCCACCATCAAATCCAGTATTACCAAATCGTCCACCAGCAATTGTAGTTGTTTTACCTCCTCTCGATTCGCTATTAAATTGATTTTGGTCAAGTTGTAACCATAGAAAAGGTAATTTATCTGGGCTATTATTTTTGTAGGTAATTTCTACATCGCCTGTTAATGTATTTGATTCTTCATCGAGTTTTATATTGATTTTATAATCAGCTTTGTTTTGCCAATATAATGGGCCAGGAGCACCAGTGCCGCTTCGGTAAGCTGTACCAGGCATAAAGTTAAATAGTGGATTAAAGGCATCTCGGTGGTCGTATTTAGATACCGTTGGGGTTTGTGACTCGGCATAATGGCCGCCAATCGCCAAAGCACATACCAATAATATTTTATTGATTCTCATGAAATTTGAATGATGATTTGAATGAAAACTACTGATTTGGGATAAATTAACTGTTTAAATGCCTAATCAAAACGGTAAATTACTTATTTTCGTTTTAAAGAGAAGCGATTATTTTACAAATGTTGCACCAAAAGTATCAAGTTATTAATTTTTTATCCTTTAGTTAGTTTAGAAATCGTTTCATTTAGCAATGGTTTTTTATGATTTCGTATGTTCAGATAATAATTTTTATGTAGTTTTAGCTTGTCAAAAGGTAAATTTTTCATAAATTGGCACAAAATTTTTATACATACTATTTCTGTAAACTTAATTTAGACCTGATTGGAGCATTTTTCAAACAGAAATCTTAACAATTGACCAAAATGAAATCTAAACTAATTTCCGTGCTAACTTTAGCGATTCTTTTACCTTTTGTAGGGTTTGCTCAGCAACTTAATTCAAAATGTAACTTACTTCCTTACTCGATTTTTAAAGCAGCATCGGATAAATCACCAGTCGTATTGAAGGTACTTGGTACAAGCCCACAATTTGGTGAAATTCCAAAACATACAGGTGTATCGGCTTATAATCACTTAAAATCGGTTTACAAAAAAAATACTAAAAATAGCAGAGCTGAAATTGATGATTTATTGCAAGCTTTGGGTTACAGTGGTTTCAATGACCCTGCTTTCACAAGTAAAAGTTTAATTCCTGAAATACTACCAGCAGGAACCATTGGTTGGATGGGAGCTTATTCTCGTGGACATAAATATGCTTGGTCAACATTGGGTAGAGATTTTCCAACTTTCAAAGTTTATGCTAAAGGGGGAGATTGTTTCCTTTATATCATGAAAAAATGTGGTAATGCGTTTTATACTCCAGCTCCAAATTGCTCAGTTAGCCCATGTCCATGTCCAGAAGGATATACATGTAATAGCCAAGGGTGTTGTGAGAAAATCCCTGTTCCACCAGTTTTTTGTAAAACACAAACTATCAATATTACAGGTAGTGGTCAAGTGAGCAGCGGCGATGTATTAAATACAAGCAAAACAATGGAAATTGTGGCCGTAAATACAGCGTCTGGTAGTACAAAAGGTTTGCTTTTAGGTTCTTACCCAGTTTCGGTTCGTTCTACTTATGATTTCAATGTAAAAGGTGAAGCACAATATTCAAAAACAGTTGAGGTTTGTACTGAAGCAAATTCTGCTCCTGCACCAATGAATTTATCATTGCCATTGAACTTGAATTATAAGATAACTAAAAACGATGTTTTGGTTGGAGATGGCGAGAAATTATATTTGAATGTTACAGAAGACCAGTTTAAAGCATTGAGCAAAGCTTACAAAGCAGTAAACGTAACTACTCCTGCTACTCCTAATTTGGAAGTTGCTTCTAAGAAAGTTTCTTCAAGCACTGCTACCGAAACAGCTTCAAGTGCGTTTGGTGGTGGAGAACCAAAATGTGCTGACCAAAAGATTAATTTCTTAGGAAAAACAGAAATTAAAGATGGTAGTGTAAAAAGTGCAACTAACGATGTAACAATCATTGGTGTTTATAAGAAAACTGGTAAATTAGATAAGGGCGAAATGGCAGAGAAATACCTTTGCCTTGGAAGCTTCCAAGTACCTGTTAAATCAGCGTATGAGTTTACAACATCTGGCGGTAGCGATGTTTCAAAAATCTTGAGAGTTTGTACGAAAGATGGTGTTGCACCAGCAGACCAAAATATCAACGTTCCAGTTAAAATGACATATAGCTTTACTAAACAAGATGTAACTCTTGGTGACTACAATAAATTATATGTTTCACTTACTGAAAAACAATACAAAGCTTTAAGCAAAAATTATAACCGTTGTTGCACAGAGGGTGGCGAAGGTAAATGTAAATAATACTAAAGCTGAAATATAAAAATATAGAAAATCCCTACTCACATTTTGAGTAGGGATTTTTTTGTATATAGAATTTTATATAGTCGGCAAGATTTTGGACCTTACTGCCGTTGTTTTCGACTAACCGTATTAATTGAAAGTAAGATAAAGTTTTAAGCAAAAATAATTACGGTTGTTGCACAGAAGGTGTCGAAGGTAAATAGTTTGAGTATAAGTATTGAAAAAACTGTTCACATTGTTAGTGGGGAGGCTTTTTTTGAATTTAGAATTTTAACGTCGGCAAGGTTGAAAACCTTTCCGACGTTATTACCAACCACATAAAAAAGCCACACTTCGATTACCGAAGTGAGGCAGGTACTTATTTATTTTGGAGTTTTTAGGTTTTTAATTTCTTCTTCTTTGCGGCAGGGAATAACACATTGTTTAATATCAAACGATAACCTGCTGAGTTTGGATGAAGATTTAAGTCAGTTGGTTCTTCTCCAACATAGTGTTGATAATCTTCTGGGTCGTGGCCACCATAGAAAGTCCAGAAACCTTTTCCAGCTGTACCATGAATGTATCTTGCTTCGCCAATGGAACGATTCTCAGCAAGGGTAATTACATCGGGTCTGATGTACTGCTTTTTGAATGCCGTGGTTTGTCCCATAAAACCTTTAATCAAATTAGCGTGGTTTTGCGTAAGCATTGTCGGAATTGGGTCCCACTTTGCTGAAAATTGAAATAATGAAAAATAATCATTGTTTTCGGTCACACCACGTTCTTCTTGCTGATTATCAATGCTCGAAAATTCCATTTCGTAAGGGTTTGTAATCAATCTGAAATCTTTGAATGCAAAACAA
The DNA here is from genome assembly GCA_023254245.1 of Emticicia sp. Lineage (GTDB taxonomy): Bacteria > Bacteroidota > Bacteroidia > Cytophagales > Spirosomataceae > Emticicia. The sequence goes on from JALQYE010000111.1 coordinate 10,684, forward strand.
TTATCATATTTTAATTTACTCTCGGCATTTGGGTCGGCTCCATCACCATCGTAAGGAGCTTCTACGATATCAACACCATCAGCTGCTAAAGCAATATCGAAAGTATCGGTAGCATTGCACATAGCAAACATATAACCACCTCCAAATACAAAATCTCTGATTTTTCTTGACACCCCCAATTTTAAGTCTGGAATCTTAGTATAACCAAATTTCTTGGCAATTGTTTCGGCTTCTTGTTTTTGCTCTTGGTACCATGCTTGACCACGCATACGTAAGAATTTTCCGAATTGCCCCGTAAAATCTTCGTGGTGAAGATGAAGCCAATCGTATTCTGGAAGTTTATTTTCTAAAACTTCCTCATCAAATATTTTATCATACGGAATCTCGGCGTATGTCAAAACAAGTGTAACCGCATCATCCCATGGTTGGGTAGTTTTTGGTGAATAAACCGCAATTTTTGGAGCTTTATTCAACTTAACCGCATCCATGTTGGCGTCATTCGAAGCAATTACATTCAAAATTGACTGGGATTCTGCTTCTGAAATTACTTCATAACTCACACCACGAATAACACATTCGTTGATAAATGTCTGTGATGCCGTAAATAAAAAGCTACCACCTTTATAATTGAGTAGCCATTCTACCTCAGTTCCATGTGTTTTCAATAGCCAAAAAGCTATTCCGTAGGCTTTCAAGTGGTTTCGTTGGGTTTCGTCCATCGGAATCAAGATGCGGTTGGCAAAAAGATTAGATGATAACGAAAACGATAACAGCACAAGTAGTGTTAGTTTTTTCATTATTTTTTATTAAAATTATGTATTCAAATGTAGCAATCTTTATACCAATTATCAACGAAATAGTAATTTGATTATTAGGTGCGGTCTGACTATTTTTGAAATTTCTACCTAAAAATACCATCCACAATCTTAAAAAATAGCGTTATGGCCTAAAAAAATGATAAACGGTTGATTTGTGTATTTTAATCGCTTGTTGATATGAAAACTCTTGGTGAATTTTGTGTCAGATAAAAAAGTATCAAAAATTGAGTTTTTTGCTATAAAATAGCCAAATTTCTACGCCAACATCAGATGAATTTAAAAGAAAATATTAGCGAAGGCCTACGTTCAATCAAAGGCAATATGCTTCGGACTGTACTTACTGCCTTGATTATTGCCATTGGTATAACTTCGTTGGTTGGTATCCTAACGGCTATTGATGGTATGCAAAGTTCGGTTGATAATAGTTTTGCGGGGTTAGGGGCAAACTCATTTGATATTAAAGGTCCTCGAATGTTTCGACGTAGAAGTGCGGGTGTGAATGAAAAGGATTTTCCACCGATTGAGTATCGAGAAGCAAAACAGTATAAGCAACTTTTTCAAGCTAAAAACTCTGGTGCAACTGTAAGTATTTTTACAAGTGTGACTGGTGCTGCTCAATTAAAGTATAAGTCGGTAAAGACTAATCCTAATAGTTTAATTCGAGGAATTGATACAGATTATCTTGATATGAAGGGATATAAACTGACCTCAGGACGAAATATTAGTGAAAATGATATAAACTTTACAAGTAATGTAGTGATTCTGGCGAACGAATTGGCAGTTTCACTTTTTCCGAAGGAAAGCCCGATTGATAAAGAAATTAGCTTATTGGGACTTCGATTTAAAGTTATTGGAGTACTTGAGAAAAAAGGAAGTATCACAGGCGGCGGTGATGATAGAGTAGCACTTGTTCCGCTCGAAACAGGTAGGCAGATTGCAGGTAATAGAAAATTAACTTTTGATATTACGACTTCAGTAAAAAATGTTTCGGATATGGATTATATCATTGGTGAAGCGGAGGCTGTTATGCGTAGAGTAAGAAAAGATGCAATCGGACAAGCAAAGTCTTTTGAGATTGAACGCTCTGATGCACTCGCAAAGGATTTCGAAGAAGTAACAGGTTATTTGAGAGTAGGAGGGTTTGGTATCGGAATTATTACCCTTCTTGGAGCAGCGATTGCTCTAATGAATATCATGATGGTTTCGGTAACTGAACGTACTCGTGAAATTGGTATTCGTAAAGCTATCGGTGCTACGCCTTTCAAGATTCGATTACAGTTTTTGATGGAAGCAATAGTAATTTGTATTTTAGGTGGTATAGTAGGGATAATTATGGGAATTGGTATTGGTAACGTAATAGCCAAACTGATAAGTGATAAAAGTAGCTTTATTATTCCGTGGGCTTGGATGATGATGGGTTTTGTAGTTTGTGTATTTGTAGGAATTTTATCTGGATTTTACCCCGCATACAAAGCATCTAAGCTTGACCCAATTGAGTCGTTACGATATGAGTAGATTTGAATAAGATGCCATATAAGTTTAGAAAAGCCTCGTAACTAAGACCTTTATGAGGCTTTTTTATGTGCAGACAAAACGGAAAAATTATTAAATGGATACATTTGGCATAATGTTTGGAATATTTGATTTGAAGAATCAAAAGATTTTTGAATTGACTATTTCAATATTGTGCGATGAAAATTAATGTATTTATAGGATTTCTTTGTAGTTTATTCGTTTTGTGTCTTAATAGCTTTGCTCAAAAAGAACATATCGAAGAACCAGTTGCTCTGAAGAGGGAAAGTATCGGACTCTTTTTTTACGACGGAATGGCTAAGGTGAATATAGGTGGTAAGTACGGCTTTATTAATCGACAAGGTATTTTGCAAATACCCTGTCAATACGATTTTGTAACAGACTTTAAAGACGGCTTGGCCATTGTGACCGAAAATAACCGACAGAGTTTTATTAGATTAGATGGCTCGTTATTGACGCCTTTGATATTTGATAAATGTGAGCCTTTTTTCAATGGCTTTGCAATGGTAAGTTTTCAAAACAAGTATGGATTTATTGATAAGAATGGCCGAATAGTAGTTTATCCACGTCATGATTTTGCGATGGGATTCAGCGAGGGTTTAGGTTTAGTTGGTAAAGACGGTCATAATGGTTATATAGATGCCAAAGGTAAATTAGTTATCGATTTTCAGTTTGAGTTTTCGTTGCCTTTTTCTGAAGAATATGCCGTCTTTATGAAAAATGGTAAGTTTGGGTATATTAACAAAAAAGGTAAAGTAGTTATCGAGCCAAAATATGATTTGGTAAGTTCGTTTCATGAAGGAGTGGCCTCGGTTAAATTAGATAATATTGCTGGTGTGATTGATAAAAAAGGAAATTTTTTGGTGAAGCCAGCTTATCAGACAGTTCGTAGCTTCAAAGAGGGAGTTTCTGTTGTGATGAAAAACAATAAGTTTGGACTCATAGACCATGATGGAAAAGAAGTTATTTCTCCACGATATGATTTACTCGATGATTTTGAAGATGGTATAGCTTTATTCAAAGCTAATAAAAAATATGGATTTGTGAATAAACAAGGATACGAGTTTATACCAGCCACTTTTGATAAAGCCAGTGCCTTCGACCAAGGAATGGCTGCCGTAAAATTGAATGGTAATTTCCACTACATAGATTTACAAGGCCAAATAGTTTACACTTCTCCGCTCGACCCTAAATATGATGAAGAGAGTAATATCGTAATTGCTAAACTCGATAAGAAAAAAGGCTATATTGATGGCAAAGAAAAAATCTTAGTAAGCCTCGATGATTCGTTTACGCCTGCTCGTGTAGTTTTATTGATTAATAGTAACGAGTACGTAATTAGTAGTGCAGGAACACTTACATCAAAATAACTTTGGTGAAACTCTAAGTTATTTAAGAGAATCTCTTACAAATTTTAGAATTTTGGTATGATAGCTAAAGGCTTTGTCCAATTCTTTTGGATGCCAAACAAAGTTATCTAAAATA
>JALQYE010000112.1 GCA_023254245.1 Emticicia sp.
ATACCTTTTTGGTTCAAAAACTCACTTGTTCGTTCGGCCGCATCTCTATGATTACAGAAAATTAAGGCAGCTTCGGAGTTGAGTGAACAAACTAAATCAAAGACCGTGTCGAGTTTATCTTTTTCGTCCGAAATTACCAACTTCATTGTCAGTTGCTCATTTTCGGTATTTTTTTCTGGCAAAAAATCTAACACTTGTGGAGTTGTCAGACCCGTAAATTCAGGAATTTCGATACCTGCCGTAGCCGAAACCAATACTCTTTTATTGAGATTCGGTAAGTTTCCAATAATAAAAGACATTTGGTCATGAAAACCCAAATCTAACGATTTATCAAATTCATCAAGCACCAACGTTGTAATTCCATCAAGCTCAAATGTATTGCGAGTAATATGGTCGGCAATTCGGCCAGGTGTACCAATCAATAAAGCGGGCGGAGTTGATAAATTCTGTATTTCGGTAGCCATCGGGTGCCCGCCATAACAAACATTTACCTTAAAACCAGTTGACATTTTTTTCCAAACTTGCTCAATCTGCAAAGCCAGCTCACGCGAAGGTGCCAAAATCAAGCACTGTACTTTTGTTTGTTCGGGTTTGAGTAATTGCAAAACTGGCATCAAGAAACCCAGTGTTTTTCCTGAGCCCGTAGGAGCGAGTAAAAGAGTATCACTGTTTTGGGCAGTAATTGCTTTCTGTGCCGAAACCTGCATCGGATTGAGTTTCTCAATACCCAGATTGGCCAATACTTGCGAATGTTGTTGATGAATATCCATACCACAAAGGTACAGACAATAAATAGTATTTTATTGAAATATTTATCCGCTCCTACCCCACTCAATCTAATATTTTTAAGACCTTCTACCCTTATTTTATAAACCAAAATCTTGATTATAAATGCCTATCACCTATTTTTTAATTTTTAACCCAACAACTTTCGCACTTTCAAGATTAGTCATTAATACTATAATTTAGCATTTCATTACGCATAAAATAGCACACTAACCAAGTAAATGTATAGATTAATAGATTAAAATTTATGATAAAAATCCTTTTTTTGTAGAATATTAAAATATATAATACTAACTTTGTTTCATATCTCAATAATTAAATTAAATTTAATTATTGAACTTTTAAACGTGAAACATGAATTTCCAGAAATACCTGGACAATCTAACCTAAAACTTAACTATTGTTTATGACTGCTGAAAAGCCCATGAACGAGTTTCCTGTCATGGATACAAGTGACGGTATCGTTCTATTTCATCCGAATATTCCAGCCAAAGCTGCTTTGAACGTAAGCGAAGTTTTGAATACTCGTTGGATTGGTCAAGGTCCAAGAGTTGATGAGTTCGAACAACGTTTTGAACAGAAATTTACCGCCCCTTGTAAAAGCCTTGCGGTTGGTTCAGGAACTGACGCCCTACATTTATCGTATTTACTGGCTGGCCTCAAAGAAGGCGACGAAGTAATTGCCCCAGTTTTTACTTGTACCGCTACAAATATTCCTTTTTTGTACATGGGTGTAAAAATTGTCTTCGCCGATATTGATGCCAACTTAAATATTGATGTAAAACACGTAGCCCAACTTATTACACCAAAAACCAAAGCCATTGTTTGTGTGCATTATGGTGGTTTGCCATGTGATATGGACGAACTTTGGGAACTTGGCCGCAAGCACAATATCGCCATAATTGAAGATGCCGCTCATGCCGTTGGAGCAAAATACAAAGGTGAGTATATCGGTAGTCAAAGCGATTTCACGATGTTTTCGTTTCAAGCAATCAAACACATTACCACTGGTGATGGTGGAATGTTAGTTGTAAAAGACCACTCTTTGGTCGAGAAAGCAAAGCGTTTGCGTTGGTTCGGCATTGACCGTAGCAGTAAACAAAAAGGTATTTGGGAAAATGACATTACCGAAGTAGGTTATAAATACCAAATGACTGATATTGCTGCCAGTATTGGCCTTGCGGCTATCGACGAGTTTGATGACCACTTGGCTCATCGTCAGAAGCTCTATCGTCTCTACTGCAATTTACTGAAGGATATCAAAGGAATCAGAGTAATCGGAAGCGAATACACCGACCGTGAACACGCTGCTTGGCTACTTACTGCCGAAGTTGACGACCGTGAAAACTTGATGAAGCACCTCCGTGAACACGGCATCGAGTCAGGACAAGTACATTACCGAAACGATAAATATAGCATTTTTGGTGGCCGTACCGAAGGCAAATTCCCTAAGATGGATGCCATCGAAGAACGCTACTTAGTATTACCTCTTCATGCAAAAGTAACCGAAGAAGATGTGGCATACATTGCCTACGTCTTACGCAAAGGATGGTGATGACATAAATTAAGAATGTAGAATTAAGGACAAATATATCATTAATTCTACATTCTTAATCTCTCAACCGACCCATTCTACATTCTTCATTTTACATTCTTCATTTCTTCTATGGATTTTATTCATAAAAAAGTAGCCTTAGACTATTCTCCTGTTTTTTCTATACTCATTCCATCATGGAATAATCTTGACTATCTAAAATGTGCGGTCAATAGTATCAAAAAAAATAGTAGATACAAACACCAAATCATTGTTCACGTAAACGAAGGGAACGATGGTTCTGAGGATTGGGTAATTGCTCAAGGTGACATTAGCTACACCAAAAGCTCACAGAATTCGGGTGTTTGTTATGGTTTCAACGCTGCTTCGCACCTTGCCATTGCCGAATACTTAGTCTTTATTGATGATGATATGTACCTCTGCCCCGATTGGGATTTTTATTTGTTTGAGGAAGTAGCCAAACAAAAAGACGATAAATGGTGCATTAGTGGAACCATGATTGAGGGATTTGACAAGGGCAACGCCTGTGTGATAGCTGACAAAAACTACGGCACTCACCCATCGGAATTTAATGAAGAAAAGTTTTTGGCCGAATACGCTACTTACCCAAAAGAAGATTGGAATGGAAGTCAGTGGTATCCGATGGTTTTGCCGACTTTTGTTTATCGAGCAGTCGGTGGTTTGAGCGTTGAGTTTTTCCCAGGGATGTACAGCGACCCCGATTTTATGATAAAACTCTGGCATTATGGAGTAAGATATTATAAAGGTTTGGGTAAAAGTCGGGTATATCATTTTGCCAGCCGCAGCACAGGCCGAGTAAAACGCAACGATGGTCGCACCGAATTTATATTGAAATGGGGCATGAGTAGCAATACTTTTTTCAAGAATTATTTGAAAATCGGAACTAAGTTTTTGGGGCAATTGCCCGACCCTGAAGAAAACTTTACACTTCGTTTCAAAAAACAAATTGATAGATGGAAGGTTAAGTTTAAATCAAAACCTATTGATATATCTTAAATTGTTTGATGGGTTTTGTTGCAGATTGTTGAATGAGTTATTAAAATCTCTTGTAAAACAAAAACTAACAATTTGCAACAATGTAAAACTATACAAAACAACAACCCCTAATGTCGAAATATAAATCACAAATCAAACAAGTACCACACTCAAAAGGAGCGGCTTTAGAGTTTATTCATCGTTTTATTGAAGAAAACGATGTGAAATCAAAAACTGTGATTGATGTTTCGGCAGGTTCGGGTTATGTGGCGAATTTGTGGCATTATGCAGGTGCAAACGTGAGGGCGTTTGATATGTATCCAGATATTTTTAGAAGCGAAAATCTAACTTGCCAGCCCATTGATTTAAACCTAAAACTACCCATCGAAACTCATTCGGCAGATTATGTGCTTTTGATGGAAACCATCGAACATATTCCGAATCAGACCGCACTTTTACAAGAGCTTTCAAGAATTCTTAAACCTAACGGCATTTTAATCGTAACAAAGCCCAATAATAGCAGCCTAAATGGTCGCCTCGGAAACCTATGGGTAGAAGCCGAGCGAGGCGATATGTTTTTATCTAACGAAGCAAGCATAATTGGCTATGATGATAGCCACATTTATAATGGTAGGGTATATCTTTGCACAGCCCAACGCTTACGCACGCTCGCAAGTTTAGCTGGCTTGAAACTACAAAAAATTCATTCCAATCAACTGAGTATAAGCTCTTTGATTTCGTATCTATTCTTAGGTATTTTTCTTCATCTTCGGTCGTTCCGAACACTTAAACGTATGATACGTAAAACTTCAAACCAAAAAGAAAAAAAAATTCTACAAGAACAACACAACCTCAATACCAATCAGACTTTGCTCCTACACAAGCACTTGTGTGTAACATTTCAGAAGAAAGCCTGAGATATAAAAAAGGGATATTCTGCTAAAAATACCCCTTTAAATATATTTTTATTCTTATAAAAATTGTACGACCGTCTCCAAACTAACCCCTCTCGAACCTTTTATCAGAACATACGAATCTTTTAATTGCTTATCAATTAACCAATTGTGTAACGAAAATTTATCGGAGAAATAAAAAGCATTGGGTAGACACTCAAGTGCATTTGTCATCAGCTCGCCGAACAGCACTACCAAATCAAAGTTTCCTTTGGCTACTAATTCACCAATCATACGGTGTTCGGCAGGGCCTTCTTCTCCCAGTTCAAACATATCGCCCAAAATCACAACCTTCTTTTTATCAGTTTTCAGATTAATAAAATTCTGAATCGAAGCCGACATTGATGATGGGTTAGCATTATAGGCATCGAGCAAAATACTATTTGTACCTTTCTCAACTATCTGTGAACGGTTATTATCAGGATTATATTCTGACACCGCTTCATAAGCTAATTCTGACGATACTCCAAAGTATTTACCGATGGCCAAGGCCGCAGCAATGTTTTCAAAATTATATGAGCCTGGTAGATGTGTTTCATACTCAGAGCCATTTGCAGAGAATGTAACTACTGGCGAATCCTGCAACATAATTACCTCATCATCGGCCAAGTAATCGAGCCTTTCTTTAAACTTTCGCTGAGCTGCCATTTCGAGCAAAGCTGTGCTTTTAGCACTCACAAAAACCGTTCCTCCTGACTTAGCTAAAAAATCATACAGCTCTCCTTTTCCTTTTTTCACACCTTCAACGCCACCGAAGCCTTCTAAATGAGCTTTTCCGACATTCGTTATAAAGCCATGCGTCGGTTCGCAAATATTAGATAAATCTCTGATTTCGCCTTGATGGTTTGCCCCCATTTCAATTACTGCAATTTCATAACTATCATCAATTCCGAGCAAGGTAAGCGGTACACCAATATGATTATTGAGGTTTCCTTTGGTGTAATAAGTCTTAAATTTCTTTGATAAAACTGCCGCAACTAACTCTTTTGATGTTGTTTTGCCATTTGAGCCAGTCATACCTACAAATGGAATATTGAGTTGCTGACGGTGATAATTGGCCAATTTTTGGAGCGTATAAAGCACATCGCTAACCAAAATGCAGCGTTCGTCGGTAGCATATTCGGCCTCGTCAATTACCACGTATTTTGCACCTTTATTGAGTGCTTCATGTGCAAAAGAATTGGCATTGAATTTATCGCCTTTTAGAGCAAAAAACATTACTCCTTCATTGATTTTTCGGGTATCGGTCGAGATTCCGTTGCTGACTTTAAATTTTTGATATAATTCGGCAATAGACATGGTTTTTTATAATAAGTATCGAAGTTTTTTACAAAGATAAACTAAAAGTGATTTACCTTCTTAAATCTGCTCTCTATTCAACCATTTTTCGTGGTAAGAAGCCTTAAAACTTGACATTTTCTCCATCAATTCTTCAATAGTATCAGCCACAAGTACCAATCCCCTATTTTCAGATTTCAAGAAACCCTCTTCTACCATAACATCTAATTGCTTCAAAAGGTGGTTATAAAAACCATTGACATTTAGTAAACCTACTGGTTTTTGGTGAAGCCCCAGCTGCGACCACGATAAAATCTCGAAAAGCTCGTCCATACTACCATAGCCACCTGGCAATGTAATGATACCATCGCAGAGTTTTTCCATCAGAGCCTTACGCTCATGCATAGTTTCTACTTTGTGCATTTCGGGTAAGTTTTTATGCCCAACTTCCATACGGTCTAAAAAGTGCGGAATAATACCCGTTACTTGTCCGCTATGGGCCAAAACCGAATCTGCTATAATCCCCATTAGCCCAACGCTTCCTCCGCCGTAGATAAGACGAATATTGTTTTCGGCTAAAATTTTGCCCAGTTTTTCGGCAGTTTCTTTATAAATAGGTTTTGTTCCAGGGTTTGCTCCACAGTAAACTAATATTGCTTGCATAGCTTCAATTAAGTATTTTTTGTTTCTTGATGTTTATAAAATCTGTTTTTCCCTAAAAAATAAAACCCAACGAAACGTCGGGCTTATTTTGTTCGCTAAATTTGTCAGGAAAAAAAATCTTTGTTGTAAAGTGGATAATATTCATGAATTTAATGCAATTTATGGACTTGTAGAATATAAAGCAACATTTTTTTCAGAACAGACTCCCCTGTACAACCTGCGGAATTATTTTAGGTTCTTGTAGATTTAGGACAGTTTTCGCATTAATCTTATTTATCCAATATTTTGTGAGTTCTGGAGCAAATTCATTATCTCCGCAATGCACAAAAATATAAGCACTTTTTAATCCCATATCAATCCAAGTTTTTATACGCTCGCACCACGCATTAATGCGAGTGTAATCGGTTGGGTGCAGTTCATTGCCTACAAATCGAAGGGTAAGATTTGGCGTAGTGAGTGTTGCATGAAGCACATCTCTTCGGCCAGCTACATCCGAAATTACCGTTCCAACTTTCATTTCGGTGAGCATTGCACAAGTATTTGCCCAAACTTTTGGGTCTTTAAACCAATCAGAATGACGAAACTCAACCGAAACAGGGAAATTTGGCGGTAAAGATTTTAAGTAATTTTCTAAACTTTTTAGCCTACGAGGGTCAAACATTGGCGAAAGCTGCAAAAAGGTCATTCCTAAATGCTCTTCTAAGCCCAAAACAGCTGTACAAAATTGTTCGGTAAGAAACTCAGTTCCAATCAATTGGCGGTCGTGACTAATTACTTGCGGAAATTTCGGACAAAATTTAAACCCATCGGCAGCCGATTCTTTCCACCGAATGATGGTTTCTTCGGTCGGAATTTGGTAATGCGTCACATTCAGTTCAATAGTATTGAACTGGCGAGTATAATAATACAGAAAATCTTTGTCTTTGGCATTTGATGGATAAATCTTACCTGCCCAGCTTTTATTCGCCCAAATTGGTGGGCCAAAGTATAACTCGGGCTTAGAAGTTATCGAAGATACTGCCGCAAGGGTCAGAGCAGTTAATGGATTATCTGGCGGAAGCGTAAAATCAACATCTGAAATATCTTTAAGTTTTCCGAAATCCATAATCGTAGCATAATTAAAGCCTCATACCCGTTTTGTAGGTACGAGACTTTTGTGTGATTTATTAATTACTTATCAATCCTCCAACCGATAAACCCTGCATTCGTGCTGTTGGCTGTAATGCCCAGTCGTAAAGAGTTGTTTAAGTGGATGATTAAACGTCTTTTCTCGCAAAAGATTTTCGTCGATACCATTATGTGGGTCGAAATTTACCACAAAAATGTACTTCGGATTATCTTGAAGCGTCCAAATCATCAACTTTTGTTCTTCGGTTGGTTCTAAAAGCCACTTCACCGAACGCCCCTTGATTTCTTCCCAGATATGTTCGGCCAATTGGTGCATCTGCTGAAACAAACCAAACTGATAGTGGTTTTTACCCCAAATAAATGGCCCGTGTGTGACTTTATCTCGGTCATTGTCATCACGAATGGCAAATACATAAAGTTTGGTATATTCTTCATTTAGCCCCCGTTCGAGGTGCATATTGCGTGTTTCAAAGCCCAGACCTACATAGCTTGGCATATCAGTTAAAAACAACGAAACAAACAAACGCAGGTAATTGGCAGTTCGATAAAATTCATCAAAACGGGGGTCATCTTTATCGGCAGTCATGACCGTAAAATTAGGGGCAAATTTACGGCTGCGAAGTAATTGATTATACTTCACAAATTTCTGCATAAATTCGGCCGAACCTACTACCGACGACTGTAAATCTCCGAGCGTTGAGTCGGCATCTATTGCTTCTAAGTGGTCATTTTCATCTCCATAACCCATAAAGTCTGGTTCGACTAAGAAAGTTTCAGCAAAGAATGCGAAATGCCTAACGCCTTGTTTCTGTACATAGTGCTTTACGGCCATCAGCGGGTCGTAGTATTCATCTGGTTTCACAGGTACACCCATCGGTCGTGGCTGTACGTGAGCCATATCGCCCCGCATGAAGTCTAAATTATATGCTTTCTGACATTCATACACTTTTTGGCAGAAATACTCCCACGCATATCTATTCGGATTTTCAAAATCTAATTCCCAATTCGCATTATCATCTTTTGAATGAAAAAACTTGTAGCGTGCCAAAGGCCCAAAAACTCTTGACATCGCCTGTGGTTCGTCAAACTCATACGTGTACCAACGGTTTCCGTTTTCATCAATCACAAACTCCTCAGGGTTAATGTGCAGCCCGCGATACGGCGGTGCCATCGTCATCGGAAGTGTTTCATAACCTTGGTAAATCAATTCGTGCATTAACTCAATTCGACGGCGGAGTCGGCCCTGAGAATCATCTTTGTGACCGAATATTATTTCTAATCGCTGTTCATCGCTCAGAATTGGTATTTCGGGCGAAAACAAAGTATTTTTTGAGTAAGAAATCGGTGTCCCGTTGGCAGTGCCGTTACGTACTAAATAATGCCAAATAATTTCTTCAACTTCCCTATAAATCGTTTCCGAATTACTTGTAATTCTTCCCCCAACTCTACGCACCCACTCAAAGAAACGAGGATACGCAATCACCATTTCCGAAAAACGGTCAGTGTGCGGAATCACGTCCATGCCTACGCTCTTACCCATTGCGTGCAAGATATTCACAACAAATTTAAGTTGTGTCTCGACCGAATTAAGCGAAGGAATCGCCGTAGCCAATTCTTGACTATAAAACTCAGTATTAATATTAAAGCTCGTCATGCCATAGAGGCTACCAACTACTCCTGGCTCCCAAATTGGCAATAAATGTATCGAATCTTGTGATTTGGGAATCGTGAGAGCGTATTTGACAACATTGAAAAAATTCCCAATGGTGCGGACATTAATGCCCACCATATTCGACTTTTTCAACCATTGGCTATCTTGGTGATAGCTCACAGGGCTTTCGATACCTCTATTAGGGTCTAATGCCCTTTGAATAATATCATTGCCAAATCGACGTTGAAGAATGTCTATAATATCATAAACATTTAATTGAACGGCAATTTCGGGCAACAGATTTTCGATGTACGACGTCTGGTGCGAAGTATATTTATCTTTGTATAAATAATGATTCTGACGCCACAAATCAAACATCGACATTTGTGTATAAGTATCAGTTGTCATCGAATTTCATCATAGGTTATATACAAAGTTATGAAATACCAATAAAAGAAAACAATTTAACCTCAAAAAAATAAGAAAGCCCCAGTTGATTGGCTCATCTGGGGCTTTCTTTAGTATTAAGGAAAAAGTTTGATTATTACTTCTGTGATGATGAAATCAAATCGCATAGAATACGTTCACTCTCAGTTAGGATAATATCCTTCTCTTTTTCATCTTTTTCCCCAGAACTGAGCTTATTTACTGCTTTTCTACGTTTTTCGTTTTCGTCACGCTCTTGTTTGCGTTTCGCTTCATTCAATGAAATAACTGTAATATCTTTTATCTTACGATACTCAGCCAAGTCATCGGTCAATTGCTTCAACTCTTGGTCTGACTTCAAACGAGCTTGGTATTTCTCTTGCAATTTAGCAAGTACTTTCTCGTTGATAACCGTTGTTTTTTCGTAATCAGAAGTTTTTACCTGGTCATACGGCAATGCACTTGGTTGTGAACTTTCTCCCATTTCTTCTGGGTCGAAAGGCGTTGGCAATAAAATATCAGCGGTAACTCCTTTACGTTGTGTGCTGTTACCCGTGATGCGATAAAACTTCTCGGTTGTCAATTTCAGTTGTCCATATCTTTCTTTTTGGTCGAAACCTACCGCTGGTTTTTTATCAGTAGATGCCGTACGAGGAGCCAATAAGAACTGGTCTAAATCAACTAATTGCTGAACTGTCCCTTTTCCAAAAGATTGTTCGCCAACAATCACGCCACGCTTATAATCTTGAATAGCTCCTGCAAAAATCTCTGATGCCGAAGCACTAAAACGATTTTGAAGAATTACTAATGGGCCATTATAAACCAACTCAGGGTCAGTGTCGCTTTCTACGTCAATACTACCATTATTATCACGGCGTTGCACAACAGGGCCTTTTGTGATGAATAAGCCTGTAAGATTAATCGCTTCAGTTAACGAACCACCACCGTTATTACGCAGGTCAATTACTACACCATCTACCCCTTTAGTTTTAAATTCATTCAAGAAACGTTTTACGTCTTTGGTTGTACTCTGAAAATCGCCACCACGACGAGCATCTTCAAAATCACGGTAAAACATTGGTATATCAATTACGCCCAATTTATAGTCTTTACCATCTTTTTTCATTGGTACAACTTTACCTTTTGCCACTGCCTCTTCGAGTTTTACTTTTTCACGAACTAAACGAAGTTCTTTTGTCGGCGAACCCGCAGGTGCATCACCTGGTAGAAGCCTTACACGTACAACAGTTCCTTTCGTTCCTCTAATCAACTTTACGGCATCATCAGTCAGCCAGCCCACAATATCTTGCCACTGTCCGTTTTCTCCTTGAGCTACAGCCACAATTCTATCGTTCTTCGTAGCTTGTCCACTTTTAAATAATGGTCCCCCAGGAATAATTTCAGCAATCATTACATAATCGCCTTCATTTCTCAACGAAGCCCCGATACCTTCTACCGACTGACTCATTTCGATATTGAACTGAGCCGCCGTACTCGGAATCATATAGTTAGTGTGCGGGTCGATGGTTTCAGAAAACGCATTCATAAACGATTGGAAAACATCATCGGCTCTCCATTTGGCAATACGTCCTTCCCAACGTTTGTAGCGGTCTTTTAGTGTTGCTATCGTTGCACTATCTTTACTTCCACTCAATTTGAGGTCAAGCACTTGGCTCTTTACAATTTTACGCCAAACATCGTCTAACTCAGCCGTTGATTTCGCCCAAGGGGTTTTCTCTCGGTCAGTTTCATAGCTTTCATCAACCGTAAAGTCAAAGGGTTTATCAAGCAAAGCCATAATAAAATCGTGACGTTCTTTATAGCGTTTACGATAAAGATTAAAAACCTCAAAAGGAGCAGTCAAATCTCCTTCCAATAAGTCTTCATCAATACTATTACGGTATTTTTCAAAAGATTTGATGTCACTTTCAAGAAAATAAGAATGTCCACCATCTACATCTTTCAAGAAATTATCCCAAACTTTTGACGAAAAATCATCATCGAGCTTAAATTTTTGGTAGTGGTGATAACTCAAAAACTGGGTAGCAAACTGCTCAACCTGCTCTTGCGTGCGAGTAGGTTTCAAATCGTTGTAGCCATATGTAGGCGACGACGAATTTTGATTTTGGGCTTTGTTTTCAAAGCAACCAAAAAGACCAGTTAAGGTTAGTAGAACGATGATTCTTTTCATAATTTGTAATCCTCGTCCCCTGAAGGGGATTATATATTTTAAAAATGTCATATTTTAAAGCGATATTGTTACTTTACAATATCAAGCAACTCAACCTCAAAAATCAATACCTGATTTGGGCCAATGCTTGGTGGGCCTTGTGGGCCGTATGCCAAGTTTGAAGGAATGAATAATTTCCATTTCGAACCAACTGGCATTAATTGAAGTGCCTCTACCCAACCTTGAATCACCTGCGTAACACCAAATTCAGCTGGTTGTCCGCGTTCTACTGAGCTATCAAAAACACTTCCATCAATTAATGTTCCGTGATAATGTACTTGCACTTTATCAGACGAAGCAGGTTTTGCTCCATTTCCCTCTTTTATGATTGAATATTGTAAGCCACTTGGCAATGTAACAACACCTGCTTTAGTTTTATTTTCGGCCAAAAACTTATCTCCAATCGCCTTGTTAGCGGCACCTTTCTTCATTGATTCGTTCTGAAAGTATCCTTGTATATAGGCATTTGCTGCATTAGGGTCCATCCAAGTATTTTGATTTCCTAAAACTTGGTCAATGGCTTTTGCCATCATAGCTGAATTAACTTTCAGATTTTGTTGTTTCAAATTACCAGCAATATTCATTCCGATAGCATAGCTAATCGAATCAACACCGTTTTTCATACCATCCGATGATGGAGCAACAACTACAGTCTTTGTGGTCGTAACTGGTTTTGCAGCAGGAGTTTTAGTTTTAGCGGCTGGCGTCTTTGTGTTTTGTGCAAACGATAATTGTGTTAGTAGAATTAAAGTAGCGAAAGCAATAAATGTTTTTTTCATTTCTCAGATATACTTATTTTGAATTAACTTTTTTACAAATAACAAATAAACGTACTTTTAGTCTAAAAATTAGTATTTCTATTAAAAAACTATGTAATAATTACACATTTACGAGTGAAATGATTCGTTAGCTTGTTGTAAGACTAATTATTTAACATATTTTAAGAAATAGCTTCTTTATTACTCCTTTTGTAACATGCTCACACCTGAAGAATTCCAAAGATATAATCGACAAATGTTAATGCCTGAATTTGGCTTAGCTGGACAAGAAAAACTAAGACAAGCAAAGGTTTTAGTAATTGGTTGTGGTGGGCTTGGTAGTCCTATTTTGCTATACCTTACGGCGGCGGGTATTGGCACAATTGGAATTGTTGAAAATGATAAAATAGATATTAGTAACCTTCAAAGACAAATTTTGTATAGTTCTTCGGCGGTTGGACAAGAGAAAATTAGTGAAAGCATTAACCGACTATCTGCATTAAATCCTTTGGTTAAATTTAATAAATATCCAACCCGATTAAATGCCAGCAACGCTTTAGAAATTATCAAAAATTATGATATTGTCATTGATGGAACCGACAATTTTCCGACCCGATATTTAGTGAATGATGCTTGCGTAATGCTTAATAAACCCTTTGTTTATGGAGCTATTCACCGTTTTGAAGGACAAGTGGCAGTTTTTAATCATCAAGATTCAGCCACTTATCGAGACTTGTTTCCAACTCCGCCACCACCAGAACAAGCACCTAATTGTGCGGAAGCTGGAGTTTTAGGTGTCCTACCAGGAATTATCGGTTCAATGCAAGCACTTGAAGCAATCAAGGTTTTAACAAATATTGGAGAGCCTCTTTCGGGGAAATTATTAGTACTGGATACCCTTTCAATGCAAAGCAGAATTATTAAAATCCCGAAAATGTCCGAAACGTCAAAAATTACTCAACTAATTGATTATGAAGCTTTTTGTGGTTTAAAATCTACGAATGATATTTCTTTCGAAGAATTAGAAAATCTAAGCAATTATCAGCTAATTGATGTCCGAGAAAAGCACGAATACGAAACCCAAAATATTGGAGGAGAATTAATGCCTTTATCAGAATTAGAAAAACATTTATCCAAAATTAGTAGAGATAAAACCATAGTTGTGCATTGTCAGAGTGGTGTCCGTAGCCAAAAAGCTATCAAATTTCTTCGAGAACAACACAACTATCATAATTTATTAAATCTAACTGGTGGAATAAATAAAATTGTGAATGATGGCTTGATTTAATAAGTACTTAACAATAAAAAATCAAATAGACATTAAATTACTAATCATACGTGAAGCAAAAATTATTAGAAAAAGTAAAGGAATTGGTGGAAGGCCGCATGCAAACATCTTTTGAAGCAATGGAAGCGGCCAAAAACTCAGCGAATGAAGAAGGAAAAAGTTCAGCAGGGGATAAATACGAAACAGCCCGAGCAATGGGACAACTCGACCGAGAAATGAATGGACGAATGTACGAACAAGCACGGCAAGAAAGATTATCTCTTGATAAAATAGACACAGAAGCCATTTTCAAGAAAATATCATTTGGAGCATTGGCTGAAACAACGATGGGATATTTTTTTGTATCAATAGGAGCAGGAATAGTTGATTTAAACGGAACAAAATTTATGGTAATTTCGCAAGAAGCACCCGTTGGGCAACTAATTTTAGGAAAAACAACGGGAGAGCTCTTTGAATTTAGAGGAAAAACGCATAAAATACTTTCTGTTTGCTGAAACAATCTTAAGATAAGCTTTATAAACCTTGCCGTTTTGCCTGTGTGGTTTATTTTTAATTAACTATTCATTTTCAGCCTTGGAGTGCTTGTTTGGCATTATAGCCTTAAACGCAAAAAAGTCTCATCATTTCTGATGAGACTTCTGCTCTAATAAAATTCTGGCGTCTACCTACTCTCCCGAGTTTGAACTCAGTACCATCGGCGGTGCGGGGCTTAACTTCTCTGTTCGAGATGGGAAGAGGTGAACACCCGCCCTATAAACACCATGAA
>JALQYE010000113.1 GCA_023254245.1 Emticicia sp.
CAATGGATTTTTTCTGAAAATAATCCGCCTTTTCAGCAACGCTCTCTTCATCTTTTGCATCTTATGTTCAGACAACAATAATTATGAAATCTTAACATTACGCAATTTATGAAAAAGCTACTCTCATTTTTTATTTTAGGGTTATCCATCTCAACGGTTTCTTTGGCACAAGATAAAGAAACGCCTTACTTCGTAAAAACCTACAAATCATCGGAAGTGAAAAACGTAAACGTACGTACTTCGGGTGGCGGAATTTCAGTTACTGGCGGTGCAAGCGATGAAGCCCGTGTAGAAGTTTATATCAGAGGCAACAACGGCGGCAGCAACCTCAGCAAAGAAGAAATCGAAGACCGTCTGAAGGAGTACGAACTAAGCGTTAAGAAAGATGGCGAAACCATTTCGTGCGTAGCCAAACGCAAAAGTGAAAGTGGGTGGAATAACTGGAAAAACGGCCTCAGCATTTCGTTTAAAATCTTTACTCCAGAAAAAATCTCTACCGATTTAGTAACCAGTGGCGGCGGAATTTCTCTCAAAAACCTCACAGGCAACTTAAGCTTCACGACCAGCGGTGGTGGTTTAAAGCTCCAAAACTTAGGCGGAAACATAAAAGGACGTACATCGGGTGGTGGAATCAACATCAGTGGCTGCCGTGATAATATTGATGTAGCAACCAGTGGTGGTGGAATTGATGCCGAAAACTGCAAAGGCGATATCAGACTTACAACTTCGGGTGGTGGTTTAACATTAAAAAAACTTGACGGTACAATCAAGGCAACTACCAGTGGCGGTGGCATCAGAGCCGAAGAAATCAGTGGCGATTTTAATACTTCTACATCGGGGGGTTCAATCAAATTAGAAGATATTACGGCCAGCGTAAAAGCCTCAACTTCGGGGGGTGGCATTGATGCCGATATTAAATCGCTTGGCAAATACCTTTCACTTTCAACCAGTGCAGGGAGCATTCACGTAAGAATGCCAATGGATAAAGGTATGAATTTAGACCTTGATGGCCAACGAGTTAAGGTACCCACATTGGCTAAATTTAGCGGAACTGTTGAAAAAGACCGTGTAAAGGGCTCGCTCAACGGTGGCGGAATTGATGTAAGAATGGATGCCAACTCGGGCGGGGTTTATATCAACGAATAAATTTGCGTATTAGACATTTTTTCAGTTAAATTATTTAAAAAATTATTCTGAGCTATTTAGTCCGTAGGACTTTCATATCGGTAGCATTTTCCAAATAAGTATAACAAGAATGCCGTAGGTATTCAACAAAAGACTCAATAGTTGAATACCTACGGCATTATGAAAGCTGAACCTATCATAATCTCTACCAATATGAAAGTCCTACGGACTAAGGTTTTGAATCATCTGATAAGAAATTATACATTTATATCCAACTCACTTTAATCGGACGGCGTACTGCCAAATAATTATTTGTATGAAAAAGATACTTATCATAATACTTTTTGCTTTCGTCAGCACGACGGTTTCAGCTCAAAAAGAGGTTTCGGCAAAAACTATTTTTGAAGCAATCGACAAAGGACAAACTGTTGACTATCAAAATACTACCATCGTTGGTAATTTAGACCTCACCGAGCTTACCAATAAAAAACGCATCAAAAATAAAGGAAGTTACGAAGAATATAAAAGCTACGTAGAAGTGCCTATTTCGTTTAAAAACTGTACGTTTAAAGGTGATTTTATTGCGTATAAAAACATCGAAGAAGAGAAAAACAAAAAAGTAGGCAATGGAAATATCAACTGGACAATGGGAGATGGTACCACCTACACAACCGATTTTGAGAAAAGTGTGGTTTTTGAAAATTGTATTTTTGAGGGAAAATCTGAATTCAAATACTCTGATTTTGCCGAAAAAGCCTCGTTTGGTGGAGCAAGATTCTTGAAAGACGCCAATTTCAAATATGCAGATTTTAAACAAGAAGTAATTTTTGCTAAATCTGATTTCGATGAATACGCCAATTTCAAATATACATCGTTTAAGCAAGACGCAGACTTTTTTGATGTACGATTCAAAAATTACGCTGACTTTAAATACGCTAATTTTGGAGAACGTGTAACCTTCAAAAGCACGGCTTTCAGCAATCAAGCCGATTTCAAATACGCCGAGTTCAAAGACGATGCCAATTTTGATAACGCTAAATTTAAATCTGGCGTTGACATGAAATATTCAAACGGCAAAAAATATGTCAATAAATGATATTTTCTAATCTTGAAGATTAAATTGACCCTCGTAGGAACGTCCAAATTGGACGTTCCTACGAAATTCATCGCAACAACAGTCTGTAAAATTCTACTCTAAAACTTCAATTCCGTAGCCTGAGGCACTTAGCTGCTCTACTACGTGGCTTTCACAAATTTCTACTTGTTGGTTTTCAATTCGTAAGATTTTATCACAATCTTCTAAATCAAAATTCCATTTCCCGTGCGGTAAAATAAGTTCATTGAGTAATGGAGCTACTCTTCGAACCTGTATTTTAGTTTTTATCGTAGTTTTGAATACCCAAATCATAATTTTCTTAGGTTTGGATTGGAAGGATACACAAAATAAGTACACGCCACTGACAGCCCTATGTCAGTCGCTCTGAAAATTATTTGTTTATTTTTCTAAAATTCCCAATTCAAAATCTACACAGTAAACTACGAATCAAACATACAATTTCTGAGAAAAAAACTACGCTCCCAATAGTTTCAAATCATTTTTAACTTATATTTGAAAAGCACAAAAACCTTCCTTATAAATTATGAAAAGAATTACTTCGATTGATGTCGTTCGTGGTATTGTTATGGTCATTATGGCTCTTGACCACACACGAGATTTTCTATTACAAAATGCCCTCAATCAAAACCCGACTGATTTATCAAACACCTACCCTGCTCTATTTTTCACTCGCTGGATTACACACTTGTGTGCACCTACGTTTGTGTTTTTGTCGGGTGTTTCGGTCTATATTTCGGCCAAAAATCAAAGTAATATCAGCGAAAGTCGTAAGTTTTTGCTCACTCGTGGACTTTGGCTTATTTTCTTAGAATTTAGCATTATTTCTTTTGGCATCTGGTCAGATATTGGTTTTCACACCCTACTTTTCCAAGTCATTGCAGCCATTGGTTTTGGTTTTATTTTGCTGTCAATGCTGATTGGGAAATCGTACAGAATTGCACTCGGAATCGGTGCTTTTATCATGCTTTTCTATGGTCTGCTGGCCTTAGTTCCCGAATCTGGTATCAGAAATGCACTGAGTCCACTTTTTGTGCTTACGGTTATTCCACTTGGCGAACGTTTATTGATTTTGGCTTATCCGATACTTCCGTGGTGGTCGATTATGCTGATTGGCTATGGTTTGGGTGAATACTTTTTAGTAGAAAAAACCAAACGAACAGCATTTTTCATGAAAATGGCAGGGGCATTTTTGGGGGCATTTTTACTTCTTCGTTTTATCAATCTCTACGGCGACCCTGTGCCGTGGAGTGTTCAAGCAAAACCCGTTTATACGTTTCTATCGTTTCTGAATATTTCTAAAAATGCTCCTTCGCTCGACTTTACACTTTGCATGGTCGGCATTGCATTTATAATGCTCTATTTGGCCGAAATTTATGGTGAAAATAAACTAAAACTTTTTAAGGTTTTTGGTAGTGTACCGTTGTTTTATTACCTCATTCATTGGTACGTAATTCGCACTTTTTTAATCATTACATTTTTAGCCAAGGGCTACCAATGGAGCGATTTTGTTTTTCACGAGCAAACCCTCGGTCGCCCCAAAAACGACGATGGTCTTACGCTTTCGCAGGTTTATTTAGCTTGGTTTGCGGTTATTCTGATTATGTATCCACTTTGTAAGTGGTACAGTAATTATAAAAGCCAACATCCCGAAAAAACTTGGTTGCGATATTTGTAGTCGTTAATAAAAGAGAGGTTCTAAATGAATTTATCGGGTACATTAACGTCGGCATGCTTTTGAACCATGCCGACGTTTTTCAACTTAATGAAACCCAATAAAATCATAAATAACAAAAAAAGAACACAGACTAAGCTGCCTGTGTTCGGTACATTTATATACGTTTCGATGAGAGTTAAGTTAAACCAACGTTGCAGTAAGCGTGATTTCGGCATTGAATAATTGCGAAATCGGGCAGTTTGCTTTTGCATTTAAGGCTGCTTCTTGGAATTGCTCTTCAGTAATGTTTGGAATCGAAGCAGACATTTCTAAGTGAATATGCGTGATTTTTCCGTCTTCAAAAACTACTTTCGCATTGGTATCAATATTATCAGCCGTAAAACCTAACTCATTTAAAACGAAGCTAAATTTCATTGAAAAACAACCTGCGTGAGCCGCTCCGATGAGCTCTTCGGGGTTTGTACCTACGCCATCCGCAAAACGAGTTTTGAATGATAATTGAGCGTTATTTAATGTAGTGCTTTGAGTAGAAACAGTTCCTACACCTTCCATTCCTGTACCTTTCCAATTTGCCGATGCTTGTCTTGTAAATTTCATTGTCTTTATTGTTTAAATGTTAATTTTGAATTTGATGCTACAAAGGTCGGCACCAATTACAACAAAAACTTTAACCCAAGTTAAAATCGTAAAGAAATGATTATTTTTTTTCGGAAAGGCGTTTTCGAATTCTACTCAGCGACGGTCCCTGAATACCCAAATACGACGAAATATGATACAGCGGAATAGTATTCATAATATCGGGGTGGTGCGAAATTAAATCTAAGTAGCGTTGTTCAGGTGTTTGAAAAAGCAAACTTTCGGTACGATTAAGTGCCATATTTGAGGCTTGTTCGGCAATCAATCGGCCCAGCCGCTCCCATTCATGTGATTGTCGATAGAGTGCCATGAGATTATTAAAGTGAATGTAAATCACTTTTGAAGGTAACATCGACTGTGTATAAAAATGACACGGTACTTGGTTGATGAAACTGGCATAAGAAACCACCAGTTGATTGTTGGTATAGAAGAAAATATTTTTTTCGTCGGCGTTTTTTTCATCGACATAGTAAGTTCGAAATACGCCTTCTAAGACAAAACCAAGATGCTTGCAGACTTGCTGAAAATCGTTGTAGAATTCTCCTTTTTTATAGGTTTTTATTTGCCAATATTTTTCAGAAAGCCTAAAGGCATCTCGGCTCATACCTGAGAAAGCCTTTAGGCTATTTTCTAAGATTTCGATTTCGGTCATTGTCAGCATTTTTTAGCAAAGATGCTTGACGAATCTTGATAAATCAATAGAAATCGTGCGAAATAAAGTAGTTGTGTGGATTTCGTTTACCCTAAAAAGCATTTTTCATAATTTTGTGTAGGCTATATACCTTTCGTGAATTTTCTTTGGCTTAAAAGTCTAAAAAATCCCTTGTTTATGATTGCATTTCGTCGGCACTTGGCCCGTACGAACCAGGAATCGGAATATCCAAGAGGCGTAAAAAAACACCTAATTGAGCTCGGTGATGAATCGTTTGGCTTAGTGAATTGCGAATAGCTTCCCCTTTGCTTATATCCAAAAAGATTTGGTCGCCCGCACGTAGCTTCCAAGATTCAGCTAATTTACTTTCATTTTCAGGAATCAGGTGCGTACGTCCATCAGCCAACGATTCTTCAAAATATGCCAATAATTCGGCCGTATTATTGATTTCTTTTGGCTGATAAGGCGTTTTAGCAAAATCTAATTCATCAGTTGTAAGTCCGAAAGTAATCCATGTTGGTAACTCGGCAATGTGCGTACCCAATTGACGAAGTGTCATGCTTTTGGGGTGTGGCTGCCAATAAAACTTTTCATCGGGAATGAGAGCTAACATCTTGCGAGTGGTGATGGATTCTTGCTCTAATTGTTGGAGGTACATTGCAATCATTGACATATTTTGGGGAGTTTTTGGTTAACAACACAAAGAAAATATGTCCCACTGACAACCCTATGTCAGTGCTTTTTGAAAGTTTTTTTCTGTGGAGCGAACCGATCGGCGGCAGCCTGTTCGCAATAATACTTCAAACAACGAACAGGATTCGGCCGACGCTCGGTTCGCCCCACAGTTAGTAATTTACTGGAATCTGCGGCATGTACTCGCTTACTTCGATGTGGTCAGTCTTTTTAAAGGCTTGGTAGGTATCTTCGATTTTCGACATCCGAGATACATTAAAATCACGGTATTCATTGCGTTTGTGACACCACGCTATCAGATGCCAGCCGAAGGCGTAGAAAATTAACCCGATTGGTTCTGCTTGGCGGCGGCTGTGTTCTTCTTTATTATTTCTATACGAAAACGAAATGATGGTTTTGGCGGCAATAGTTTGCTGCAAAATTGAGAGATGCTCGTAGTCTTGTGTGAGGCGTTCGGGGACTTGATATTTGATATTATTGGTCAGAAATTCGGCCTTTTCTCGCTGCTGCGTTGGCAAAATCGACTTTATTTTATTGAGGGCATTAGAGTAATGTTTCTGAATAGATTTATCAGTAAAACCATAAACCAACGATTCGGTCAGAAGAAGGGCATTGGCCTCTTCAGTTGATAACGAAATTGGCGGCAGAAAATAACCTTGCACCACAAAATACCCTTTGTTTGGCTCGAAACTCAGCGGAATACCTGATTCGCTCAATGCCTTTAAATCTCGATAGACCGTACGGACACTGATTTTGAATTTCTCGGCAATTTTTTCGGCCGAAACATATTTTCTTGATTGTAAAAAGGTAAGAATACCGAAAAGTCTATCGATGCGGTTCATTTTTAGTTTATCTTTTTCATAATTTTTAACTTACTCAAATATACGTGGGATTGAGAAGATTTACAATTTCACATAAAAGAAAGCAATTTAGCTCAATAGTATCCCTGTCCGAAGACGTACTCAACATGTCCGTTTTCGGACAGTTTCTTTTTCATTCAAAATCATAAACTATTCATTATCAACATTTTAATACAATGGCATAGCTTTTGAAATTATATAGTTGCTGTCTGAATTAGGGTTTAAGGCATCGGTACACAAAATTATGAAAAAGCTATAATCACATTAAACAAGTAAAATTATTTCAAAACAAAACTTAAATCCATGCAACTTTTATGTAAAAAGAGTGTCGTTGTCATAATTACTTTTTGTAACCTTTTTTTAACTGATAAGTATTCACACCAGATTCATTAATAATTGTTAAAAATATACCTCTTAACATTTATTAATATTTATCAGAAGCCAAACAAAAATAAATTTGTGTCCGTAAAAGCCCTCAGCAACTACGACACAAACTGAACTTACAAACAACAATTATGAAAAAGCTCCTTTTACTAACTCTGATGCACTTGTGCATTGGCTTCAGCTTGACGTTTGCCCAAACCACAACGCCTCGCTCACTCGAAGCAAAACGCACAAACAAACCCGTAATTATTGATGGCAAACTAAATGATTTGGCTTGGCAAGATGCCGCTAAAGCTGATGATTACACCGAGTTTCGGCCAGTAATTGGCCGAAAAGAAGAAAAAGGCAATCATACCGAATCTTATTTGATGTATGATGATGCGGGAATCTATTTCGGTGGTACTTGTTTCGAGCGAAATGTTGATAGTATTGCCAAAGAACTCGCTGGTCGTGATGGTTTCGGAATGAACGACTACATCGGTCTGATTTTCGATACTTACAATGACAAACTGAATGGTTTTGAGTATTTCGTGACTCCACTTGGCGAGCAATGGGACGCCAAAATGACTCCTAACCAAAATGATAATAACGGTGGCGAAGATTTTAGTTGGAATGCCGTTTGGAAAAGTGCCGTCGTAATTCATGACAAAGGCTGGAGTTTCGAGATGTTTTTGCCTTATTCGGCCATTCGTTTTAGTAAAGATAAAGTACAAAATTGGGGTTTGAATATCACCCGACGACGACGAAAAACCGAGCAGCAATATACTTGGAATGCCATCAATCCGAATGTCAATGGATTCTTGACTCAAGAAGGATAATGGACTGGTATTTCGGATATTAAGCCGCCCTTGCGTCTCCAACTTTTTCCGTATTTTTCGGTTTATGCCAATCATTTCCCGAGCGATGTAGCCGAACAGAAAAATTGGACAAATCAAGTTTCGGGAGGGCTGGATTTAAAACTGGGATTAAGTCAGGCCTTCACACTCGATGCTACCTTAATTCCTGACTTTGGGCAGGTGCAAAGCGACAACAAAGTGTTGAATCTGACACCTTTCGAGGTCAAATTCAACGAATATCGTTCTTTTTTTACGGAAGGTACTGAGCTTTTCAATAAAGGAAATTTGTTTTATTCACGCCGAATTGGTGGTACGCCTATTCATTTATACGATGCTTATGACGACGTAAAATCAAATGAAAGAATGTTGAAAAACCCAACCGAAGCGAAGTTAATTAATGCTTCTAAGATTTCGGGACGCACCAAAAATGGTCTTGGAATTGGGGTTTTAAATGCTGTTACGCAAGCACAGTTTGCAACTATTGAGAATATCGAAACGGGCGAAATTCGTAAGTTTCAAACAGATCCGACAACCAATTATAATTTGTTTGTACTTGACCAGACTTTCAAGCATAATTCGAGCGTAAGTTTTATAAATACCAATGTTACGAGAGGAGGAAACGATTATAATGCCAATGTAAGTGCGGCTCTTTTTAGCTTTAATGACAAGAAAAACACGTATAATATTTCGGGAAATGCCTCAACCAGTTATTTGAAATACAAAACTCCCGATAGTGAAAACTCTTTGGGCTATAGCCATACATTAAGTGTTGGTAAAACCAGTGGGCGTTTTAATTTCAATGTCTCGCAATCGCTTACCGATACGAAGTATAACAGCAATGATTTGGGGTATTTTACAAACAATAACTTCATTAATCATAACTTTTATATGGGCTACCGATACACCGAGCCGAAGGGTTGGTATAATCGACTTTTCTTTAATATCAACGGTGGATTAAGTAATTTATATTCTTCGATTGGCGATATAAAAAGCAAATATCAGAATGCTCGTATCAACTTTAATGTGAACGCCCAAACAAAGAAATTGATTTGGTTTGGAGCATTTGCGAACTTCAATCCAGCCCAAAATGATTTCTATGAGCCTCGCAATATGGGTCATGTTTTCAGACGTGGAAAAAGCGTTGCTTTTGGTAGTTGGATAGAAACAAATGCAGCAAAGAAATACTCAGTAAGTGCCGAGTTTTTTGAACGTATTTTCTTGAATTTCTATAACCTTAGTGGAACCGATATTTCATTGAGCCAAAAATACCGTTTCAACAGTAAATTTTCAATTGAGCACCAAATTGGCTTTATGCCACGCCCAAGAAGTTTAGGTTATACTACCACACTCGACGAGAATAATATCTTGTTTGCGGTTAGAAAAGTAAGTACTGTCGATAATGTTTTAAACCTCAAATACAGCTTTACCAATAAAATGGGGCTAACATTCAGAGCCAGACATTACGTGAGTGTGGTTGATAACAAGGAGTTTTACACCCTCAACAACGATGGCTCATTAAGTACAAAAACAGGATTGACAGAGAAATATAACCGCAATGTGAATTACTTTAATATTGACATGGTTTATACGTGGCAATTTGCCCCTGGTAGTTTCTTAAATATTGTTTGGAAAGATGCAGGATTTACTAATTCAAACATTGCCAATACTCGTTACTTTGATAATTTCCAGAACACGCTACAAAGCGAACAAAATAATAATTTATCACTCAAAGTCATCTATTTCTTAGATTATTTGCAACTCAAACGAAAGATTTAGAGGATGATAGTCAGTAAACAAAACCAATGATTGAACTAAAAAATATCTCCAAATATTATCCCGCAGGATTCGGCAAAACCTATGTTCTACGCAACATCAATCTCGAAATAAAAGAGGGCGAATTTGTATCAATCATGGGACCATCAGGCTCAGGAAAATCAACACTTCTTCATATTTTGGGCTTACTCGAAGAGGCTTCCGAAGGAGAATATATTTTAGGCGAAAATCCAGTTCAGAAACTTTCTGAAAAGAAACGTACCGAATTACACCGCACAAGCATTGGTTTTGTTTTTCAGGCTTATCATTTGATTGATGAACTCACGGTTTACGAAAACATCGAAACCCCACTGCTTTACAAAGGGCAATCTTCATCCGAACGAAAAAGCCGTGTGGCGGATGTGCTTGACCGCTTCAATATTGTAGCAAAAAAAGACCTTTTTCCATCGCAACTTTCGGGCGGACAACAACAACTCGTAGGCATAGCCCGAGCCATTGTAGCCGAACCCAAAATCATCTTTGCTGATGAGCCAACGGGCAATCTTCACTCCGAACACGCCCAGCAAATCATGGAGCTTTTTAAAGAGCTAAACCAAAAAGATGGTGTAACTATCGTGCAGGTAACCCACTCCGAAGTCAACGCCGAATATGGTAATAGAATTATACGATTGAAAGATGGTTGGATAGCATAACAGCCCCCTCCGCCCCCGATGGGGGAACCCATTCTACCATATTTTCTCAAACAAATTTCTATCATCATGAAACAGCTATTTTTAAAAATCTCACTCACAATAATCATTTTATTCCTCCAGTGGGACGGTGCGACGTTTCGCTTAGGGGGCTTTGCTTTGGGCCAATCATTGTCTTTAAAAGAATGCGTTGATATTGCTATCAAAAATAATTTGACTTACCGAGAAAGTCAGATAATGGGCGAAAGTGCCAATATTGAATTATCCAGAGCAAAATCTCAGATTTACCCACGCATTGGTTTCGGTACGGGCCAAGACGTACGAGTAGGCCGTAGCATTGACCGCTTTACAAACGCATACATTGAGCAGATTTATACCACCAACTACTTTGGTTTGCAGGCATCGATGCCCGTTTTCAATGGTTTTCAAATAAAAAATCAAATTCGCCAAAACGAATCTCTGCGTGATGCAGGGGCTAAAAATATCGAAGCCGTAAAAAACCGCACTATCATCGGCATCATTCAGGCCTATTTACAAGTTTTAGCTTCGCAAGAACTATTGGAAGTAAGCAAACAACAGGTAGAAACCGCCAAGTCGCAGGTTGAACGAGTAAACAAACAAGTAGCGGCGGGGGTAGTTGGTCAAACCGAGCTTTTTCAAGTTCAATCTCAGTTGGTCAATGATGAGTTTTCGTTGGTTACTGCACAAAATAATAACAAAGCGGCTCGCCTTGCACTGTTTCAGCTCATGAATCAATCGAGCAATAATGCAGCAAGTTTTGAGGCATTGAAAGACGATGCACTTCAATATACGATTGACAATCAAACGATTGAAGGTATTTTTGAACAAGCAGCCAATAATTTTCCCGAAATAAAAGCGGGCGAACTTCGTCTAAAAAGTTTTGATAGCCAGCTTAAAGCTACACAGGCGTTTAATTTACCACAGATAAGCCTATCGGGTAATTATGGCACATTTTATTCTTCTTCAAATAAATCAGAAAACTACTTTACCCAAATAAACGGTACTCGTAGTGGGTCATTGAGTTTAGATATCAGTATTCCGATTTTAGGGCGTTTGCAAAACGCTCCACGAGTATCGGCCGTAAAAATTCAACAACAGCTTAGTCAAAATCAGTTGAATGTGGCCAAACTTCAACTCCGCCAAGCTATTGAGCAGAATTATCAATTACTCACAGCAGCGGCTGACCGCTACAAGGTTGCCAGCAATCAGGTAAGTATTTTAGACCAAAATATAAAAGCTGTAGAAAGCAGAATCAATGCAGGAACGGTGAATTATTTAGAATATATACTCGCCAAAACCAATTTCGACCGAGCAAAATCTAATCTCGTACAAGCCAAATACGAATTTTTGTTACAGAAGAAAATCTTAGATTTCTACAAAAACGGCGAGTGGCGAATTGAATAAAAATTAGACCAATATTTAGCATCCTACAATCAATAGTTTCTTCCACTTCCTTTCACATACTTCTTCAAAAACGCTAATTCGTTTGATACCATTTACGTTGCTTTATTTGATATTATAGTGATAAATCTGCTAAAACGTCTATCTTTTTGTAGTTTAAGTCTCCAAAAGTATTTACCAATGAATTTTAATCATTAATTTCACTTCGTTAAATCATTCTTCATCAATTTTACTAACTAACACTTACGATGAATAAAAAAATTACCCTTTTATTGGTAGCTACTGCTATGTGTTTTGGAGCTTTTGCTCAAGATGCCGTAAGCTATCAACTCCCACCTAAAGAAGTAGCAGATTTACTTTTGGCAAAACCCACTCCCGATGTGAGTATTGACAGCCAAGGCGAATGGATGCTCCAAAGCGAGCGTAATTCTTATCCGACCGTCGAGGAATTAGGTCAACCCGAAATCAGAATTGCGGGACTCAGACTTAACCCCAATAATTTCTCGCCGAGCCGCCAGATTTTCATCAATAATTTTACGCTAAAAAATATCAAAACTGGTAAAGAATTTAAAATCAGTGGCTTACCAGCAAATATGTTGGCTGGTAATCTGAGATGGAGTCCAAGCGAAAAAAAGATTGCATTCACGAATACTACCAACAACCGTGTTGATTTGTACATTATTGACATAGCTACCAAAGTAGCCACCAAAGTCAATAAAAAGGCTCTAAATGTAGTTTTAGGTGCCGATTTGACTTGGTTTGATGATAATGCGATTGTTTATAAAACAGCCGTTAGTTTGCCAAGTGCTGCACCAGCTAAGCCAATTACTCCAAAAGGGCCAACCGTACAACAAAATATCGGAAAAGCCGCCCCTGGCCGTACGTACCAAGATTTGATAAAAACGCCTTACGACGAGCAACTTTTCGAGTTTATGGCTACTGCTCAGATGGTCATCAATCGTGGAGGTGTGGAAACGCCCGTAGGCAAACCCGCCATTTATGAATCTTATACGTTATCGCCCGATAAAAAATACTTTTTGTTGGAAGTGTTGAAGAAGCCTTTCTCTTATTTGGTTACTGCCAGTGGTTTCCCAACAGCAGTTTCGGTAGTTGATATTAGTGGTAAATTAGTGAAAGATATTGCCGATTTACCGAGTGCCGAAACTCGTCCATCAGGCAATGATAATGTGCAGAATATCCCTCGTGGATTTGAATGGAGAGCCGACGAAGCCGCAACGCTGGTGTGGGCAATGCCACTCGATAGCGGCTTGATTAAAAAGAATGTGGAATTTCATGATGTAGTGTATGCACAGGCTGCCCCTTTCAAAGCCGAAAAGCAAGAGCTATTTAAAACTAAAATGCGTTTCCGTGGTATTACGTGGGGAAATGAAAACTTTGCGTGGGTTTCGGAAGGACTTGCAGGCAAGCAAACCATCAAAGTGAGTAGATATAATAGCAGCACAAAAAGCATTTCAACCCTGTTCGAACGCAATACTACCGATGCTTACGGAAACCCGGGAATGCCTTTGATGGAGAAAAACAGCTTCGGCAAACAAGTGATTTTGGTAGAAGGAAACAAAATTTTCTTGAATAATACAGTTGGTTCGTCGCCGAAAGGAGATTTGCCATTTTTAAGCCTTTTCGATATTGATACCAAGAAAACTGAACAACTTTGGCGTTGCAGCGAAGGCACTTATGAATTTGTGGTTGATGTATTGGATGCTAAAAATCTAACATTTATTACTCGAAAAGAGTCAAAAACTGATGTGCCTAATTTTTACATCAAAAACTTAAAACTACGCATTGCCGATATGCCAATCACGGCATTTACTAATCCGTATCCAGCGTTGGTGGGTGTAACCAAACAAAAAGTAAAATACACTCGCAAAGACGGTATAGAGCTTACGGGAGATTTGTATTTGCCAAAGGGTTATAATAAAGAGAAAGATGGCCCATTGCCTGTGTATATGTGGGCTTACCCGAGAGAGTTCAATAATGCCGCAGATGCCGCACAAGTACGTGGAAGCGAGAATAAATTTATAACCATTGCTTGGGGTAGCCCGATTTACTACGTAACGCAGGGTTTTGCAGTGCTTGATAATGCCGAAATGCCAATCGTGAGCAAAGGTGGCGATACTAAACCAAACGATAATTTTATCGAGCAACTTACGCTAAACGCCGAAGCAGCGGTTAATCATTTAGCTGAAATGGGTGTAGGTGATAGAAACCGTATGGCCGTTGGCGGGCACAGCTATGGTGCTTTCATGACTGCCCATTTATTGAGCCATACAAAGCTATTTAAAGCTGGAATTGCCCGAAGTGGTGCGTATAACCGCACACTGACACCATTCGGTTTTCAGGCCGAAGACAGAACTTATTGGGAAGCTCCTGATTTGTATTACAAAATGAGTCCGTTTAGCTACGCTGATAAAATCAAAACGCCACTTTTATTGATTCATGGTGACTCTGATGATAATCCTGGTACTTTCCCGATTAATAGTGAGCGTATGTTTGCCGCTATTAAAGGACACGGT
>JALQYE010000114.1 GCA_023254245.1 Emticicia sp.
CTTTACCAGCAATAACGTTAGTAATATGGCAGCCGATACTCCACCAGCTAATAGTCAGGCGTTAAGTACATTCAACCCTAAAACACCTGATAATCAAGCCAATGTAACTCCATCATTAGCTCAAAATGATACTAAAGTTATCGCTGATTTAAAGTTATTGCAGTATCATGAATACCAATACTTAGGTAGCCGCTACACATTGAAGCGAAATAAATTAGTATTTGATGGCGAAGCAACGGATGCCCCAGTTGTGGCATCAAACGATTCTAAGTTTTGGTTGGGTGTTCAATCAGGCGTATCTCCTTTTGACCCCAATATGAAGCTCGGCGGACTAAATACCGTTGCACTGGCCCAAGCGGATGCCTTTGCTACGGCTTCCAACAAACCAAGTATGGGAGCATCTCCATCGGTTGGCGACAAAGAAGGAAGTGTTATGGTTTCGCAACCACAAAACGCCATTCGAGCTGGAGTTGGCATTAATACGGGTGTAGCGATGGGTTATAAAATCTCAAAAAAATGGAATTTTGAAAGTGGAATTCGATATTTACGTGGCAATTCTACTTTAAATAGTAATACCTACTCTTTTCAGCAAAATGGCTATGTAAATACGTTTTTTGCCGATTATTTAATGCAAAATTCGGCAAATGAAGCCTTGAAAGTAGCAAATGGCCAAGCCAACACGGTAGTAGCAGATGCCTCTCAGTTTGGCAATCGGTATGAATATCTCATGATTCCGATGCAAGTTGGCTACGAAATAGGATTATCTACAAAAGTGGCTCTAAATTTACTTGCTGGGGTTTCGACCGATATTTTCTTACAAAATACCATCATCAACGATAATAGTATCGTGCAAGAAAAAAGCACTATCAATACTTCGAGCAATATCTATAAACCACTGAATTTGAGCGGTTTAGGTGGCGTAAGAGCGAGTTATCTTATTAGCCAACACTGGCAACTAAATCTGGGAAGTTCGTATCAACATTCGTTGTTTTCGGGCATTAATAACTCAACTGCTTTGCAGATGCGTCTGAAAATGTTTGGACTAAATTATGGATTGAATTATCGTTTTTAACCCCCCTTCCCCTAAAGGGGGGAAGAATAAAATATTTTACTCCCCTTTAGGGGTTGGGGTCTTACTCATATAGCTTAAATACTTCACAATTTCGGTGGCTTCTTCTGGTTTTATACCCAAATTTGGCATTTTCACATCGTTTCTGTAAGCAGCTGGATTTTGAATGAATGCCTTCAAATCGTCGGTTTTCCAATATTCTGTTACGCTTTTGGGATAGTTGAGTTCTGGCCCCATTTTTCCACCAATTTTATTGATAGAATGACAAGTCTGACAACGATTCTTAAATAGTTCATACCCAGCCAATGCCGCTTCGTCTTTGGGTTTAAGGGCAGCATCATTTTCGTGCAGTGGAGCAAAATGAATTTTTACTAAGTTATATGGCCATTTATAGGCGATATCATCGGCCGAAACACCTTCGTAAACCACATAAAAAGGTTCCATTTTAGTTTCTTGACCATTTTTTATGAGTATTTCCCACGCTCGCCCTTTCGGTGCATCGGCATCGCTCACGGCTAAATATGCCTTTGCCGAAAGAAGTTTCTCTAAAGGCATTTCGGGCTTGTAGCCATCTTCGCACTCAAAAACTACTTTCAAGTCAGCCGCATTCATTCTTTTTATCAAAGAATATTTTTCAAAAATATCCTTCAAGGGCAAGGCATTAAATCGCTTATTTTTATGATAAACGGGGTCGGGCTTAACTATAACCACTTGGGTATTTTCGAGTAAGCCTTTTCTCTTTAACTCTACTAAATCAATACTCAGCGAATCGCTGGTTGGAATGTCTTCAATGGCCAGTTTAGCCACTTGCAGTGAATCTTTACTGGATTTTTTTTGTGAACTATCACACGAAATGTATAAAACTGATAATAAAATACATACAATAACTTTTTTCATAAATATCTATTTTTATGAGGTCATGGATTAGAGGCTAAAAATAACTAAAATCTTTCTTTAAACGATGTGTTTTTCTTCAAGCCTTAAAAAATACTATCTTTATGCTCAATTAAACAAAAGTTAACCTATGAAAAAGACAAACTTGTGGCAGCACATCTGCACACTGCTGCTATGCATGAGTGTATTCGCACCAACTTCGGCACAATGGCAAATATCGGCCAAAAACTTCGACCCCAACAACTATTATGGTGTAACGGTAGCCAATGGCATGGTCGGCATTACTTCATCGCCCGACCCTCTCAAAGTAAAAGAAATTGTATTGAATGGCACATTTGATACCTACGGGCGTGGGCGTGTGGCCAATATCATGAAAGTATTTGAATTTGCAAACATGGAATTAATCATTGATAATCAAATAATTAACCGTAACAATGTAAGTAATTTCGTACAAACGATTGATATGCAAAATGCTATTTTTACGACTACTTTTGATATGGGAAGTAAGGCTTCGGTCAAGTCTAACGTACTTGCTCTTCGCCACTTACCCCATTCGGCCTTGATTGAAATGGAAATTACGGCTAAACAAGACATGGAGTTTACGCCCATCAGCATCATGCAAACGCCCGATATGTTGCGTGATGTACAGAATTTCTTTCATACTATCGACCGCCCTCACTCGCTAATTCCGTTGATGACTTCGGTAGCTAAAACACCCACTGGAAAACACACCATTGCGGCATCAAATTCCTTTTTGTTTGAGGAAGAGCGAGGTAAAGAACCCCAATTAATTCACGAAGAATGGGATAACGGAATGCACCGCATGAAGTTTACCAAAAAACTAAAAGCAGGCGAAACCTATAAGTTTTCGGTAGTTGGTTCGGTAATTTCAACCGCCCACGTAACCGACCCACACAACGAAGCGGAGCGTCTGACAATCTTTGCAGCACTCGAAAAACGTGAGCGTTTAGTAAAGAAACACAAAGAAGCGTGGGCAAAATTATGGGAGTCAGATATTGTTATTGAAGGCGATGACGAAGCTCAACGAGCAGCACGTTTTTCGTTGTATAACCTATACTCGTTTTGCCGTGAAGGGCAAGCATACAGTCTTTCGCCAATGGGTTTATCTGGCTTAGGCTATAACGGTCACGTTTTTTGGGATACCGAAATCTGGATGTACCCTCCATTATTGGCTATGAAACCCGAATTGGCAAAGTCATTACTCGAATATCGTTTTGAACGCTTGCAAGCAGCCAAATACAACGCTAAAGCCCACGGCTACCAAGGAGCGATGTTCCCGTGGGAATCAGATGATTCAGGGCAAGAATCAACGCCCGTTTGGGCTTTAACAGGGCCATTTCAGCACCATATCACGGGCGATGTAGGTTTTGCTTTCTGGAAGTATTATCAGGTCACGAAAGATAAAAATTGGTTAAAAGAACGTGCCTACCCAATGCTGAAAGAAGTTGCCGATTTTTGGACAAGTAGAGTTGAAAAAGGAAGCGATGGCAAATACCATATTATCAACGTAGTATGTGCTGACGAATGGGCCGAGAACGTGGATGACAATGCTTATACAAACGGTATGGCGAAAGAAGTTTTAGGCTATGCCAACCAAGCAGCCAAAGAACTCGGCCTTCCCGAAAATGCAAAGTGGAAAGAAGTTCAAGAAGGAATCGTGATTTTGAAGTTTCCTGATGGTACAACTCGTGAACACGCTACCTACAATGGTGAGCCAATCAAACAAGGTGATGTAAACTTGCTTTCATACCCAATGAAGCAAATCACTGACCCAGCTACTATCAAGAAAGACTTGGATTTTTACTGGAAAGTTTTAGCCGATAATCTTCCAGGCAGAAAAGGACAAAGCCCCGCCATGGCACATGGGGTATTCTCTATCTTAAATGCTCGTTTAGGAGATACCGAAACCGCCTACAAACAATACATGGATAGCTACAAACCCAATGAAGTTCCACCATTTGGAGTTTTAGCTGAAACGGCTGGCGGTACAAACCCTTATTTTTCGACGGGTGCGGGTGGCTATTTGCAAACACTCATTAACGGCTGGGGTGGTCTTGATTTCACCGACGCAGGAATCGTTCAGCTAAAAACCAAACTTCCGAAACATTGGAAGTCATTAACACTAAAAGGAGTTGGTGCTGATAAGAAAACCTATACTGTTAAGTAAGTTAAATTTAGATATTTTCGTTTAAAAGCTTCAGTGTTTAAATACGCTGAGGCTTTTATTTTATCTCTCAACATAAATACGTACCCAAATAACAAAACAACGTCGGCAAGACTTAGAGTCTTGCCGACGTTAAAGACCTTAAAATTTAACCAATGGCCACAAAAAAGAGGAATACCTTTCGATATTCCTCTTTTTAAAAATCTATTTTCTAAACTATATCAGAAAAATTTAGCTCTGTTATCTTTAATATTTGCGTTATCACGGATTGCTTGGTTTGCCATGTATGAAACACCATAACCACCCGTACGTTGCATCACTTGGTTTTTGTATTGCGTATAATCTGCAATTTCTGGAGCTTTCGTGATTTTAGTTGTTTCAACTACGAATACTCCGTTTTCACCAATAAATGGATTAGAACGTTTACCTGCTTGCTGACTGAAGATTTTACCAATAGCAACTGGGTCAATACCTGGAGATGTCAACATACCAGAAGCCAAGTTAATATCTGTCGCCGTTTCAACCAATGCACCAGCACCGTATTTTTGTGCAACTTGCTCTAAAGAACCCGATGGGTTTCCAAGTTTTTTCAATATTTGCTCAGCTTTGATTTCGTTACGAACTTTAGCAGTAATGGCATCTTTAAAGTCATCAGCTTTAGGGCTATCTTTTTCTGTTTTAGCTGTTACAGCAGCAATGATAAA
The DNA here is from genome assembly GCA_023254245.1 of Emticicia sp. GTDB lineage: Bacteria > Bacteroidota > Bacteroidia > Cytophagales > Spirosomataceae > Emticicia. The sequence continues at coordinate 4,853 of JALQYE010000114.1, forward strand.
ATTATCGCCTACTTCAAATACACGGTCAGAAACCTTACCTACTTTCGTATCATTATTAAACGCCCATAATACAACTTCACGTGCATTTTGAATAGTATTGAATGTTGATGCTTCAGGGAAAATCTTATCTGCTTTCAAGATAACCAATTTGCCATCTTTCTTCACAGCAGCCTCAAATTCTTCTTTTGAGCTACAACTTGCACGCAATGTTTCGGCTTTTTGGTAGATAGCATTTCTTGTGCTTTCACTTGCTTGCAATTCACGGCTGATAGTAGCAATTTTATACTTTGTATTAGATTTTCCTTCTGTTACTTTAATTACGTGATAACCGAAGTCTGTTTCAACTACGTTTGGTACTAAACCAGCACCACCCATTGCAAACACAGCCGATTCAAATGGTTTTACCATTGTACCGTTATTTTTGAATGTCCCTAAATCTCCACCTTGCTGAGCAGAGCCATCTTGGCTATTTGCACGAGCTAAAGTAGCAAAATCAGCTCCTTGTTGTAATTGGCTCAAGATATCTTGTGCTTTTGCACGAGCAGCAGCTTTTACTGAATCAGGAGCAGTCTTATCAGCACGGATTAAAATATGGCTCGCACGAGCTGTGTAAAGAGAGTCAGTAGCTGTGCCTTCGTATTTATAAATCGAGTATGTATTATCTTCTTTAAATGGTCCGATAACAGCACCTTGAATGGCAGTTGCCAAAGCAGCTTTCAATGTTGGTGTCAACTCGTTGGCACTACGCTCATATGGCACACGGCTATCAGAATTTAAAGCAGCATACGCTTTTGCATCTTTAGCAGCTGCTAAACCTTTTGCAAAACTCTTAATATCTTCATACAAAGCAGCACTATCTTCTTTTGTAGGCATTACTTGATACACTACATAGTCAAGTGAGCGGCTATCATATCCTTTAAATTCTTCTTTGTGTTTGCTCAAATAATCTGACAATTGGCTATCAGTAACTTTGATAGTCGTGTCAATGATACTTGTATATGGAACATACAAATAACGAGCATCGGCTTTCGTAGCTTGTGCATCGTATTCTCTTTTAGCTTCGGCTGTTGTTACGAACGAAGAAGCAGAAAGTAGAGCATTGTACTTCTCCAACAAACGTTGTTGAATTGCTTGTTCTTTAATTTGGTCCCAAGCAAGTTTTTGTTGAGCAGGAAGCTGATTAGCTGCCGCTGCATTGATAAACTCAATATGACGATTACGGTCATACTGTCCTGTTTGTGGGTCAGTAAATTGTTGTTTAATGATTGGGCTAAGGTTTTTAGTACCTTGTACCATTTCACGAAGCTCATCTGGCGTAACTTTCAAACCAAGTTTTTCAAACTCAGCTTTGTAAGTAATGTCAAAAATCATTTGTTCCCAAACTTGGCTGCGTAATTGCTGAATCTCTTGTTCTTGCAAAGCTCTTCCAGCTTGTTGCTCATAATTTGCACGAGCCACATCTAATTTTGCCTGAAATGCTTGGTAATCAATACTGGTGCCTGCAATCTCACCAATTTTATTATCATTACTACTAAACAAGCCACTTTTACCATTTCCTCCGAATAAATCTCCTCCGACAATGAATAAAATGAGTGCAATTGCGATAACTACGACTGCAACACCTGAACGTTCACGAATTTTGTTAATTAAAGCCATTTGTTTTTTAATTTATTACTGGACTTTTAGGATTGTTTAAATGCCTGATTATTATATTTTTTATTTTTTCAAAAAAATTGAGGTGCAAAAATAAGCAGATTCATATAGATTATCAAGGAAATCCAATTGATATATTAGCTTATTTTAACAAGTTTTATGCCAAATAACGCTTTTTGCTTCCTAAACTCCATTTGAGACTTTGATACAGACCAAAAAAAAGCCCACGTTTGAGGCATGGGCTTGATAATATCTATATGGCTATCAGCTTATTCTCGAACTGTAATTTGCTTAATTTCCTACCAAAAAATCATCAAAAAATTTCAAAAGCTTTTTCTGATAATCTTTAATTACTTTATTATCAGTTAATTCGATAAACTGGCTATCTTTCTTTGATTTTTCTTGAACCCTTGTTGAAGCATAGAAGAGAGTCTTGTTGTCTTCGTAGGGGTGTTGTACCATTTTAATATCACAATCAACACGTGTTTCGATAGTTTTCTTGAAAATACCTTTGGTTTTTCGGTCTTTAAATACTTTCGACACTAAGAATCCTTCGTCAGTATTACGCTCAATTACTAAACCAATACCTTCATCTAAGATTTTGCGAAGAACACGCACACGTACTTGGTCGTATGGCATTGTATATACTCTTACAACATTTGTATCTTTTACAACACGGTTTTTGTCTTTGAGAGCTTGTTTTCTGAATTCTCTAAAAAGCTCCATTGAATCAGCGAAGGCTATTTTTAGAGAGGCAAGTTCGGCATCTGTCTTTTGTTTGTATTCTGCACAAGCACTCGAGACCGTAGCGGTAGAATCTCTTGAACTTTTCAGTACTGACTTGTAGTAATTATTTATCCCTTCTTGCGAAAGTATTTGATTACTTTGTTTGATTATTAATTGATTTAAGGCATTTATCTCATTGGTAAGTCTACGGTTTCTCTGAATTAGAGCATCTACTCGGTTTCCTCCTTTCTGAACATTTTTTTGTGCAAGAGCTTGAAATGAACAAAGATAAACGCTGAATAATAGCATTTTTTTGACAAAAGGCGTAGCTGAAAAGTTTACATGAAACATTTTAAGTGGTTAATTAAGGGTTTTATAATTCTCCTGATTTTAGCAATCAAGGCTCCTGCAAGTTTATGACTGAATCACAATCTTACAAAAATAGATGATTCGGGGCAAATATTTATCTATTTTTGTGCGTTTTTTAAAAAAATATTTAACTATTTATGAATTTACGCTTCGCTTGTATTAGTGCTGTTGGCTTACTTATGAGCTCTTTCTTATTGGTTTCTTGCCAAGATTCCGAAAAAGTAGATACCTCAAATATATCGGTAAAGGTTGATATTCAGAGATTTGATGAAGCAATGATGCCCCTCAAGACGAAAGAACAAATCAAAGAGTTTTTATCGAAAAATACCAAATTCGTTAATCAGTTTTATCAGACTTCGCCCGAAGATACAGCACTCATTAACCGACTGCTCTTGATTCATAATAACCCCGACACTCAAGCTTTTTACGAAGACACAAAAAAGTCGTTCGGTGATTTGGCGGATTTGAAAAGCCAATTAGAAACCGCATTTAAGCACATCAAATACTACTATCCCGATTTCAAAGAGCCGCAAATCATCACAACTTTTACTGCTCTCGACTTAGAATTGATGGTCTCTGACGAGATGATTGTGATTCCGCTCGAAACATTCTTAGGGCCAAAAGCAAAATATCGCCCGCAATACCCACTTTATCTTTTGCAACGATTCGATAAACCATACATCGTACCTTCCATACTAACAATTCTATCGAAGAAATACAATGCCATTGACCCTAACGACCATACGCTTCTGAGTGATATGATTTATTATGGTAAAAGTTATGAATTTACTCGTGCAATGCTACCCGATGTAGCCGACTCGCTCGTAATTGCGTACGCCGACTCGAACATGACCAAAACTTGGAATTCGCAAGATTTAGTTTGGGGACATTTTATTGATAACAAAGTACTCTACGAAACCAATGACCGCATCAAAGATAAATACCTCGGCGACCGCCCAAAGGTTTTTGAAATCGGGAGTGACTGCCCTGGCCGTATTGGTCAATGGCTTGGCTGGCGAATTGTGAGTCGCTACCGAACCGAAAACCCTTCAATTTCGTTAGTTGATTTGATGAAAAACTCAAATGCTCGTGATATTTTCGAGAAATCGAAATATAAAGGACAATTAGAAGATTAATTTTAGTAATCTTCTGTTCAGAAATGAGCGGTTTTTAGACATTGAATAGCATATTTTAACGACCATTGTAAGGTAAATAATCATGGCAAAAAGAAGTAGTAGTTTTGGAGCGGGTGTATCAGAGGCTGATAAAAAAAAGGTAACAAAAGAAGGTTTTAAGAAAGCATTAAAGATTTTTAGATTTACATTACCCTATAAAGGCACTTTTGCCATTGGTTTCATTTTCTTGGTTTTGTCGCAAATTACCTCTATGAGTATACCTTTGTTGATGGGACAAATGGTTGGAGCGATTGTGTCTCCCAAAAACCCATCGGCTGCTCTACAAACACCAAACATGGTAGGCGGAAACATAGGTATCCAAAAGTTTCAAGGTATTTTTAGCTCATCTAATAATCTTACACTCAACGAAGTAACATTTCTTTTTGTGGCTTTGCTTCTTATGCAAGCAGCCTTTTCTTTTCTGAGAGTTTATACTTTTACGAGAGTTTCGGAGCGTTCGATGCGTGATTTACGCCAAGAACTCTACACAAAAATTATTACCTTACCGATTTCGTTTTTTGAAAAAAGCCGAGTTGGTGAACTCATGAGCCGCATCACATCAGATGTTACGCAACTTCAAGATGTCCTTTCAATTACACTTGCTGAGCTTTTCCGCCAGATTTTTACGTTGGTAGGTGGTGTCATTCTCATCACAATGCTTTCGGGCAAACTGACGCTCTTCATGCTTTCTACATTTCCGTTTTTGGTAATTGCAGCCATTGTATTCGGCAGATTCATCAGAAAAAATTCAAAGAAAGTACAAGACGAATTGGCCCAAACAAATATCATTGTTGAAGAAACTCTTCAGTCTGTCAATGTAGTGAAAGCGTTTACGAACGAACGTTTAGAAGTAAATCGCTATGGCACTTCTATCCAGCGAGTGGTTGATTATGCTCTTAAAGCCGCAACATTCAGAGGTGGTTTCATTTCATTTATTATCTCAGTTTTGTTTGGTGGTGTTGTGGGTGTGGTTTGGTACGGCGGAAACTTAGTACTTTCGGGTGAGTTGGCTTTTCAAGATTTATTTACATTTATTCTTTATACTGGCTTTATTGGTGGCTCGGTTGGTGGCTTGGGCGATATGTATGCCCAAATTCAACGTACAGTTGGAGCTTCGGAGCGAATTTTAGAGATTTTAGATGAAGAATCGGAAGTTGACGTAAGTAAAACGCCTGATTTCAAGAAAGCTGATGGTAATATCGTATTCGATAAAGTCGGATTTGCCTATCCTTCTCGCCCCGATGTAACGATTCTGAAAGAATTATCACTTTCAATCAAATCTGGCGAAAAAATAGCTATTGTAGGCCATAGTGGTGCGGGAAAATCAACGATTGTTCAACTTTTGATGAAACTTTATCCACTTACTAAAGGTAAAATTGCTATCGATGGACAAAATATCGCTACACAAGACGTAACTGAACTTCGCAGTAATATTGCGATTGTGCCACAAGAAGTAATGCTTTTTGGTGGAACAATCTATGAAAACATTGCTTACGGAAAACCAAATGCCACACGTCAAGAAGTATTGGAAGCTGCTCGAAAAGCAAATGCTTTGGAGTTTATAGAGTCTTTCCCTGATAAATTTGAGACAGTTGTGGGTGAGCGTGGCGTGAAACTTTCGGGCGGGCAGCGTCAACGTATAGCAATTGCCCGTGCGATTCTAAAAGACCCTTCAATTTTGATTCTTGATGAAGCCACGAGTGCATTAGATTCGGAATCAGAAAAATTAGTCCAAGATGCTCTTGATGAACTCATGAAAGACCGCACGACTATCATCATTGCTCATAGATTGGCTACCATTAGAAACGTTGACACAATTTATGTTTTGAAAGATGGAGAAATAGCGGAGTCGGGCAAGCACGATGAATTGATTTTGAAAGAAGAAGGAATTTATGCGAACTTGGTAAAATTACAGTTTGATAACGTAAATTTGCTGGTCGAATAAACGTTGACAGATATGAATCCCTCTAAAGATACGCTTAAAGAATATGATTTACGACACACTGGCTGTCGGGCAGATATATTACAGTCATTCCAAAGTAATAATCATGCACTTTCGCATGGAGATTTGGAAGCACTGTTTGGGCAACGCTTCGACCGTGTGACAATCTATCGTACACTCAAAACTTTTGTTGAAAAAGGCATTGTACATAAAGTCTTAGACGATGAGGGGGGTACAAAATATGCTTTGTGCCGAGTGTCGGAGTGTAGCCACGAAAATCATCATCACGACCACGTACACTTTAAGTGTTTAGTTTGTGGAAACACAACTTGTATCGAAAGTGTGCATATTCCTACTATTAATTTGCCAGAAGGATACAAACGTACCGAAGTAAATATGCTCGTACAAGGTACTTGCCCTACTTGCGTTTAGTTATTTGTTACTGGTTGATTTGTTACTGGGCAATCAGTAACAAAAAAATAGGCACTGGAAATTATATGCTGCCTTTGCAGTTGTTTCTAACCAATAACCGCACGGGCGGCCCCACAGTTTCCAAATAACCAATAACCAGTTCCCTAATGTCAGAAAAAACAAAAATATATATTGCCCTCGGAATTGTCTATATAGTTTGGGGTTCTACATACTTAGGCGTTAAGTTTGCTCTTCATACCTTGCCTCCAATGCTTGTTTCATGCACCCGATTTCTGATTGGTGGTTCGCTTCTATTTGCTTTTACCCTGCTAAGAGGTCAAGGAATGCCAACGCTACAAGAAACCCGCAATGCGGCATTTATTGGCGTGCTTTTGAGTGGTATTGGAAACTGTGCCGTAGCTTATGCACTCATGAAGATGCCATCGGGTCTGGTAGCACTTTTGGTAGCTACATTGCCCGCTTGGATGATTTTGCTTGATTTTTTGTTTTTTAGCAACGAAAAACCTTCAATTATCGGAACAATCGGTTTGGTGCTGGGTTTAGTTGGGATGGCTGTTTTGCTCAACCCTTCTCAGCAGGTAGGCCAGCAAGAAGTACCTGTTTTTCCTGCCTTAATTGTTTTTCTTGGCTCAATCGCTTGGGCATTTGGTTCGCTTAAATCTCCTTATTTAGTATTGCCTAATTCGCTGCAATCAACGGCTATTCAAATGGTAGTTGGAGGCTGTTTTTCTTTGACAATGAGCATCATTTTCGAGAAAAACCAACTTCAAGCATTTCAGAATATGACCACCGAAACATATTTGGCGATGATTTATTTGGTATTTATCGGTTCTTATGTGGGCTACACAGCCTACGTTTGGCTGATAAATCATGCTCCGCCGCAACTTACGGCCACGTATGCTTACGTAAATCCAGTAGTAGCTATCTTCTTAGGTTGGATATTCTTAGATGAGCGTCTTACTTCTCGCTCAATGTTGGCGTCAAGCATTATCTTGGCGGGAGTAGCAATGATGACTCTTGGTAGAAAAAGACCACCTAAAGAAATAGATATGCAATAGAAGTTTTATTTCAAAGTGGCTATTAATTTCTTTGCATATTCATTATTAGGATTTACCTGTAAAGCCTTTTGGCAATTCTGTAAGGCTGCGTTTTTCATGCCCATTTGTTGGTAAGTTTCGGCTAATCTATAAAATCCATTGTCACTTTTAGAATTTATAGAAACAGCTTTTTGATAAAAACCTGCGGCTTTATCAAAGTTTTTCGCTTCAAAATACAAACCTCCGAGATTAAAATTTGCTTCATAATGTTGTGGATTCAATCGAAGTACGTTTTCTAAATCAGTAATGGCCTCTTGTGAGCGACCGAGTGCTGTTTTACAGTTGGCTCGTTTATAGTAGCTTGTTTCGAGATTGACATTTTGCTTGATACAGTGGTCAAATACTACCAAAGCTTTGGCATCTTCATTTTTATCATACAATTCCAGAGCTTTTTTGTATAATTCAGCCGTGGGTATTCTTTCTATTTGTTGTTTAAAAGTGCCTAAATTATCTTCTTCTGTAATGGTTTCTTCCGAAAGAATCTCAAAACCATCAAATGTTTCTACATTATTAGCCTTGGCCAGTTCGTTTAAAGATTTACCTTTCTGAGTAGCCGAGCTTGCGTTATGTACTTCGTTTTTCTCTACTTCAAGCTGGTATTTCCCTGCATTTTTTGTGGTACGTACATATTTGTAGTTCTGCTTCAGTAATACATTTTTCAGCTGATTAAGGTCCTGCTCATTTGAGTCGATAAAGAAGTAATGATAAGCAACTGGCTTTTGGGTGTCGAAACCACTCGCAGTTAACTGACTATAAAGACTTTGTATTTGATTAGCATGATTACACCGTTGTGCAAAACCAGCAAAAGGAAATACAAAAAAAAGACACTTAATATATGGTAGGATTTTCATTATGAACAGAATATTATGCTTATCAAACGCTTATTTGATACACTGAATTGTGAATATAACAAAAAAGACGCCACTTGGGCGTCGATTTCGCAATTAGTTTCCAGACAAATTTAAAGTATTTTGAAAACCTGATGTTTATTTCGGAATTCCGAAGGCTTTTGCCACTTCATCAAAGTTTGTATAATCAATGTTAGCTCGTGTTTTTACTCCACCAGGAATAATTACATAACGATACTGTAAGCCCGTTACTGGTTTTCCTTGAACATTCAGTAATTCTAAGAATGTAATATTTACCTTCCCTAAGGCAGCTGATACATTATAGTTGGTTAAACCCGAACTGGTCTCCAACATCAACGGTAGCAAGTAAGCTGGGCCGCTTGCAACCTGACGGCTATACGCCAATACAACTCCCTTATCGATAATATCTTGATTAACTTTTGTTTCGATAATACTATATAAATAGCTCTTTTCGGTTAATTTTTGCCAATCAACAAATGCAGGGGTAAACCAATCAGAATAAATAACATTTGTTGCAGTACCTGATGAGCCTGCTGGTCCAGTTGGTCCAGTTACTCCTGTCGCACCTGTAGCTCCAGCAACCCCTGGGTCTCCTTTAGGCCCTTGTGCACCTTGTGGTCCTGTTGCTCCGACTGAACCAGTAGCTCCCGTTATACCTGGTGCTCCTGGTGACCCTGCTGCACCTGTTGCACCCGTTGCTCCTTGTAAACCTATAGCACCAGTAGCACCCGTTGCTCCTGGTGTTCCTGTATCTCCCTTAGCTCCTTGTGGACCTTGGTCACCTTTTACTCCTTGTGGACCCTCTGGTCCTTCACAACTACATAATGCTAAATAGCCCATCAGCATTATACTGAGGGTGATTTTTCTCTTGATTTCCATGATATGGGTTAGGCTGGTTATTTGGTTATAAGAACAGCCCTTTTACAAAGGGCTATCAAAATTTATGCCAATTTATAATTAATTATATTTTTTACTATTTAAAACACTGTTTATCAGTAACTTAAAGCAAAAAAACGCCCAATAAACCGAAAACAGTTTACTAAGCGTTTGAGACTAAATTTGATAATGATTAGAGAGCTTTCTGAGATTGAGTGTATCTGACCTCTAAGCCTCTATCTAATTTATTTTTTACTACTTTGATACTCACTTTTCCATTAGGTTTTATTTCCCAAGTCGGAAT
>JALQYE010000115.1 GCA_023254245.1 Emticicia sp.
ATAGTTCTTTCTCAGCAACCAAAAACTTTAGTTCTCGATTCTCTTTTTTGAGGTTTTCGAGTTCTATATTACGCTTATTTTCTTGTTTTTCTGACAAGCCTGTTTCACCTTTGCTCTCAAATTGGGCTTGCCATTTGTAGAGAGTAGTACTTGAAATTTCGAGTTGGCGGCTGGCTTTACCAATACCATCTTTTTTCAATAATTGGAGTGCTTCTAATTTCTCAGTAATGCTCCAAGTGCGTCTGTGTTTGTTCATAATAACCGTAAATTTAATAAAACTTCTTTTACGGAGATTTTGTCCAATTATTTAGGGGGTTGGGAAGAAGCTACCAACGTTATAACCTGTTGAGTTAGGATAATAAATTAAGGAGTATTTGAATTCAGCATTGAGTACATTTGCTAATTCACATAGCAAATCCATATCTAACCTTGTTTTTCTACTAATTTTGTAAGATTCAATTTCTATTTTATTCTCTTTGTCCGTTAAAAATCCCACGCCACAGCCAGCAAATAATCCAAAAGGTGTTGGCCGACTACACATCCGAATAAAATACTTATGTATTGCCTTTATTGTTGATTTATCTATTCGTTTTTTTATAAAAATATCTTCGTATAATGAAAAAGAGGCAAGATAAATCGCCTCTTTAAATTCCTCGTTTAGTAATATTGTTTCTATGTAGGTTTCATCACCATACAATTTCAAAATGTGTTTATAGCTCATTAATGGAGTCCTATAAATTACGGCATCAAACGATTTGTATAAATTCATATTTGTGTAAATCCATGGTTACATACTAATATTGTATGTAATTTCAAATATAAGATATAGCAAAATACTTTGGGAAGACTGAGTGAATAAAGATGAGTTATATTTATTCGTATGTTTGAGATGTTTGTAAAAAACGAGGAAAAAAGAGAAATTAGCTGATAGAAAATGAGAGGTGATATTTATTAAACAACCTTTGAGGTATGTACACGAATAGTGATTCCTCATTTTCTATTCAGTAAGTCAGAACAGCATCTAAGACCTCACATTTGTGAAGAGTCAGTATAGGACGAGTAAAGACCTTTTTTCTTTAAAGACAGATGAATAACACTTTTACCATTCGCAAAACTGTTGGTATCGACATTAGTAAAGATACTTTTGTTTCCAGTGTTGGGTATTTAGACTCCACCCAAGAAATACGAATTGTTTCAACCAAAACTTTTCCTAATCAACCCAATGGCTTCGAACAATTGCTTTCATGGACAAACAGCTTTGGAGAGCAGAGTATGCCCGTAAGTTTTGTTATGGAAGCTACTGGGGTGTATTATGAGCCATTAGCCTATTTTCTCTTTCAAAAGCAATTTAATATTCATGTAATTTTACCAAATGTCTATAAAACGTTTGCTCAAAGCCTAAATATTAAAAGTAAAACTGATAAAATTGACGCACAAATCTTATGTCGTTTAGGGTTGGAAAGAAAACTAAAAGTTTGGAATCCAATTAGCCCTCAAATGCGTCTTTTACGGCAATTAAGCCGAGAAATGCAAGCTCTAAAGGACCAAAGAACAGTGCTTAAAAATGAGTTACATGCTTATCAATATAGCTTTTCTCCTTCACCAAAGAGTGTTGAGAGAATAGAAAAACACATTGATTTTCTTAATCAACAATTAACTATGATTGAAGTTGAAATCAAAGAAATCGTTAATCAAGATTCTGTTTTAAAAGAACGAATTGATAATGTATGTACTTTGAAAGGTGTTGCAATAATAACCGCAATTAGCATTATTTCAGAAACAAATGGCTTTGCTCTTTTTCATTCAAAAGCCCAAGTTGTAAGCTATGCAGGCTATGACGTAACTAAAAGAGAATCAGGTTCTTCAGTTAAAGCAAAGGAACGGATGTCTAAAAAAGGTAATAAACGAATCCGAAAATCGCTATATTTTCCTTCCATCACCGCCAGTAGGTATGAGCCCGACTTGAAAAAAAAGTATGAGGCAATTACCGAAAGAACAGGTATTAAAATGAAAGGAAACGTGGCGATTCAGCGAAAATTATTGGTACTAATTTATACTTTATTCAAAACTAATCAACCGTATGACACAGACTACAAAAAAAATAGGCAGGATAATTCAATGCCAGCTCCTGCCTATACTGCATAGATAATATCTTGCTTCGGCATTACAAAATTAAAAAAAAATCTTATTTCTATTGCTTTTTAACACAGCATCTCGGTACAGATGAAGTACTATATTCTGTAACAGAGTATTTATTGAATCGAAAAATTGTTCTATTAAACCAAGTTTTTAAGTACAGGGAAATATTCCAGCCCGCAACCATCATCAAATAAACAATTTTGAAAGAAAATTAATTATTTGACTCGTGCCTAATTTTAAACACAATTGCTATTCATTTTTCATTTTTCGCACCCGTTGCACTGGGAGCTGGAAAAATGGAATGAATAGCAATTGTGTTACTGAATGAGAGTGGAAGTTTTTTAAGATTTTCTCCCCGACTCGAGTTATTAAATTTCTTCAACTTATAGATAAAAACCAACAGAATTTGAGTATTCGCCTTTCAATACCTCTACATATTATTATTTCCTCATTCTATCAAAAATCATCAAAACAGCGATTACAAAAGAGAACAGCAAAATTGCAGTCGTTGGCTTTTTGACTGACAAGGGTAAACTAAGCTCATTTGTGCAGTTTGGGTATCCCGAAGGGAACCCTCCCAACTTCCGCATTTCGCCCTTGTCCGTCAAGCCCGCGACCGCTTTTCATTTGGCGTTCTTTTTGCTTTTCGCAGTTTCGATAAGATTCTTGCCTACGAAGAAGGGAAACAACCTCTTCCGAAGTATTGAAAAAACGACCAAACATTGGTCGGCTCATACATCATCTGTCTAACAAACAGGTAATGAGATGGGAAAGAAAAAATGCGAAAGTTTACTGAACGCCAAATCTTTTTCAAAAACTTTTTAAATTTTTACAATCATGTCAAACAAGTCTCTTTCTATCAAATCTTACCAAACAGTTGATGAAACAAACGGTGAAGTTTTATCTATTTATCGCTACCTCACAGGAAACCCAAGAGAATACCGCTTTAATGGGCAAGTAGGCAAATTTTACCTTGATGGCAATGAAATTGGGGCAAAACTCAAAATGCAACCGATTGCGTGGCGTTTCTTTGAAGAAAACCTTTTTGCAAGAGATAGAAAAGAAGAATGGGGCGAAGTATTTTTTATTGACAAAGATAATTGTGTAGCAGTTGTGATGTTCAATAATTCGAGTGTAAATAACCTTAAAAAAGTAATGCAAAGTATCTTTTATCGTGGTAGCCTTCAAAATCCTAAAACCTTTGCTGATTTTGTTGTAAATGTTTCTTCCAAAGAGAAAAATGGCGAAAAAGGTAAATATTTCATTGCGGAGTTTGAAATTGAAGATGCCGACCCTGAAAAAGTAAAAGAGTACCGTGAGTTTGCGTTAGACCACCACATCTACCGTGAAGATACATTGACACCTACGGCAGTGTATAATAAGAGTTTAGTGTCGGATACTTTCTTTTTACCACCAGTCCCGAAGGTTGAGCAATTAGACGAAGTAACTGAAACGATTCTAAACTAAACGTTTAGGGGGTGAAACTCCCCCTACCCTATTTTAATCCTAATTAAAAATCAAAAGCATGGAATCAAATACACTTTCGTGGGATATAATCGAAAAACCAATATTCTCAAATGATACAGTTTTGACAACTCATAAAGCCATTTTTAGAAACGATACTAATAAATTACTAAATGTAACAAAGCAAAGCTACACACCCACCAGCAACGAAAGATTTTTAGAAGTAGTTGAGCGAATGAACGAAATTACAGGTTTCCCGATACGTTGTTATGATGAATTTGAGGGAGGAAAAAAGGTTTTGGCATTTTTGGAGTGTACTGAGCCAATAAAAGTTTCGGGGTATGATTTTACTGATTATATGCTTATCGGTAACAGCCACGACAGCAGTACAGGATTTTTTATCGGAAATAGTTCGATGATGATACGTTGCAAAAATCGTTTCTCTAAAATCTTTCGTCAGTTGCAAATACACCACACCAAAAACCACGACCAAAAAATTGAGGGTTTATTGAAAAACTTTGAAACGTATATGCAACAGCGGCAGGTACTTTTTTCAAGAATGGAACACATGCACAACGTTGAAATTGATGAATCAATCAAAACGGCTTTGGTTGAAAGATTAGTAAGAATGAGTGAAGAAGAGAAACTCGGTAATGAAGAACTAACTTCAAGAAAGAAAAACCTCATTACAAATATCAATACTTGTATCGAGAAAGAATGTTTGGCTTTAGGCGATACGGCTTTTGGGTTGGTGCAAGGTATCACCAATTTTACAACTCATGTACGTCGAAACCGTGAAAGTGTTTTTGGTAATGTTCTGGGCGGAGCTGCCCGAATCAATGAAGAAGCATTTAGGTTTTGTGAGGCTTTGGTTTAATTCTAATCAAACCCTTTCGAGTTCTCAAAAGGGTTTAAAACTTTTTTTTATGCAAAACAATGTGTTTATAAATAATTATCGAGCCTATCCAAGCATTTCTAATTCAGATTTGACCGAGTTTAAAAATTATCTTTTTGGCTTAAACCCCTTCAAACCTTACAAGGCTTTTGCGTTTGGGTCGGTATTACATAGTAAACTATTAGAGCCTCATTCGCCCATTATTATTCCGCAAGATGTTGATATTGATTTGGTCGAAAATCTTATTTCAAGAATCAAACAAAACCGTTTTTGTAGCTGGGTTTTGAATGGAAGTCATAACGAAATGGGCATTTTATTTAACGACAAACACACGAAGCTACCTTGCAAAGCCAAATTAGATTTGGTATGTAGAAAAAATATCATTGTTGATATTAAAACCACCAGTCAGCGAAGCTATAATGCTTTTGTAAAATCTTGTTATCAATACGAATACGACCGCCAAGCGGCTTTTTACTTAGATGCCCATAACAGACAAACACCAAGCAAAAGTTGTTTCTTTTTTGTTGGAGTGCAGAAAAAAGAACCCTACGATATTTTTGTTTTTGATGCACTTGCCCACCCCAATTTTATCAAGGATGGCAGAAATAAATACCAAATGCTTTTACAGAAATGGCAAGAAGTAGGCGGAATCCCGAACGGCTTTATTGCACCATCTTGGAACATGAATCTTTTAAAAAATGTAGCATAGAATTGTATGAAATGGAAAGATGAAATTTTGAAAATGACTAACTCCGATGGGAGTTATCATTTTTTCAATCCTGCTTTGATTATAAATATTTTGGTTTGTGAAACTACATTTCAAGTAACAACCGCCAACCGAGAGTTTTTTACATTTCCTCTCGGATTAAATCAAAACCAAATAGAAACATTTGTTGGTCAAAAATTGGCAAAACGCTAAAAAATTTCGTGCATTCGCACGATTTTTCTTGAATGAGAGGAGAAGTTATGGCGAATTACTTTCATCCGTGAGTTTCGTAACAGAAAATTTTTGCAAGTAGGCAAAATATTTTCTATCTACTCAATCACCAATGAAAGGGGCTTTTGATGACTTAGCACTGAAAAAGTTTATCAAAACCGCCTCCGTTGTTTGATAAATACTTTCAATTGGCTTGGCTTTGAATGAGAGGGGAAGTTTGCTAAATCGACAATTGTAAATTCAGATTTTAGAATTATCGTATTAAAGTGCATTCGATATTTTCGGAAATAAATAAAACAACCCATCTAATTTATCGACTTATCTCAAAAATCACAAGCATAGAAGGAAACGGTGCTGAATTTTTGGAATCACTGAACCTTAGGCGTCCTTTGATGAATTGAACCTCATATTTCCAAGTATTAATTCGTGAAACCATTTTGTATCAGTTCGAGCAGGAAGTAGGGCAATAACTTTACATTTGCCTGTGCTGACTTCCAAATGTGCTTTTTTTACCCAACTGCTAATTTCTTTCCCATAAGGAGGATTCATCCAGCAAGTTCCTGTCCATTCTTGTTGCAAACCATCGGTTTCGGGGCTAAAGAATATGGCACATTTTGTATTTTCTGAGGTTGCACAGACATCGGTCGTGAAATTAAATTTCTTATCCAATTCGTCAAAAAAATCTTGTGGTGTGGCCCAAACTGTATTTTTATGACTAAAAATTATCTTAATATTCATACGCTAAAAATCATTCATAAGAAAAAAAAGCAAAGCCAAAAGCCTTGCCTTTTAGGAATCCTAAGTTAAAAATCACATGGTTAAAATCTCTTGCTGAGTGAATGTTACACCTTCACAATCTGTACCCAAACAACTAAATATATTTCCATCACTGGTACGAATTGATTTCAAATATTTTTTACCACAAGCACAACGATATACTCCACGCATAAAACGATTGGTCATTTTCTCAACAATTTCCTTATTTGTGGCTATGGCATTTTCATCTACGGATATAAAGTGACTTTCCCCTATATACGCATCCATTTTTTTGCTATACTGATACAGTCTAAAGTGTCGAAAATTAGTATCCATCAGCTTATCAGATTTCCGAAAATTAGTGATGAGTTGAAGCGAAACATCTTCATCTAATGGAGAATCCAAGACAACTAAATGGCTTTCGGCTTCCTGTTCTACAAAAAAACCAAGGCTTTGTGTTGCTTGAATAAAAGTAATGTAATCGAATGGTGGGGTTAAGTTATTTTTATATAATTGCATGTTTGGTTTTTAATTTGTTTTTGAAAGGTTCAATGTGAGCATATAAGTACGATTAAGAGCAGTAAAACCTCCAAGTCCGACGGTGGCCGCAATGTCAACATTCATTTGATATTTATCTCTTTTGAATTGAATATGTTGTAATCCGCCACCCAAAGTCAAAAGTTTTCTATCCCCTTTTCGTTTAGGGTCATTAAAATAGCCTATTCTTCCTACAAGTTTGTCGACATGGTTAAATGTTGCCCCAATTGAAAACATTATTTCATTAATTTCTTCCTTCACACCATCGGGTGCATCGGTCCAACTGGAGAAAATAGCGGATAAACTACTCGTTTCGTATGGGTTCGAGCCTTTTAGAATTTTACCTTCGTTAGTGAGCAATGGTGGCGTTGGCACTAACAACTTATGAAAATCAAGATTAAAACTCAATAAATCATTTGATTGGATTTTTTGGTTATACGTTCCTCCTATCTTAAAACTGGTTGACTGAAAATTATTCCTTTTATAATCGCCAAAACTTACTTTAGGCCCGATATTTTCAATTAAAATTGCCCCATTGAAATAGTGTTGTTTGGTCTTATCTCCTTGATAGAATACATTCAAATCACTATTGATTGTGGAAGCTGGTCGAACAGCATACTGACCGAATATTTGACGAGGCAATAAATGAGCATTAACATACCGAAACATCAAACTTCCACTCAGTTTTTTGCTTAACTTCATAGAATATCCCCCTTGAATCGCAAGTGTATATGAATTGAACATTCCATTTGAATTACCGTTGTCATCTCGTAAATCAATTGTGCCGCTATTAAAATATTGCAGCCCCAAATTAAAGACACCTGCTTTTTTTAACTTGGCATAGGCATTTAATCGAGATAAACTCATATCTGAAACAAGACCTCTTGCTACTGGATTACACGAAATATTTATACCGCTTTTTCCATCTAAAAAAGGCAACTTTGATTGATTATTTGTCCAATTACTCTCGTTCGGATTAGAAGCAAAGCCCCCCATTCCTATACTTAACGATTGTGCATCAGCAGGGTACAATAAAAAATCAAATGTGCCTAATGGAATTCGTTTTGAATTTACTTGACTATACGAGAAAAGGGGAAAGAATAAAAAAATGATGAAGAATAAATGCCTAAATCTCATGGTTTGCTTAATTTGATAAATCTTTTAATAACACGTTCGCCTGTTTCGGGTAAGTTTAATTCAATAATATATTCCTCACTGGGCAAGTTCGACACATTGATTTGTAAAATATCATCATTGCTTTCTGCCCAACCTTCATACAATTTTTGACCGATAATACTATAAATTTGGCATTTTACCCCTGTCAAACACCCACTTGATTTGAGCTTCAACCAATGGAAGGTAGGATTAGGATAGAGTATCCAATCATCCAATGTTGGTTTTAAAACTGGTATTTCAATGCTGGTGTACTTAGAAATACCATCCGATTGCAAACAACGGAATCGGTATTTGATGGTATCAACTTGAGTAACCCTAATCATTCGCTTATTGCTTGGCATAAAGCCATCTTCCCAATAGATTTCCCCCGCACACCCTTCTACTAAGTAAGAAATATCTGTACCAGCACATACCTTTTTACTTTCATCAGTTCTGATAACTTTTCCTTGAAAAGTATAATCAATCTCAAAAAAGGCTGTATCGGATGGACATGTTTCTTTGCTCTGACATAGTATTCCTACCCTACCAAGTATATTTTTAGTTATTAATTCACCTTTTGAAAGAAACTTACTATTAGCATCAAACCACTGGATTTCTCCAGAAGTATAACCTGATGCTGTCAGTTTCAATAATTCTCCTTTTGGGGAAATGTCAGGTATTATTCGGGGAGCTGGGAGTTTCTTCCAAATTTGTATTGTTAGACTGCTTGTATCAGTTTGGCAAACACCAGTAAAGGTTGAAAACCAAAGTCCAAGCAAAACCAATAATTGTTTCCCTTTATTCATATTATTGAAGAGTAAACTTAATTCTCTTAGCAGCCGAAATACCCGCAGTATCTTGGCAAGTAACTTCATATATCCCTCCTATTTGCGTGTTTACAGTAATACTTGGAGTAGTTTGTCCTGCTCCCCACTTGTAAGTACCACTACAACCTGATGCCGTTAAAGTTACGCTTGTCCCTTGACATACATCCGAAGCAGAAGCTGTTACATTCGGCACTGGCGATGAAACTGTAAAAATAAACGCACCACTGTAAGCTGACGAACAATTTTGGGCGGATGTGCATCTTGCTCTGTAATTGCTTGTTTTGCTTAAAGTAACCGTTTTAGATGCCCCTGTTCCATCATCCGTCCAAGTATTCGCCATTTCTTTTTGCCATTGCACCGTGCCATTACAATTTGAAACTGACATTATACTTGAACCATTGGTTAATATAGTTGTCGGACTTGCTGAAATAACTGGAACTTGTGGGCGAAAATTGACTTTAACGATTACTGAAGCTGATTGCGATTGCCCATTATTTGGATAAGTACAAGAATAGGAATAAGTGGTTTCTGAATATGTTGGTGGTGGCGTAAGGCTACCTGTCGAATAAATAGGATTGACAATAATAACTGCTCCTGTTTGACCTGTATTCCATTTGATAATACCACCCGAACATCCATAAGCAGTTAGAGTCGTAAATTCTCCATTACAGATGGTTTGAGGAGAGGCAGTCGGTGCAGGTAAACTTTGAACACTAACTTTAATCGAATCTTTTGAACCAACACATCCAAAAGCAGATGTACAAAACGCAGCATAAAATTGTGTTTGATTGGGTGAAACAGTCAGACTATTTCCAGTTGTACCATTTGACCAAGTGATAGTGCCATTACAATTGGCGGCTGTTAATGTTACTGCTTGTCCAACATAGATGGAATCTCGATTTTTACTCAAACTTGGTTTAGAAGGAATCAAACGAATAATAACTTTGAGCGTATCTGAAGGGTCGGCTGACTGAGCAAATACACTATTTTCAAACGACAAGGCACAAAAAATGGCTATCAAAGCCAGTATTGACTTCTGCATAAATGAATTTTGGTTTTGGTTTATTGAATTTTTATTGAAATAATTTTACTCGGCGAAGTCCGACCATTGACATTACAACTGACAGAGTAATTAGTTGAAAGTGTCGGCGTAAATGAAATAGTACTCGAAGTCATTCCATTTGACCATAATAGATTTCCAGTGCAGCCACTGGCAGTTAAAGTAATATTCTCCCCCATACAAATACTTGATTTAGAAGCAAAAACACTGGGAACTGGCGGTAGTACGCTAACTTTAATTTTATCGGGGGTTCCTACACAATTATTAGGTAATTGACACATAACACTGTATTCAGTATCAATGATTGGACTTACTTGAATGGTAAATTGATTTGAGCCTGTATTCCAAAGAGGTGTTCCTTGACAGGAGGATTCTTGGATACCCAATGTTATACTTTGACCTTTATAGATTGAAATTGAATCTTGGCTTGGAAAAATAACTGGTTTATTTGGCTCGATGTATATCTTCTGTGAAACAACCTGAATGTTATTGATTTTAGCTCGGATTTGATGATAGCCGGTATCGGTGGGTATAAAATTAACTTTTTCGTGCAAATCCAAATAATTGGTGTTGGAAAGAATACCACCCGTAGATGAAAATGAGACTTTCTGACTAAATTCCCTTTTAAGTGCATTATTGATGTAGAGTCGAATAAAAGTACCATCGAAAGTAATTTTGTAACGTGCATTTGAAAAATCTCCGTAAAGAGTTTCCTCTTCAATATCACCTGCACCATTAATGTATCGAAGTACCACATCATTATTATGAATAAAACGAAATCCAAATCTTTCACCTAAGATGATGTAATGTGCAAAATCCCATTTGACCAAATCAAAACCGTTATGCTGATATTCAAATATAATTGGGTTGCTCGGAGATACAACAAAGTATTTGCGAGAAGTTAATATGAAGTAATCCCCCCCTCCAAAATGAGAAACTGAGCCATCGGCATTTATTTTACCTACTTCACGACGATAGGCATTAGCCCTTGTAATAAAATCTTCGGGTTTTATTGCTTGCCCATTTACATAGAATTTTCCTGCATTGTATGGTTGATTATCAGGAAAATTATTAGGCAATGCAGCAACCAATTTTGATAGATTGTGCGAGCCAATAGTTGAAATTGGAACGCATTGCTTAATCCTCAACGGAGTCTCAAGCCTTGATGCTGGAGAAAGGGTATCATCTTCGGCAATTCCATTTCCTGCAACACTATTGGTTGGTGGAATACTCAAATAAGCATAATCTTCTTCTACGATGGTTGAATTTGAACGCAAACTACCACACTCATCTTCTGCCCAAATAATATCTCCAACATTAAAATATCCTTCAGGAAACCGATAGACTCTTAAACCGTAGGCATCAAATAAAACATTTGCAGCATTTTGTATATACTCCGCCCCATTGATAAAAATTTTGGCTTTTCCAGTAGTACTTGAATTTCCGAAATTATTACAACCACTTGGAATGTTGTAGATGTAAAATTCACGTTGCGTATTTAAAAAATCTTCACTAATCTTTAGGCGATTGACATCTGCCCTAAATAGGCTTAGATAAATACCCCCTAATTCATAGGTTTCATTATCGACAGTACAAGTTTGTTGGTAATTTGGGTGCACTTGAATTGTTAAATCAGCATAAACTTCGGCTATTTGACCAGCTTCAATCGGTAAATCAAAACCATTTCGATAGTTGATTTCTGTACCGTTACCGAGTGCTACTCCTTTCGGTTTTCCTGTACAATCTCCACCAATTTGCCCTAAAACATAGCCTATCTGTTTATTTGTATTATTTATAATAGTGATTTTGTAATTGCCTCCTATAATTGGTAAAAGATTTACTGGAGCCGATGACGGCGAAGAGGCATTAACGATTACAGATTTATCAAATCCAGTACTTGATGAAAAAACTCGAATCGTGATAGTGCCAGTAATTCCCGAAGGAGTATTCAAGCCGGTTCCTTCTACAAAGATTTTGGGGGGAAGGTTTTGAGCATGAGCAGTAAATGTTAAAACAAAAAGTAAAATAGGAAAGTAAAATCTCATAGTTAGATATAATCAAATTCTATATATTTTTACAAAAGTATTATATTATAATATTTTTTACAAACAAAATTTGATTTTATGTACACGCAAACAGAAAGAGATGGCTTACAAAAGGCTCTTGAAATTATACTTTATGCCTCAATTACAGCCCTATTTTTCAACATTTACATTTATTGCTTCGCTTTTTTTGAGCATATTCCTCTCATAACTCAATTTATTTTAAGATTGATTAAAAAAATTGATAATGCAACTCCATTTTTCAAACATCACTTCATTGGGAAAATAGTAAGTCTTTTCCTATTGTTCTTTTATGTTGCGGGAGGGCGAAGTGTAATTTCTAAAGATATTGACAAGAATAAATCCATTAATCACCTCCTTCTCGGCACGATTTTATTTTTCGGCAGCAATCTACTTTTATATATTTCTTTTTATACAAAATACTTCACTGAATTCTTTTATGTATTAGGCTCTGTGTGGGGCTATTTTATGATGATTAAAGGAGGACAAAACCTAAGTCGTTTACTAAATTTCAATGTAAAAGAGGATGTTTTCAATCAAGAGAGTGAAACTTTTCCTCAAAATGAGGTTCGATTAGAAAATGAATTTTCGGTGAACTTTGAAACTTCTTACCATTATGATAAAAAAATTCGCAAAGGCGAAATTTCGGTAGTGAACCCACAAAGAGCAGTTATGGTAATCGGAACACCTGGTTCGGGGAAATCTTACAGTATTTTACTACCAGCCATACGCCAGTCCATATCAAAAGGTTATGCTCTTTTTGTATATGATTTTAAATTTCCTGACTTAACCATAGAAACATATAGTTCAATACTAAACAATTTGGGAAGTTATGGAGCTACAAAACCCCAGTTTTTGATAATTAACTTTGATGACCCCGAGAGGTCGCATCGTTGTAATCCAATAGCTCCACACTTACTTTTTGAACAAATGGATGCTTATGAATCTGCTCGTACATTAATGTGCAATCTAAATCGAACTTGGATTTCTAAAGAAGGTGATTTTTGGGTAGATAGTGCGATAAACTTTGTAACTGCAGTAATTTGGACATTAAAAATGATTGCTGATAGAAAGCACCAAGCATATCTTTCTAAATTACAGACAAATCCCAATGAAAAACCAGACCCTTTGATGAATGTTTGTACGCTTCCTCATGTCATAGAGTTTGCGAATCGAAAATATGAAGAAATATTACCAATTTTGGTGAGTTATCCTGAAACAAGAAATTATGCAAAATCCTTTTTTGAGGCATTCTCAAAAGGTACTTATGAACAATTAGATGGACAGGTTTCAACCACCTTAAATGCACTGGCTCGTCTTTCAACACCCACGCTCTATTGGGTGATGTCTGGGAATGATTTTGATTTAGATTTGAATAATAATGACGAACCTAAAATTTTATGTGTGGGTAATAATCCCGAGCGAGATAAAATTTACGGAGCAGCCTTAGGTCTTTACACATCTCGGATGATAAAAATCATTAACAAAAAGGGGAAAAAGAAATTAGCTCTATTTTTAGATGAACTTCCAACTATTTATTTAGGCGGATTAGATAAATTGATAGCAACCGCACGCTCGAATAAAATTGCTACATGGATGGGTATTCAAGATTTTTCTCAACTCAAACGTGATTATGGCGACAAAGAAGCAACGGTTATTATTAACAATGTTGGAAATATCTTTTCTGGACAGGTAACTGGCGAAACGGCGGAAAAACTATCAAAACTATTTCTAAAAACCAAACAGGTAAAAGAGTCCCTAACTGAAAGTCGAAACGATTCTTCTATGCAGTTTTCAGTTCAAGTTTCCGACACTGTCTATGCAGCCAAAATAGCAAACCTAAGTCAAGGAACATTCGTAGGGCAAACAGCTGATAACTTTGACCAACCGATTGAAAACAAAACTTTCTATGCAAAAATCAATGTTGATACCCCTCAATATCCGTTGCAAGAATTGCCAATTATCAAAGATTTTACTACATTTGTAAGCGAAGACTTTGCTAAAAATCACACCAAAGAGGCAATCAAAAAATATGTAATTCAAAAAAATTACAATCGAATTCTTGAAGACATTGATTTGCTTACTCAAGAAGAAATGATTCGAATCAAAGAAACGCTTCCCCATCTAATTAAGCCTAAAAATCCCTAAAAGTTAAAAATAGATGCCCAGAAAGAAAAAGGATGTTTCCGAAAAAGAAGAGTTATTTTACAAAGCATTTGTATCTTTGATACATAAGGAAATCGACACAAAGATTGTCGAAAATGCTGAAAAATGTAACCCAATCAGCCCAAGGCAAATCGCACATTTTGAAAAAAAACGTGCCGAATTTCTTGGGATAAAGTATTTAATCTACCGCCACCTTGCCAATGGCGGAGGTACATTAGCAACATTG
>JALQYE010000116.1 GCA_023254245.1 Emticicia sp.
AGGTAATTAATTCTTCTGGTAGAAGTACTTCAGTCGGTGATTTTAAATATAATATCTTGGTTTCGTTGGCGAATAACGAACTCCTTGTTGGTGGGCATGATTTCATGACAACAAAAGGAACGTATGATTACAGCTTCATGCACCTATCAAAAGATGGTGAAATAAAAAAGTACTACAATACTACCTCTCATACACCAAAAGAATTGAAAATAGACTTACCTCCGTTTTTCCCGATTGTGGCAAACGATGGTAGAATCTTACTTTTCACGAATGAAGCAAGAATTTCTGGTAATCCATTGACCTCATTTGGTAATCTTGATAAAGAACTTGAGCAGGGTTTTCCGCAATCAACAAAAGATTTTCTTATTGACCAAAACAGCAAAAACCTGTTTATTAATCAATCAATGCTGAAAAAAGAGCCAGAAAAAACAAGCAGTGGTTTGTTCGGAAAATTAGAGAAACTAAGTGGTGGTTTGGAAGTTGTAAACGCCAAAGACTTTATGGATAGTGGTATAAAGAAGGAAAAAATCAATATTGATGATGAAATTTTCTTGTATTCAACGGGTTTAAATATTATTGACTTAAACACTAATAAAATACAACGCTTTGACTTAGGAAAGTCTGGTGGTTATTCAATACCTAATCATCCATTTTTTGCTTTTAATAAAGAGAAAAATCAAATAACAATTATTTCGAGAACTCTTCCTACGTCAGAAATGCCAGGAAAGAAATCATATCCAAAATCGGTGTATCTAAAAACAACAGTCATTGGTTTATAAAGATAGTAATAGCAAGAGGGGAAATATTCCTTCTTGCTATTTTTTGCTCAAAACGATATGCCATTTAGCTCACTTTCCGTAATATTTCATGACTGTTTTAAAAATCTGCTCTCTGATTGGGTTAACATTAAAGTAATCCTTTGATGGTGATAAACCAACATTCTGACGGTTAATGAGCAGAACTATCGAAATGCTATCTTTTGGAACTACACAAATACTTGTACCCGTGAAACCCGTATGTCCAAAGGTACCTTCACTGGCGTTTTTCATAAAAGCATTCTGATTATCCATCATCCAACCAAGTCCATTATTAAATTTATCTTTTGTCAGAAAAAGTTCAATAGTTTTTTCTGAAATAAATTGATTTTTACCACTTTTACCGTTATTTCGTAGTACGTCAACCAGTTTTTGTATATCATCAATCGTTGAAAAAATACCCGCTGCTCCCGAAACCCCCTCATTAGCATACCACGCATTTCCATCGTTCACTTCACCTTTTAGAGTGTACTGACGCCAACCGTTCCATGAGTTTGGGTCAATAGATTTTACTTTGAAACCCAACGTCGAATCTTCAACCATTCGTTTTTCATAAGGGTTTCCGTGCGATGTTGCTGCAATCTTAAATTTTCGACCTTTATCATTTGGACGATAGGTAGTCTGGGTCATTTTTAGCGGTCGAAAAATATTGTCTTCCATAAAAATATCTAAGGATTTATTAGATACTTTTTCAATGATTTCGCCTAAGATAGTGAAGCCTAAATCACTATAATGCCTTCCCTCTCCTACTGGAAACTTTAGGGGTAGTTCTTCAATAAATTTAAAAGTCTCTTGCTTGCTTTTGCAACGGTAATACATAGGATACCAATCGTATAAGCCCGAAGTATGTGTTAGTAAATGACGGATTGTAATGTCTTTTTTATCGGCTTGATTAAATCCTTGAATATATTTCCCGACTTTATCATCAACATTAATTTTACCTGCATCAACCAATAACATTATTGAAGTGGTAGTACCAACAACTTTGGTCAAAGAAGCGATGTCGTACAGATGCTTTATTGAGGTTTTCTCAGGATTAAGCAAAATGTTTCCATCAAAATCCTTTACTTGAGCATATCCATATGCTTTTTTAAGAAGCACATCATTTCCTTTTTTGACTTGAATGACTGCCCCAGGAATCTTAGATTGTTCAATATAATTTTGAATGATGGTATTTATTTCGGCAATACAAGTAGCTTTATTCTGGGAATATCCTCCCAAAAAACTAAAGACAAAAATTAAGGAAAGTATTTTTTTAAGCATAACTAAAGTATCTTTTATTATCGTTTAAATATAAGATTAAGGTCATTTTAGCAAAGGTATCCAAATTTCTATAGTATTTTGATGGGTAAATTTGATAATTTCAAAAATAACTTTGAAACAAGTATATTAGCATTTCTTATATTTTAACAATGTTCAAACACTAAAACCAAACTATATAAAACAAAAAGGTGGCAAATTTGCCACCTTTTATTATTTTCGATTCCGATAAGGAAATCAAGCTAAATCAAAACGGTCAAGATTCATAACTTTTGTCCAAGCTGCTACGAAATCTTTCACAAACTTCTCTTGAGCATCTTGGCATCCATAAACCTCAGCAATTGCACGAAGTTCTGAATTTGAACCAAAAATAAGGTCAACACGAGTACCTGTCCACTTCAATTCCCCAGTCGTACGGCTATGTCCTTCAAATACATCTTTGTGAGCAGAAGTAGCTTTCCATGTTGTACCTAAATCGAGTAAGTTCACAAAGAAATCATTGGTTAGGGCTTCTTTGCGAGTTGTAAATACACCATGTTGTGAACCATCTGTATTTGTATTCAATACACGCATACCACCAACTAAAACAGTCATTTCTGGTGCTGTTAAGGTCATTAATTGAGCCTTATCAACCAACATCTCTTCAGATGACGTAGTGTAATATTTCTTTTGATAATTACGGAATCCGTCGGCGATTGGCTCAAGCACTGCAAATGATTCTACATCTGTTTGCTCTTGCGAAGCGTCAGTACGCCCAGGTGTAAACGGAACAGTAATTTCGTGGCCTGCATTTCTTGCAGCCTGCTCAATACCCGCACAGCCCCCAAGCACAATTAGGTCGGCCATAGAAACTTTCTTTCCACCAGTCTGAATTGCGTTGAATTCTTCTTGAATACTCGTAAGTGTATCAAGCACTTTTGAAAGCTGAGAAGGGTTATTAGCTGCCCAATATTTTTGTGGAGATAAACGGATTCTCGCCCCATTTGCACCACCACGTTTATCTGACCCACGGAATGTTGAAGCCGAAGCCCAAGCAGTTGATACTAATTCTGATACTGTTAAGCCTGATGCAAGAATATTAGCTTTCAATGCCTTCACATCATTTTCATCAATAAGTTCGTGATTTACTGCTGGAATTGGGTCTTGCCAAATAAGTTCTTCAGTAGGTACCTCTGGACCAAGGTAAAGCGATTTTGGTCCCATATCACGGTGCGTAAGCTTAAACCAAGCACGTGCAAAAGCATCAGCAAATTGGTCTGGATTTTCAAAGAAACGTCTTGAGATTTTCTCATAAGCTGGGTCCATTCTCAAAGCAAGGTCAGTCGTAAACATGATTGGAGCATGGCTCTTAGAAGGATTATGAGCATCTGGCACAGTTCCAGCTCCAGCTCCACCTTTTGGTATCCACTGATGAGCACCTGCCGGACTTTTTGTTAATTCCCATTCAAAGCCAAACAAATTATTGAAGTAATTATTGCTCCATTGCGTTGGGGTTTGTGTCCATGCTCCTTCCAAACCACTGGTAATTGTATATTCTCCGTTGCCAGTACCAAAGGTATTTTTCCAACCCATACTTTGTTCTTCAATCTCTGCCGCAGCTGGCTCTGGACCAACATATTGGCCTGGGTCACCCGCTCCGTGAGCCTTACCAAAAGTATGACCACCCGCAATCAATGCCACTGTTTCCTCATCATTCATTGCCATACGGCCAAATGTATCACGAATATCACGAGCCGCCGCAATTGGGTCAGGGTTTCCGTTAGGTCCTTCTGGATTTACATAGATAAGTCCCATCTGAACTGCTGCAAGCGGATTTTCCAATTCACGGTCGCCCGAATATCGTTTGTCTTCTAACCATTTACCTTCCGAACCCCAATAAATATCTTCTTCTGGTTCCCAAACATCGGCACGTCCACCACCAAATCCGAAGGTTTTAAAGCCCATTGATTCTAAGGCACAGTTTCCAGCTAAAATCATCAAATCGGCCCAAGAAATCTTTTTACCGTATTTTTGCTTGATAGGCCATAGTAACAAACGAGCTTTGTCAAGATTCCCATTATCTGGCCAGCTGTTTAATGGAGCAAAACGTTGTGTACCAGCTCCTGCTCCACCACGACCATCAGCTATACGATATGTACCAGCACTATGCCATGCCATGCGGATAAAAAATGGTCCATAATGACCATAATCTGCTGGCCACCACTCTTGCGATGTAGTCATTAGGTCATAGATTTCTTTTTTCAACACATCTAAGTCAAGAGAGTTAAACTCTTTTGCATAATCAAAATCTTCGCCCATTGGGTTTGATAATGAAGAATGTTGGCGAAGAATAT
The DNA here is from genome assembly GCA_023254245.1 of Emticicia sp. Taxonomy (GTDB): domain Bacteria; phylum Bacteroidota; class Bacteroidia; order Cytophagales; family Spirosomataceae; genus Emticicia. The sequence continues at coordinate 4,409 of JALQYE010000116.1, forward strand.
TGAGTCTTAGTTGGTTTGGCCACCAATCCTGATTTCTTGTGCCACCACCAGCACTCTGATTAACAGGTGCACCTGCTCCATGATGGAATGGGCATTTTGCTGCTCCGCCATTAGATGTATGATTTTCCATTTCTTTAAGTTTTAAAGTTAATTTATGAGTGATAAAATTTTATTATTCTGTTTCTATACTAAATATTTCTAATTCAGTATCCTGATGTTTTTGTTTTTCAAAATTACTACACGACAATCAATAAATCAAATTGATTGTTTTTATAATATTATAGTTTTTATCTATATATTTTCTTAGAACTATTTAGCTCATTTACGGTGGTAATTTTTTCCTAAGTTTAGCACAAAATATTTTTTTAGCATAAACAAATAAAAACACCAGAGATAATGGTCTCTGGTGTTCTTAAAGTAATTTTAATTAAATATGATAATCAATATATTTATTATGAAGACTTAATTTTTAGGGAAGTTATGAAAAGACTTCAAAAAATCGTCTTTCCGACGACGAGAAAGGTTAACATTATACTGTTCTTCTAATTTCACCATCAAACCTTCGTGAATTTGATAACCTACAACATGATTCAAATTAACCATAAATGACTTATGTGTTCGAAAGAAATCATATTGAACAAAACGTTTTTCGAGTTCTTTCAAAGTCTTTGATACGATGAGTGTTTCTCCTCCTTGAAGAAAAACCTCCGTGTAATTTATATCAGCTTTTAAGAAAAGTACATCTGCTGGATTTACCTTCTTCTTTCCAGTCAATCGAATTGTTGAGGTGCGGATGGGTAGTTGCAATTTCATGATTAAAAAGTGTAATTTGAATAAATGACATTTCAATGGTATGACACAAATTCATTAAAAAAGGTTGTAAAGGATTTATAAAAAAAGTGACTTATTTACGAGCAAGATACCATCTCTAATAAAATAGATTGTATTACACTGATAATAAGCCACTTTCTTGAACAAAGTTAATATATCATTTATTTAACGATTATCTCGATTAACTGTTGTATCACGTTTAATGAGCTCAACAGGAGGAAGTCGCTGATTTTCTTCGGAAGTAACTCCAGCCGAATCAACTGAAGAAGCAGTAGAATCAGACTCGGCCACCTCTCCGCCTATTGATACACAACCTTGATAATCTTTTGTAATTTTCATGCCAGGTTTAGGAAATGCCCCTGCACTGTAACCAAGCTTCTTATCAGTATAGACACTTTGCATAAACTTTCCAAAAATAGGCATCGCCGACCTCGAGCCTTCGCCCATGCGTGTGCGGAAGTGAATACTTCGGTCATCTCCACCTACCCAAACACCACAAATCAAATCTTTTGTAAAGCCGATGTACCAAGAGTCAGAATAATTTGAGGTTGTACCTGTTTTACCAGCAGCTTGTCCACCATTGGCAAACAAAGCACTACAATACTCAAATAAACCTTGCGATGTTCCACCTGGTTCTTCAACGCCACCACGAAGCATATATTGCATCAAATAAGCTGACTCTGGCTTAATAGCATCACGTTTTTTTGTTTCAAACTCAAATAAAACTTTTCCTTTGGCATCTTCTATTTTAAATACTAACATTGGGTCAGTGTATTGTCCTTCGTTTAAGAATACGCCATAGGCAGCAACCATTTCATAAAGTGAAACATCGGAAGTACCAATTCCAAGCGATAAAACTGGCTCAAGCGGAGCAGTTATACCAAGTTTTCGAGCATAGTTAATGATTCCACTTGGTTTAACTTCATCTGATAACTGAGCTGCCACCGAGTTTACCGAGCGAGCAATAGCTCTACGAAGTGTCATCTGCGAATAAGTAAAATTTCCATCCGCATTTTTGGGTTCCCAAGTTTTGGGTTCTCCATTTTCAATCCATTCTTTCTTAAAAGGCTTATCTTCACGGCGGTCGCACGGCGAGAGATTCAATGGACCATCAATGGCAGCCGTGTAAAGTATTGGCTTAAAAGTAGAACCAGGCTGACGACGGCCTTGTTTTACGTGGTCGTATTTAAAATAATCATAATTGATACCTCCTACCCACGCTTTAATGAAGCCAGTGTAAGGGTCCATGGCCATCATGCCTGTTTGCAAAAATCTTTTGTAATAATCTATGGAGTCAACAGGACTTAACATTAATTCTTTTTCTCCTTCCCAGCTAAACACTCTTACAGGCTTCTTTTTCTCATACATATAATAATGTACTGAGTCAGGATTGTTTTTATATTTTTTTACCAAGCGTTTATAGATAGGTGTCCGTTTGGCAACTGTATCCAAAAAACCAGGAATCTCTTGTCCGTTTTCATACGTCCACGGATTTCGGCCTTTCCACTCTTGGTCAAATATTTTTTGCAAACGTTTCATGTGACTCGAAACGGCAGTTTCGGCATGGGTTTGCATTCTTGAATCAATTGTAGTGTAGATTTTCAGACCATCTCGATAAAGGTCAATATCTATTTCATTTTTCTTTGCCCAGTTTTCAACAAACTTAGCTAACGCAACCTTGAAATAACTTCCTTGTCCTTCATATGCATCTTCAATATTAATATCTAACTTAATATCAGTCTTACTCAACCTATCAGCTTCTGCTTGGCTCAAAGCTCCATTATTAGCCATGAGTTGCAAAACCGTATTTCTGCGTTTCAGAGCATTTTTAGGATTCCGAATCGGGTTATAAAGTGTTGTTCCTTTCTGCAAACCAACCAAAATGGCAGCTTCCTCGGGTGATAAATTGATTGGCTCTTTGTTAAAGTAGGTCTTTGAAGCCGTTCGAATACCGTAAGCATTATTTCCATAATCAACGGTATTCAGATACATCGTCAGGATTTCTCCTTTTGTAAAATTTCTTTCTAAACGAATAGCTGTCAGCCACTCTTTGGTCTTATAAACTAATGTTTTTACTAATGGTATATAGTATAAAAGACCTTTCATCTCGCTTCTGCGAGTATTATAAAGATTTTTGGCCAGCTGCTGCGAAACCGTACTTCCTCCACCACGCTCGCCGCCACCCGTGAGAATACCAATAGCTACTCCTCCCATTGACTGCAAATCAATACCCGAATGTTCATAAAAGCGTTTGTCTTCGGTAGCAATAAGTGCCTTGAATAACCAAGGTGACATCTGTGAAGAGTCGATTGTTTTACGGTTTTCGGTAAAAAACTTTCCAATTTCAACACCATCAGCCGTAAAAATAGCCGATGATTGCGAAATCTTGGGGTTTGTTAGCTGCTCAATACTTGGCATTCGGCCACACAACCAAAGGAAGTTTGTTTCGATACAAAATATATAAATCAAGCCAGCCACAATTGCTCGCAAAGTATATTTGTACACTTTTGATATTACTGGGTAGTAATTACCTTCTGAATCAAACTTAGAGATAAAATAATTTCGAGCATCATCTAATTTACGGTGATAAGTAGTAAAAACGCGTTCTACTTTCTCTTCCCCAAAAACTTTACATAAAAGGCGGTAAATCTTATCCAGGGTCCACCACCAACCTACACTAATTTTTAAGGTAATGCTTGACCAAATTCGCTGAATAACCGACAAAATATTTTTTAAATTATCTATCATAGGGTGAGTACATAATATTTTTGCACAAAAGTAGGCGATTGTGGACTTACCTACCAAGTCTTGGTTTAAAAAATGAAATACAAAGAAACACGAAAGTTTTGAAAAATGCTTTTACAAGTAAATGATAATATCAGAATTTATCAAAATTTAACGAGATTATTTAGTTGTTGCTACAATTTCAATTTATTTTCAATACATTAATCTTTAGGTTTTTAGACCTTTTATTTAAAAAAAAATCCATTCGTACTTATTTTAGCGTTATATCTTACTATCAAGCTATATTTGAGCCACTAAACCAAACATAAACCAACCGTGAATAATATCTTAGAAGTTCACAATGTTGTGAAACGCTATTCGCAACACACCGCCCTCAACGACGTCAGCATCAACATTCCGAAAGGAGTAATTTTTGGGCTTCTTGGCCCTAATGGTGCAGGAAAAACATCACTCATTCGTATCATCAATCAAATTACAGGCCCCGACGAGGGATATGTCCTGTTTGATGGAAAAAAACTTAATCCCAATCACATCAAAGAAATCGGATATTTGCCCGAAGAACGTGGACTTTACAAAAAAATGAAAGTCGGCGAGCAGCTTCTTTATTTAGCTCAACTCAAGGGTCTTTCAGAAAAGCAAGCCCTCGAAAAACTCAAAGAATGGTTTATCAAGTTTGATATAAAAACTTGGTGGAACAAAAACGTAGAAGACCTCTCGAAAGGTATGCAGCAAAAGATTCAATTTGTGGCTACAGTTTTGCACGAGCCGCAGTTGATTATTTTAGATGAACCATTCTCTGGCTTCGACCCAATCAATGCTGATTTGATTAAGAATGAAATCTTAGAGCTAAAAGAAAAAGGCTCAACGATTATTTTCTCGACTCACCGCATGGAATCGGTTGAAGAACTCTGCGACCACATTGCTCTCATCAACAAATCTCAGAAGGTGCTTGATGGCGAGAAAACAGAAATTAAGGAGCGTTTCAAGACCAATACCTATAATATTAAGTATTCTGGTGAATTACTGACCACATCAAATGATTTTGAAATTATCAATACCGAAAAAATTGCAGATAATTTTTCGAGTTCCACTATTAAGCTCAACCCAGATACACCTGTTAATCAATTAGTTAGACAAATTATTGACCAAGTTGAGTTACGCTCATTTGGCGAAAATATTCCAACAATGAACGATATTTTCAAAATGGTTGTCAACGAAACGATTGATTAACTGATAAGACCGTTTTCAAGCTGTCAAAATCTAAATTGAAGGGTTTATATCGTATTCTAAAAAACTAAACACATGAAAAATATACTACTCATCTTACGCCGAGAATATTTGGTCAGAATCAAGAAAAAATCTTTCTGGGTAATGACCCTTCTCATGCCTTTACTGGTTTCGGGCTTTTATGCCTTACTATTTTGGGGTGTTTTCAATTCTCGAGAAGTTCAACGAGTTTCAATACTCGATGAAAGTGGCTCATTCACACAAAAATTTAAAGATTCAGAAAAAGTAAAATTTGAGTATGTGAATATACCGCTTGATTCGGCCTTAAATCGTCTTAATCAAAAACGTACCGATATTGTAGCGGTAATTCCGAAAAACATTATCGAAGTGCCGAGTGGTCTGAAAATCTACACAGGCAAAGGCGTTGGTTTTGAGATTCAGAGTAAAATCGAACGTATTATTCAAAACGAAATTCGAAATGTAAAATTAGCCAATGCGGGTATCGACCAAAAAGTTTTGGAAGATGCTGACGTTGATGTTTCTTCTAAAGTAGTAGTTGTAAGCAAAGAAGGCGAACAGAAAGAACAAAATACACTGGCTTCAACGGTTTTAGGCTTTATTACTGTAATTCTGATGTTTTCGACCGTTATTGGTTTCGGAATGCAAGTAATGCGTGGCGTAATTGAAGAAAAAACTAATCGTATCATCGAAGTGATTATTTCTTCTGTAAAACCATTTCAGTTGATGATGGGTAAAATTTTAGGTGTTGGTTTGGTTGGTCTTACGCAATTTACACTCTGGATTGCTCTCACGTTTGTGCTGACTACGGTTAGCTCTTCGATGCTGCCATCACAGCAAATTGCCAAAGCTGCACAAGACCAAATGTCAGAAATGCCACAGAAGGATAAAGATAAAATTGCCAAGAAAATGGAACAAACGCCATCAGACGCGGGCAAAGTCATGGCCTTTATTCAAAGTGCTAAAAACCTCAATATTCCGCTTATTATTGGTTGCTTTTTGTTTTATTTCTTGTTTGGGTATTTATTTTATGCTTCCGTTTATGGAGCTATTGGCTCAGCCGTCGATAACGAGACTGATACTCAACAATTTATGTTCCCGATAATGCTCCCGCTGCTTGCTGGCTACTTAATTGGCCTCATGACTGCGGGCCAAACCGACAATAAATTACTCTTTTGGGCATCTATGATTCCGTTTACTTCACCAATCACGATGATGTCACGCCTACCGTTTGGCGTTGAGCCATGGGAATTGATTTTATCAATGTCGTTGCTCGTCATAAGCACCTTTGGTATGGTCTGGATTGCGGCAAAGATTTACCGTGTAGGTATCTTGATGTACGGTAAGAAGCCGACTTTCAAAGAAATTGGAAAATGGTTATTCTATAAGGGATAAGCTTCAACAAAAGTGAGCCACATTTTCAGTAAATGTGGCTCACTTTTGTTGTTTTTTCACACTGCTAATATTATTCTAAGACTAAATCCAATTTTGATGAAAGTTCATTTTTCATCTGTTGAACATTACTTTTATGCTCAAAAACAAGTTTTTGAGTTTGCACAATTTCTTCATTATTAACTTTTAGCTGCCTCAGTAGCTCATTTTTTAATTCCTCTGCTGCTCTGATTTTTTCTTCGTTTGTCATAATTATCTATTGTTTAAACGACCAATCATAAATTCACAATGTTCGATATCCAAATCAATATCATCTAATTCTGTACGAAGTAATTTCAAGTGATTAACCTGATGATTTATCATATTTTTTAGAACTTTAAAGTCTGGTTCATCGGTCAAACCCATTATTTCGCCTTTTTTATATGTTTTTTCCAACTCATAATGAGCCAATTCTCTTTTTAGAACTATCAGAGCCAAATCTAACTGTCGGCGTTTCAATTCTTCAAGCAAAATTTGATAATATTCTTTGTCGTGCATAACTCAAATTTCATAAAAAAGATTCAGAACTGCAAATTGATTCACTATCTACTGCTCTCTAATCCAAATATCAACCCAGCCATCGTAGCCTTCGTTTAAAATTTTTTGTTCGTATTCATTCAAGGATGTCTTACGGGTTTTAATCTCCCCTACTTTTATTACATTAACTTGCATGATGCGGTCAGTTGAATAATCGTTAGCAGTTTTTGCATCAATTATTTGGCGTTTATTACCAATTTTGATGGTATAAAGTTGTTTCCCTTTGATGGTAAAGTTAGACTCTTCTTTGGCTTGTACAGCGTTTTTGGTTGTAATCACCACAACCCCATTTTTGCCTTTTTCTCCATAAATTGCGGTAGCAGAAGTATTTTTTAAAACATCCATTGTCGCAATATCATTTGGTTTTATACCTGACATTTCTGCTTGACTAATAACTTTTCCATCAAGAACAAAAAGAGGGTCAGCATCAATTACATTTTCAGAAGCTTGGTTTACATTTTTTTGTTTATCCAAAATCTTAATTGTCATTGATTTCTCAATAGTATTTATCGAAATCTCTTCTTTCACCGAACCACTTTGCAAGAGAGGCTTCAATCTTTCGGTTTCTTTATTGATTGATTCCTTATCAGTAAAAGTTCTAATTTCTCCTTTTTCGACAACGATTAGTTTTTCCCAAGGAAAATTACCTTTAGTAAGGGTTGTTTTGTCTTCTTCCAAAACAAAATTTACAGGCATAGTAAAATATACACTCACTGGCTTTCCATTTTGCTTGCCAGGAGTCCATTTTGGCATTGAACCAAGAACTCTGACAGTTTCTTCGTCACAACCAAAACCTATTCCTTTTAGTATTTGTAAATCCGAAACGCTTCCATCTTTTCTTACGATAAATTTCACAAATACTTTACCCTGAACATTGGCTCTTCTGGCTGGCTCTGGATAACGAAGATTTCTTGCAATGTATTGGTACATGGCTTTGATACCCTCAGGAAACGACGGATTTTCTTCAACTGTAGTAAAAATTTCCTCACTCTCGTAATTGATAGTTGGCTTATAACCCGCCACAACAACTTCGTGCAAACCAATCGGGGTACCATCTTTCTTCGATTTTAGCTTTACATCAATAACTTTCTTGTCAGTTACAGGCACGGTTGAAGTTTCAAAACCTACAAACGTAAAAATCAATTCATCGGCAGGTGTGGCGTTTATCATGTAATTTCCATCTACATCGGTTGTTGTACCTCTATTTTTGTCTTTTACCGTTATCATTACCCCTGCTAATGGTTTTCCATCTTCAGCGGCAGTTACTTTTCCTTTTACTGATGTTTCTTTTTCAATCAATAACTCCTTTATTGGCGAGATTGATAATTCAGTAATAGGCATTTTAGCCGTAGTTTCTACTAATTTTTCAACTTTCTTGATACCATTATTTTTGGCGATACTTGCAGAGGCAATTACGAGCATCAATGCAAAAAGTGGTGCAGTAAAACCATATTTTAGTAAGGCAATTTTGCGTGAACGTGGTTTATGTAACATTTCGATTCGTCGTTTTAAGGTTGATTTATCAATAAATTGATTAGTAAGTTGGTGTGGATTTAGCCCAAATTGTTGTGAAAATAGTAGCATAGCGTAGTCAGCTTTTGAAGCCTCAAGCCTACTCGCAATATCATCGGCGATAAATTCGTGGATGTGTTTTACTGACTTTTTGTAGAAATACACCACAGGATTAAACCAACAAAGCACCGCAATGACTTCAAACAAGATTACATCGGCCGAATGTAGTTGCTTGATATGCACATATTCGTGTTCCATCACTACTTCGTATTTTTGGAGGTCTTTATCAACAAAAACAAAGTTAAAAAACGAAAAACCTGCTCCGTGCTTAGCATATCCTTCGGTATTTTCTAAAATTCTTTTTAATTGTAAAAAATTAAATATCAGCTTTATAGAAAGAAATAATGTACAAACACCATAAAATACTTTCAATAAATCATACCAAGTAAAAGGATTTTCGGAACTGGCTTTTGCTCCAAAAACCGCAGGACCCAAAACTGTATAAAAAACAGTATTGACTTGTTGTGTGATAAAAAACGATTGAACATAATCGGAATACCAAAACGGGATTCCGAAACTCAGCACCGCCGAACCCACCAAATAAATTCGATTGAGGGTGTAAAAGGTTTCGTTTGCTAACAACAGGCGGTAAAAGCCATAAAAAAGCACCAAATACAGGTTTATTTGAATAAGATATTGTAAGAAAGTCATGGTTCTACGTATCAGTTGAGTTTAACTGTTTATCTATTTCGCTCTTTTACCGTTGTCTAAAACAAACATTATGGGTATAACAAAGGTTGACCTTACGTCTTTTCCATCAACTTTACCTGCTGTCCATTTTGGCATTGCTTTTACAACTCTTTCTGCTTCTTCATCGCAGCCATAACCTACACTTTTCAAAATTGTAGTTGAACTAACACTTCCATCTTTTTCAATAATCATTTTTATCATTACTTTTCCTGAAATATTAGCATTTACTGCTTGCTCAGGGTATTTAAGATTGTCGGCAATAAACTTAAACAATTTAGGTATTCCACCTGGAAATGCAGCAACTTTATCTACCTGTGAATAAACAGGCTCATTGCTTTGAGCGTTAACCGAAAATATAGTATTTAATAAAATTGATAGGGTAATGAATAGCTTTTTCATAATTTGTACATTGTTTGAACATATTTTATTTCTTCTTTACGGCCCACTGCGGTTTCCAAGCATCATCGCCTCTTCTGATGTCTTTTACCACAATAAAATACCCAATTAT
>JALQYE010000117.1 GCA_023254245.1 Emticicia sp.
AATTCTTCTGCATTCTTTGAGTCGAGATTCCCGCTTGGCTCATCGGCAAAAACCACTGCAGGAGAATTGATTAATGCCCTTGCTACCGCTACACGCTGTTGTTCTCCACCCGATAACTCTGATGGAAAATGTTTGGCTCTCTCTCTTAAGCCCAGTAGCTGGAGTAATTCTTCAGCTTTTTTTGTGGTTTCAGCGTTATCTCTTCCGCCAATCCATGCAGGTAAACAAACATTTTCAATGGCCGTAAATTCGGGCATAAGGTTGTGAAATTGGAAAATGAAGCTAATTTTTTCGTTCCTAAACTTAGCCAGTTCTTTATCTTTTAGTAAACTATAATCAATCCCATTGAGTAAGACCTCGCCTGAGTCAGCTTTATCAAGCGTACCTAAAATTTGTAGAAGTGTGGTTTTTCCTGCCCCAGAAGCTCCAACTATCGAAATTACTTCTCCTTGATTTATTTCTAAGTCGATACCCTTCAAAACCTGTAAGTTTCCGTAGTTTTTCTTTATATTTTTTGCTGTAAGCATTTTTCTGTAGAGCGATTCTCCAGAACCGCCGTTATTAAATTTGTTATAAATTTTTAATGGTAAATTAATGACTAAAAATAAACAATATTTGCTTAAAAGTAAGCCTAAATTATAATTTTATAGCAATTTAGCAATTAACTGAAATTTCGTAATTGTTATTTCACTTTTGTTGACTAATTTAGCAAAAAATTTAAAACTAAAAAAAATCCTACTTTACATGAACGTTCACGAGTATCAAGGTAAAGAAATACTAAGCCGATATGGCGTACGTATCCAACGAGGAATCGTAGCCGAAACACCTGAGCAAGCAGTAGCTGCCTATCAGCAAATTGCCGAAATGACTAACTCTAAGTTTGCCGTTGTGAAATCACAAATTCACGCTGGTGGACGTGGAAAAGGTAGTATCGTAGGCTCTGAGCAAAGAGGTGTACAATTAGCAAAATCTGCTGATGATGTACAACGTATCTCAACAAACTTGCTTGGAAATGTATTAGTAACCATCCAAACTGGTGCTGAAGGAAAAGTTGTAAACAAAGTTTTGATTGCAGAAGATGCCTACTATCCAGGTGAAAGTGAGCCAAAAGAATATTATATGGGTATTTTGCTTGATAGAGCAAAAGGTTGCAATGTAATTATGGCTTCGACCGAAGGTGGTATGGATATCGAAGAAGTAGCTGAACATACTCCAGAAAAAATCTTTAAAGAGTGGATTGACCCACGTGTTGGCTTACAGGCTTTCCAAGCTCGTAAAATTGCCGATAAATTAGGTTTAACGGGAACTGCAAATAAAGAAATGGTGAAGTTTGTAACTTCATTATATCAAGCTTATGTTGAGTCAGACTCTTCGATGTTTGAAATCAATCCAGTTTTGAAAACATCTGATAATAAAATTTTGGCAGTTGATGCTAAAGTAAATATTGATGATAATGCTCTATATCGCCACCCAGATTTAGCTGCGATGCGTGATAAAGCAGAAGAAGACCCATTGGAAGTTGAAGCTTCTGACAATGACCTAAACTATGTAAAACTTGACGGTAACGTGGGTTGTATGGTAAATGGTGCAGGTTTGGCAATGGCTACAATGGATATCATCAAGCTTTCGGGTGGTGAGCCTGCTAACTTCCTTGACGTAGGTGGTGGTGCAAATGCTAAAACTGTTGAAGCTGGTTTCAGAATTATCTTGAAAGACCCGAACGTTAAAGCTATTCTGATTAATATCTTTGGTGGTATCGTTCGTTGTGACCGTGTTGCTACTGGTGTTGTTGAGGCTTACAAAGCTATCGGCGAGATTCCAGTGCCAATTATCGTTCGTTTGCAAGGAACAAACGCTGCTGAAGGTGCTGCAATCATCAATGAGTCAGGTTTAAAAGTTTACTCAGCGATTGTATTGAAAGAAGCAGCTGAATTAGTAGAGAAAGTATTGAACGAAAATTAATTTTTTTGTTTGAAGTTATATGAAAAAAGGTGTTATTCTCAGAATAACACCTTTTTTGTTACTATCAGTCTTTGTGTGAAGCGGATGTTTTCTGACAACAACTCGGCAAAGCATCGTGCGATTTTTGGTCGGCTACAACCTCATCTGCATCATAACCAATTTTTGAAATTACTTCTTTAATTTTCTCAGGGCTTGTCTTTTTAGTATTGTACGTAATCGTTACAACTTTGTCATCTAAGTTTAAATTAGAATTAACGATTCCTTTCGATACGCCCAAATCTCTTTCGATACGCTTTTTGCACATACCGCATTTTGCAGATGTTTTAATTTTTATTTCAGCAGTTTTTGGTGGTTCAACTGCAAATGTTAATATACTGATTGTCAGTAAAATAGTTAAAATTGAAATTACTTTTTTCATTGTATTGGTGCGTTCGTCGCCACGATTTATTGTTTGTTAAATTTTATTCTTTCAGTACAATTCCGTTGGGTTGGTTACCAACCAAAATATCTTTTGTTTTTACATGATTGGCTGCGTCAATGACTGATACCGAATTTCCTTTTTGATTAACCACAAATGCTCGTTTCATATCTTTCGAAAACGTAATTGCATGGGTATCATCACCTGTAATAATTGTACCTTTCAAACTCCAACTATTATTTTTTCGTTCAAAATAAGCTACTTTATTTTGTGAGGCTTGGCAAATCCATAATTCATTAAGTGTTTGGTTATAAGCTATTTGCCCAGGAGCAAAATCTAAGTTTATATAATCAACCACACTTAGCGTTTTTGGGTCAATGACATTAACCGTTTGAGCTACTTTGTTTTCAACATAAATTTTGTCATCAACTCCTGCCCACACATTGCTCGGGTAGGCATCTACCTTGATAGTATTGACAATCGCTTTTGTTTGAGTGTTTATTACATAAACAAAACTACTTTCGCCTAAAGCTACAAAAGCATATTTCCCATCTTTAGCAAACACTACTTCGCTGGGGTCGGAACCAAGTGCCATTTTTGTTTTAAAAACTCCATTGGTAGCATCATAAATAAACATTTCACCCGAATGCGTAGCACTTGCCGACCAAATTTCGCTACCATCTGCACTAAAAACTGCATTGAAATTGACACTTGGCAATGCTATTTTAAGTAAAGTATTACCTGTTTTTGTATCAATTACCGCTACTCCACCTTTCTTATCAGTGGCATTATGTAAGGCTGTATGCCCGAGTGTAAAATCATATTCGGGAGTAGCTACTGCCAGTTTTTTACCGTCAGCTGACATATTAATGTGGTGCGGGAAACGACCAATTTCGGTCAATTGAATGATGTTTTTAACGCTTAGTTCATTCAAATCTACTATCGAAATCGTATTACTACCACCGTTTACAACATAAGCTTTCGGATAATCTGTTTCAACTACAGGAACAGGTTCTTCAATCACTTTTTTTGATTTACACGAGACTAAAAGTCCTCCCCACATAAAACTGCCAAATATCAAGGCACTAACTACGTAATATTTTCTTCTCAATACCATTGTTTATTTTTTCTCTAATAGAAAACGAATCTATTTAGGTTATCTGTATATCAAAAATAAAACATATTGGTTATTGGTATAGAAAATTATATTCTTCCACCTAACTTGTAGCGAGTTCCGAAATAAATAACTCGACCTACAACTGGCCCCCATGCACTTCCAGCATCAAATCTGCTGCCAAATGGATTGTCAGGAGTTACGATTGGGTCTTTTTGACGGAAATTTGTCAAGTTTTCACCACCAAGATAAATGTCCCATCTTCTAAACGCACGACTTACCTGTGCATTCAGATTGACAAAAGCTGGTGCATACTGTATAGGCATTGATTCGTAACTTGTATGAACATAAGTGGTTGATAAGTTCGGAATTCTACGTTGCCCATTGTATTGCAATGTTACGTCAAATTTCCATTTATCGTAGGGTAGGGCATACCCCACATTCAACAAAACTCTATCTCTTGGTACAAACATTTTTCGTACAGTTATTTCTTGGTTTAACGATTTTCCGAGTGTTTGCCAAACATCCGAATAACGATACGCAACCTTCAATTCAAGTCGAGGGGCTGGCACAAGGTTTAGTTCTATTTGTGCAGAATTGGCATAATTGTTTCCCTGTGAATTATAGAAATACAAGAAATTAGGGTGTTCGGTATCGCCAATTAATTGATTTTGGAAACGAGTATGGTACAAGTCAATAATCAAATTAGATTTACCAAACGTTTTGGTTAAACTTACGCCATAATTCCAAGAAATTTCGGGATTGATAGTTTCCAAGAAGCGTACAGTTCTTGAACTCACCAAATTGCCGAAGTACTCGGCAAACGGATTGGCTGTTCTGAAGCCCTTTCCTGCTGAAAGACGTAAGGCCGTATTTTCGGTTGCATTATACAGCACGTGCAAGCGAGGCGTGAAAATCGTACCATACAGGTTATGAAAATCAAGTCTTGTGCCCGCTACGGCAGTCAGTTTTTCAAGGTGTTTATACGTATATTCAAAGAAACCGCCTTTTACTATTTCTTCACGCTGATAAGTTAAATCGGCAAATTTTTCATCATACTTATCATACAAAAAGCTCAAACCTGCTTTGTATGAATGATTTGTATTACCAAAAATATCTTGATAAATTAGGTTTCCGTAAAGCGTATTTTGTTTACCATTATACGGACGAAATCCAAACTGAGACTGAGAATCGTGGGTAACTCCGTTAAGAATTAACCCTAAACCTCTGTAGGGTTTTGATTGATAAAGTTTGGCCGTTTTAGAGAAAAACTCAGCTCGGTTAGTTGTGTTTGAAAATCTATAAATAAGGTTATCAAGCGATAATGGGTTTTTATTGATTTGGCCACCCAAACGAGTATCATATAGGTATTTTACACCAAACTGAGCTACCATTTTATCTGATTCGTATTTCCAACGATTAATAAAATTTGCTTGGGTATACTTCGGTAAATCATAAAAATTATCGTTGTTTTTATCAATAGTGGTTTGCATTGTGGAGCCGTGTGAGAGTAATGCAACCGACCATTTAGGCTTAGATTCTTGCTTTTGCTTAAAAATATGTGCTAAGTTTAGGTTGATTTCACCACGCCCCAAGCTATTGACGTAGGTATTTAGGTATACTTTTTCGGCCAAATCAGGCTTTTGGAGTTCTACGTTGATTTGTCCTGTCATAGACTCGTAACCATTTACTACCGAGCCAGCACCTTTACCAATATCAATTGATTGTATCCAAGTGCCAGGAATATAATTTAATCCAAACGTAGTAGCCAATCCCCTGATTGAAGGAATATTTTCTACGTTTGTTTGTACATATGTTCCTGCCAAACCTAAAAGTTGAATTTGTTTTGCACCCGTTACTGCATCTGCATAGCTAACCGAAACCGAAGCGTTTGTCTCGAAACTTTCTGAAAGATTACAACAGGCTGCCTTTGCAAGAGCTTTTGATGTAATAATTTCGGTATGAATAGGCGAAAGCCTGTCCATCGAAGTCGAACTACTACGAACAACTACTTCTTGTAGTTGATTTTCAGATTGAAGATAAACTCTTAAATCAGTTTCGTTGCTGATATCGAGTGTATCTGATTTATAGCCTACAAAGCTAATAACCAATTTTTTAGACTTAGCTCGGGCTATCGTAAACTTGCCTTCCAAATCTGTTGTTGTTGCTACTTTTGTACCGAGCCAATTTACAGTTGCTCCAATGATTGGTTCTTCTTTTGAGTTTGTTTTATCTAAAACAACACCGTTTACATTCTGCCCAAAGCCTATTCTGATTGTTAGAAAAAGAAGAACAGTAAGCAACCAATTAAATGCCTGTTGAAGTTGATTAGTCATTTTATTAGTTTTTTATGACAATTCCGTTGGGTTTTTGTCCAACTTGAATATCTTTAATTTTTTTATGATTCGCAGCATCAATTATTGATACTGTCAAGTTTTTTTGATTGGTTACATACCCTGTTTTCCAATCATTTGAAAACGCAATCGCATGAGCATCTAAGCCAGTTTGAATACTCCCTGCTTTTTTCCATTTATTGTTTTCTTTTACGAAATAATAAACAAAGCTTTGGCCTGCATTGCTGACCCACATTTCGTTTAATGCTTGATTATAAGCTACATAACCTGGCGTAAAACCTAAATCAATGGTTTCAGTAACTTCAAGTTTATCAATATTAATAATACTTACACTTTGTCCAACTTCATTATCAACATACATATTGCCATCAACACCAGTCCATGCTCCAACAGGCTCTGCACCAACGGTAATGGTTTTTATCACCTTTTTGGTTTGAATATCAATGACCGATACCGAATTACTACCACCATTTGCTGTAAAAGCATACTTCCCGTTTGCTGAAAAGGTAACTTCAGCAGGGTCATTTCCAACCGAAATTGTATTTTTTAGTGTCATTGTCTGTGCATCAAAAACCAATGTTTTTCCGTCGTGTTGCATCAATGTTGTCCAGATTTCTTTGCCATCGGGCGAAAAAATAGAATTATGATTGGGTTTCTCTAAACTGGTTTTTGAAAGTATCTGGCCCGTTTTTGCATCAACAATCAAGATTTTACCTTGAGTTTCGTGGGTTCCTGAATGTCCTTCGGTCAAATCTACTCCTGGCACGCCAATGCTTAGTTTTGTGCCATCGGGAGAAAGATAAATATGATGCGGAAACACGATCTCGTCGCTTGAATTGTGCGATGAGTGTCCACCACTTGCAGTACTACCTAATTTGATAGTATTTGTGTTGTAGGTGGCTAAATCAATCACCGAAATCGTGGTACTTTCACCATTGATAACATACGCTGAAGGGGTTGTTATATTCAGTAATGGTTGCATGTCATTTGTCGAACATGACAAAATGATAGCCATTAATGCTAAAGAAATAATGCTCTTTTTCATTTGTATTGTTAGTTGATGATTTGTTATTATTCCGAAATTATAAATTTTCAAATTCCAATGAAACGCTTATATACTCCCAACTCATTTTTATTGTGCCAGCATTTTTATGTTTTGGTAAAATTTCATAAGTGAGAGCTTCAGTGATTTGCTTGCTCTTTTTGGGTTTTACCTTTACTCTGATAGCATCATTTTCTTGCTTGTAATCATCGGCTAAGTGCATATCCCATGTTTTACTCAAAATAATAGTCCACTCATTTTTATCTGGAATCGTAAAAAATCCGTATCGACCTTTGGGTATTATCTTTCCTTCAATTTTAACATCTTTTGAGAAATCAACCCAAGTTGCTTTATGAGCCCCTGTTGACCAAACTTGGTTATAAGCAACCAACCCATTCCAGATATTACGACCACGAACACTCGGAGAACCATATTCGATATGCACATGGTTTTCTCCAATCATTTCCATCGTAACGAGTTTGGGGCTTTTGGGCTTTGCCACAACTTTGTTGGTATCGGCTTTTGGCTGATGGTTTTCATGCTGAGCAAACGAAACTATTACTAAAAATAGACAAAGAGTAGTTAATGATATTTTTTTCATATTGTTTTTAAGATTTCTTTGAATATGATTTTTGACTCACAAAAAATAAGGTAAAGCCACTAATAATCGTAATTATGCCAAACACCGAAAATGCTCTAAGTAACCAATTCGATATATTATCACGACCTTGATAATCCATCGTATGAAGCATCCACAAAAAATCAAAGATTCTCCATTTGCTATTTCTAAATTTTTGTGCAGTTCCGAGTTCACTGGCTACATAAACCGTTGCGTTGCTTGGATGCGAAAATGTAATGGCATATGCAGGAAGTGGCTGCTCTCTGTATTCGTGATGGCCGTTAGTTGTGGTCAAGTATTCGACCGATTTTACGGGTACATCGTTCTTGAAATTTTTCTTGGCTACTTCAATGGCTTCCTCTTTGCTCAATGCGGGTCTTAACTCGCCAGTTTTTGCATTGGCCAGTTGTATCTTCTTCCCTCTATCATGCTCTTTCGAGTAGATGATTTGGTAGTAAGGACGATTCAAAATTTGTATCAAGCGTATATCAAAAAGAAAATTAACCGAATCTTTCAACTTAATTTGGTCGATAATTTCTTTCGGATTGACCAACGAAATATCAGCTGAAAGTGGGTGGATGTGTGCCTTTTGGTGGTCGCCATGAACCTCGTCCATATCCGACCAGCTAAAATATAATCCTCCGATGGTCCATAAAAAGAATTGTACACCCAAAATCACCCCTAACCAACGATGTGTTTTTCTGATTTTTCGCTGAAATACGCTTTTTTTCATTGTTTTCTTAAATAAATAGCATTAAAATTGCCATTCCGACCATTAATAAATCTTCTATAATTGTAACTGTACTCATCGGCAAATTAAACACCGTACCGAGGCAAGCACATCTGATTTTACGCTTATCTAAGACACTTTGAATTACACCAATCGAACTAAAGCCCATGATTACGATAGTTGCTATATTGGTAAATTGTGGCTGAAATGCGATGAGATAAGCCAGTCCGAGTCCTAATTCGATGAATGGGTAAATAAGACCGTAGCTTGGTACTTTCATTGCTAATAAATCATACATGGCATAGCTTTCGGCAAATGCTCTTAGATTTAGAAATTTGAAAAATGAGAAAACAATGAAAAATCCTGCCATGAAATTATTCATGAAGTGCATCCAACTAAAATGAGCCGTCTCGAAAATATCACTGTGAAAGGCTTTAATAACTGATACCCCAGTAATGAATGTAAAAATCAATAAAAGTGGTCGGTAAGTTTCAAACCAAGTTTTGGGGGCTTCTTCTTCTGTAACAGCTGGAGTACCCACTACTTTTCTTTCGTTTACGGTATATTTTGAGTAAGGTTTCACAACATCTTGAAATTCCTTTAATGGAATATGTTTATCCATGTCAACTGTTGCACTATTAGTACTTCTGTCAATCAAAACTGTTTTTACTCCCTCAATTCCTGAAAAAAGGTGTTGTATTTTGTATTCGCAGGCTTCACAAGTCATGCCTGTCACTTCAAATGTATGTGTCATTGTTCTTTTGTGTTTTTAACTATTAAATCTATGGCAAAGGTAGAAACCCTTTTCGAGTTAAATGTTACAAAATTTTAGATAGAATTTACATCATTTTGAAGCTGGTCAATCGAATGTCGTTTTTTATGCTCAACTTTTTTAAACTCACTCGGAGTAATACCCACAAGTTGCTTAAATTGGTTAGATAGATGAGCTACACTACTATAATTTAGCTTCCATGCAATTTCTGAAAGGCTTAAATCTCCATTGAAGAGTAGTTCTTTTGTACGTGCTATTTTTTGAGCAATTACATACTTTTCAATCGTCGTTTTTTCGACTGATGAAAATAAACTACTGATAAATGAATACTCGTAGCCAATTTTTTTAACTAAAAAATCAGAGAAATTTTGAGAAGAGTTTTTATCAGTATTGAGTTGATAAACTTCATTGATAACCAAGAGTTTAATTTGCTCAACGATTGCTAAACGCTGGTCGGTGATGAGTTCAAAACCTGAATTTTGCAGCGTATGCTTAATTGCTTGAAATTGAAATGTATTGACTTGCTCTGCCAATTCTACATAGCCAAGTTCAGTTTTCGATACCTTAATTCCAATATTTTCAAGGTCTTGACGTACGACCCTTATACAACGGTCACACACCATATTTTTGATGAGTAGCTTCATTTTTGTAAAATAATCAATGGAAAATTACAGCCAACATGGATGAGGCTTATTATTTTGTCATGAATATCCTACTCAAATGAGAAAAGTTTGATTTTGAATTAAGATTGTGCGTCCTGAAGAGGGCGGAGAGGTAGCAGTATGACTTTGAGAAGAAATATTCTTTAAAATTTCTTCAACAATGTCTTTAAAGAAAGAAATAATAGTTGTTTTAGCCCAATCTATGCCTTTTTGTACAAATTTACCCACACTTTGAGAAGCAGAAGATGAATAATCAACATTTTCGTATTTTTCTTCTTCTGAGCAGCACTTTGCTTTCTTTACTGTTGTTTTTTGAGGTAGATTGTCTTTTTGGGAAGTTTTATTGCAACAAGCGGTTCCACTTTTATGCAATGATGTTTGTTTTCCTTTTACGGTGCAAGAGTGCTCAACCAAGCCAAATCCAGTACTACTCAGTAGTACAACTACTGCCATCAACACATTAAATATGCGGAATAGTACCTTTTTCATCGATTTGATTGAAATTATATACAAATGTATAAATATATAAACCAGATTCACAAGAAAAAGTTCAAGATTTTAAGCCAAAAGACTTCCATTTGGTACTTTTTTTTGCGGTTCGGATAAAACTACCTCTCCATCTTCTAAAATAAAGCCAGTTGTAAGAACTTCTGACATGAAGTCAGCAATTTGTCTTGGAGGAAAATTGGTTACACAAATTACTTGTTTACCGACTAATTCTTCTTTTGTGTAAAGTTTGGTAATTTGTGCCGAAGAACGTTTTACACCAATGCCTAAGCCAAAATCTATCAAAAGTTTATAGGCAGGTTTACGAGCTTTTGGAAAATCACTTACTTCAATGATTGTTCCTGCTCGCAGCTCAACCTTTTCAAAATCTTGCCAAGTAATAGTTGCCATTGTGTCATAAATTAAGAAAGGACAACTTTTTACGGCTGTCCTTTCAATGAGATTGTTTATTTTAAACTACCAACCATGTCTTCTGGTTTTACCCATTCGTCAAATTCTTCGGCTGTTAGATAACCTAAACCGATAGCTGTTTCTTTGAGAGTCGAGCCATTTTTATGAGCTGTCTGAGCAATTTCAGCTGCTTTGTAGTAGCCAATTTTAGTATTAAGAGCCGTAACAAGCATCAAAGAGTTATTTACGTGCTTTTTGATGTTTTCTTCAATTGGAGCTAAACCAACTGCACATTTATCATTGAACGATACACAACCTTCACCTATCAAACGTGCTGAATGCAGGAAGTTATAAATCATTACTGGTTTGAATACGTTCAGCTCAAAGTGGCCCATTGCACCACCAAAGTTGATAGCTACATCATTTCCCATAACTTGTGCCGCAATCATCGTAAGAGCTTCGCATTGTGTTGGGTTTACTTTTCCAGGCATGATTGAAGAACCTGGCTCGTTATCAGGGATAAATAACTCACCGATACCAGCACGTGGGCCAGAAGAAAGCATACGCACATCATTTGCAATTTTCATTAAGCTTGCAGCTACCGTTTTCAATGCTCCGTGAGCTTCTACAATCGCATCGTGAGCGGCTAATGCTTCAAATTTATTTTCGGCAGTGATGAATGGAAGGCCCGTTAAGTTAGCTATATGCTTGGCTACAACTTCAGAATATCCTGCTGGAGTATTGATGCCCGTACCAACGGCAGTTCCACCAAGTGCTAATTCTGAAAGGTGTTCTAAGGTATTTTTGATGGCTTTCAAACCATGATTTAACTGCGAAACATAGCCCGAAAATTCTTGACCAACTGTTAAAGGTGTTGCATCCATGAAGTGCGTACGGCCAATCTTTACGACATTCATAAATTCAGCTGATTTAGCAGCCAAAGTATCACGTAATTTTTCGATACCTGGAATGGTAACCTCAATCAACATCTTATAGGCTGCAATGTGCATAGCCGTTGGGAAAGTGTCGTTCGAAGATTGTGATTTATTTACATCGTCATTTGGGTGTAAGAATTTTTGTTTGTCACCCAAATCTCCACCTTGTAGAACGTGACCACGGTAGGCAATTACTTCATTACAGTTCATGTTCGACTGAGTACCTGAGCCTGTTTGCCAAACAACTAACGGGAATTGGTCATCGAGTTTTCCTGCCAAAATCTCATTACATACAGTTCCAATCAAATCGGCTTTTTCTTTTGGTAAGACGCCCAACTCGTGATTGGCCAAAGCAGCTCCGTGTTTTAGATAAGCAAATGCCTTGATAATTTCTTTTGGCATTTTATTTATATCCTGAGCTATTTTAAAGTTTTCGATTGAGCGTTGAGTTTGAGCTCCCCAATATACATCAGCAGGTACTTGTACCTCGCCCATCGTATCTTTTTCTATTCTGTATTGCATGATTTGTTGTTTATTGTAAATAAGAGTGTTTTGAAAATTATTCGTTCCACAAAAATAAGGTAGAATTGAATATAGTGCAGAAAATCTATACTTTTTTTACGACTTTAAACAAAAAAGCACGGTTGAGGCCGTGCTTTAATTAGTATTTTTTGCTTTAATTTAATCGATAAGGAACAATCAGATTAAATTCTGGAATTTCTACATAAAACTGTTTTCCGTCAATCATTCTTTCCATCAGGTAACTCCCCATCATTTTACCGATTGTCGTTTTGAGATTGCAGCCAGAAACATATTCATGAATTTCTCCTGGTTCTAAAACTGGCTGAACACCAATTACACCTTCACCTTCTACTTCTCTTACAGTTCCGTTCGTATCAAAAATAAACCATTGACGACGTAATAATTGAACGGTATTTTCACTATTATTTTCGATACAAATTCGGTACGTAAAAACAAAGTGTTCTTGAAGTGGGTTTGAATATGAAGGCTGATATTCAGTTTTTACAGTTACTCTAACACCAGCAGTTACAGCAGTTGTTGTCATAGTGTTTTTGTATAGGTTTTTTCTAATCAAGGCATTTGCCTTGCAAGTTAAGATATAATCTATTTGAATTATATTAAATTGCACAAAAGTTGCCTAACGGCTACAAAACTATAAATTTAACGAAGTAAAATTACGGAAAATATTTATATCACATTATTTTTTTTATTGTATGGATGTAAAAATTGAAGAAAGTTGGAAATCAAGATTGAAATGTGAATTTGAAAAGCCTTATTTTGAAAATTTAATAACGTTTGTCAAAACCGCATATAAAAGCACAATTTGTTATCCACCTGGTGCTTTGATATTTAATGCTTTTGATAAATGCCCTTTTGATAAAACTCGGGTAGTGATTCTGGGGCAAGACCCTTATCATGGGCCTCGTCAAGCTAATGGGCTGAGTTTTTCGGTAAATGATGGAGTTACTTTTCCGCCATCACTAATCAATATCTTTAAAGAATTAAACGACGACTTGGGAGTTCCATTTCCGAAAAGTGGTAATCTTGAGCGTTGGGCTGAGCAAGGTGTACTTTTACTGAATTCAACACTAACAGTGCAAGCTGCGAGTGCAGGTTCTCATCAAAATAAAGGTTGGGAGCAGTTTACTGATGCAGTGATACAATGTATCAATGATGAAAAAGAAGGTGTTGTATTTATGCTTTGGGGAAAATATGCTCAGGATAAAGGGAAAATTATTGATACAAAAAAGCATTTTGTATTGAAATCAAAGCACCCGTCGCCTATGTCGGCCAATTTTGGTGGTTGGTTTGGTAATAAGCATTTTAGTCAAGCTAATAATTACTTAAAAAGTAGGGGAGTTGCCGAAATTGAGTGGTAAATTTGTTATTGGTGTACTTGTTATTGGTAAAGTGATTACTGGGGAATTGGTTACTAAGAACGAGTAACCAATTCCCCAGTAACAATTATCGAATTATCGAAAACAATCTGCTCCAACGAATTTTGTTTAAGAAACTGCCTTCGCTGTCGATTGACATCCAGATAAATACTGCTTTTCCTACGATGTGGTCTTCTGGTACAAATCCCCAGAAACGAGAATCATCGGAGCCATGACGGTTATCTCCCATCATGAAGAAATAATCTTGTTTGAATGTATAAGAGGTAATTGGCTTGCCATCAATCAAGATTCTACCGTTTTCATATTTTGCATT